>NZ_JACHDL010000007.1:0-288929 GCF_014201055.1 Paraburkholderia sp. CI2
CGGCGTCGGGCTTCGTCGGCACGCTCGGCGCGCTCGTGATCGGTATCGTCGCGGGTGTGGTCTGCTTCTGGGCGGCCACGTGGCTCAAGCACAAGTTCGGGTACGACGATTCGCTCGACGCGTTCGGCGTGCACTGCATCGGCGGGATCATCGGTGCGCTGCTGACCGGCGTGTTCGCGGTCAAGGACATCAGCGGCTCGGACGGCAGCGTGATCCTGCAGGCGAAGGGCGTGCTGACGACGCTGATCTACAGCGGCGTGGTGAGCTTCGTGCTGCTGAAGATCATCGACCTGGTGATGGGCATCCGCGTGACCGAAGAGCAGGAGCGCGAAGGCCTCGACGTGAGCCTGCACGGCGAGAAAGTCGAATAACGGAGAACCTGTCCCGGTTCGGCCCGCGCTCGCGGGCCCGTCAGTAAGAAAAAATGTTAAGCAAGCGCAGCAATTTCGCCCGCCTTCATGGCGGGCTTTTTTCTTGCTGATCGGGTTGCGAACGGCGATTTTCCGCGCCTATCATCGAGATAGGGAGAATGCATTCGAGTCTGCTTGCGAATGGAGAAACCGTCCCCAAATGGACAAAGCATTTGCTCTACAATCTTTTTTCTCCAGTCTGCGAGTGATCAATGGTTCCGCACCTAGTTACGGCGTTAAACGGCCCGCTGCTCGACCTCGAGCGGAAGATCCTCGACGCCACGCCCGCTATCGAACGCTGGTTCCGGCTCGAATGGCAGGAGCACACGCCACCGTTCTACTGTTCCGTCGATCTGCGTAACGCGGGCTTCAAGCTCGCGCCGGTCGACACCAATCTGTTTCCCGGCGCGTTCAACAATCTGCCGCAGGAAGTGCTGCCGCTCGCGGTGCAGGCCGCGATGGCCTCGATCGAAAAGATCTGCCCGGACGCGAAGAATCTGCTCGTCATTCCCGAGCGTCACACCCGCAACGCGTTCTACCTCGAAAACGTCGCCCGGCTTGCGTCGATCATGCGCCAGGCGGGTCTGAACGTACGCTTCGGCACGCTCGACGAAACCATCAACGGCCCGGTCACGATTGCACTGTCGGACGGCCAGAAGCTGGTGCTCGAACCGCTCGAGCGCTCGCAGCGGCGCCTTGGTCTGAAGAACTTCGACCCGTGCTCGATCCTGCTGAACAACGATCTGTCCGGCGGTATTCCGCCCGTGCTCGAAAACCTGCACGAGCAGTACCTGCTGCCGCCGCTGCATGCGGGCTGGGCGGTGCGTCGCAAGTCGACGCATTTCTCGTGCTATGACGACGTCGCGAAGAAGTTCGCGAAGATGGTCGAGATCGATCCGTGGATGATCAATCCGTATTTCGCGCACGTCGAGGGCGTCGACTTCCAGCAGCGCACCGGCGAGGAAGCCCTTGCCGATGCGATCGACGGCGTGCTGAAGAAGATCGCGCGCAAGTATCGCGAGTACGGCATCTCCGAAAAACCGTATGTCGTGATCAAGTCCGATGCGGGCACCTACGGCATGGGCGTGATGACCGTGCACGACGCATCGGAAGTCGCCGCGCTGACGAAGCGCGAACGCACGCGCATGGCCGCGACCAAAGACGGCCTCGAAGTGCACGACGTGATCGTGCAGGAAGGCGTCTACACGTTCGAGCGCATCGGCGAGGAAGTCGCCGAGCCGGTCGTCTACATGATCGACCGCTATGTGGTGGGCGGCTTCTATCGCGTGCACGGCAGCCGCGAGCGCGACCAGAACCTGAACGCGCCGGGCATGCACTTCGTGCCGCTCGGCTTCGAACACACGGCGCTGCCCGATGCGCACGCGAAGCCCGGCGCGGCGCCGCCGAACCGCTTCTATATGTATGGCGTCGTCGCGCGGCTCGGGTTGCTGGCCGCATCGGTCGAACTCGAAAAGACCGATCCTGAAGCGATCCAGGTCTAAGCCACCTCGCGCGGCAGGATGGCGGCATGCGTGCCGCCATCGCCGTCTTCAAAGACTATATTGACGAACAATGTCACGCCCCTCAGGGCGCACCGGGACTTTCATGGACATTCTTTTCATCGCCGATCCGCTCAGCCATTTCAAGATCTACAAAGACACGACCTACGCGATGATGGCCGAAGCGGCGCGGCGCGGTCACACGATGTACACCTGCGAGCCGAAGCATCTGGCGTGGACGGGCGGCGATGTCGAGGCGAACGTGCAGCGCATTGCGATCGTCGGCGATACCACGGATCTGCATCGTGATGTCTGGTTTGCCGCCGATCCCGCCACGCCGCGCGCGCTCGCGAGCTTCGGCGCGGTCGTGATGCGCAAGGACCCGCCGTTCGACATGGAATACGTGACGTCGACCTGGCTGCTCGAACTGGCCGAGCGTGGCGGCGCGCGCATCTTCAACAAACCGCAGGCGATCCGCGATCATTCGGAGAAGCTCGCAATCGGCGAGTTCGCGCAGTTCGTCGCGCCGACGCTGGTCACTCGCGACCCGGCGCGTCTGCGCGCGTTCCACGAACAGCACGGCGACGTGATCCTGAAGCCGCTCGACGGCATGGGCGGCATGGGCGTATTCCGCGTGAAGGCGGACGGCATGAACCTCGGCTCGATCGTCGAAATGCTGAGCCACGACGGCGCGCGCTCGGTGATGGCGCAGAAATTCATCCCCGAGATCAAGGAAGGTGACAAGCGCATCCTGCTGATCGGCGGCGAAGCGGTGCCGTACTCGCTCGCGCGCATTCCTCAGGGTAATGAGGTGCGCGGCAATCTGGCGGCCGGCGGACTGGGCGTCGCGCGGCCGCTCAGCGAGCAGGATCGCAAGATCGCCGATACGCTCGCGCCGGTGCTGGCGGCGCGCGGCCTGCTGCTGGTCGGACTCGATGCGATCGGCGACTGGCTCACCGAAGTCAACGTCACGAGCCCGACGTGTTTCCGCGAGATCATGGACCAGACCGGCTTCGACGTCGCCGCGATGTTCGTCGACGCGCTGGAGCGCGTGGTCGGCTGACGCGTGGCGCTCGCGTGGCGCGCCGACGCAGTGGCCTTGATTGCCCGGCTGCACCCCCAATCTGTGTAGTAAATCCGCATCAGGCGTGGCGTCGGGGTTGGCGCGAAAATGAGGCTGCTACAATGCCCGCTCGCCCGACGATGCATTCCCGCCCTCGCGACCCACGGCCGGTCCGGGGCGATGGCGAACCGGGCTCGAGTCCCGGTCCACGGTTTGGGGCCGTTCTTTTGCAGTAAGGCTGACATGGCAGGCATTCTGATCATTGCGCACGCTCCATTCGCCACCGCGTTGCGCGATTGCATTTCCCACATCTATGGCGGTTTGCCGGCGCGTATCGGCGTGATCGACGTGTCGCCGGATTGCGATCCTGCGCAGGTCGTCGCGTTCGCGAATTCGGAAGTCGTGCGGCTGAAGGAAGAGAACGGCGCGCTCGTGCTGACCGACATGTTCGGCGCGACGCCGGCCAACATCGCGGGCCGGCTCGCCACCGTGCCGGACGTGCGTGTGCTGTGCGGCGTCAATCTGCCGATGCTGGTGCGCGCGGTCTGCTATCGCGCGACGCCGCTCGACACGCTCGTCGACAAGGCGCTCGCCGGTGCGACCAAGGGCGTGCACGCGATCGGACCGGCGATGCCGACACCGGTCACGCCGCCAGTGTGCGCTGCCGAGTGCCTGCCGGCGCTGCCGCCTGACGCGGCGGCCGCCGACTGTGTTCCCGCTTTGCCGGCCGATGCCGATCTGACGCAAAAGACGGACGCGACCGGCCTGTAAGCCGGGCTGGTTCGCAGGCAAGCTTCGACGGATTCAAGCGGTTTCGCAACGGTGCCGATCGCATTGAAGCCGCTTTGCAGTAACACGTTTCACCATTTCATTCACCCGCGCTTCGGACCATCACATGCTGCAACAGGAAACCACAATTGTGAACAAGCTGGGGCTGCACGCGCGCGCGTCGGCCAAGTTGACGCAACTCGCGGGCAACTACCAGGCGGAAATCTGGATGAGCCGCAATGGCCGTCGTATCAACGCGAAGAGCATCATGGGCGTGATGATGCTGGCCGCGGGCATCGGCAGTACCGTGCTGATCGAAACGGAAGGCGCCGACGAACAGGACGCGATGGACGCGCTCTTGAAACTGATCGCCGATAAATTTGGCGAAGGTCAATAAAGCCGCGCGCTTTGCGTTCGACAAACCCGAAAATGCCGCGGCTCAGTCCGCGGTTTTTTTTCGCCGCCGACATCTGAATATCAGAAGAGGCGCGCCGTTAATCGACATTAAAGGGATCTAGAAGCGGCGCGAAAGCCATCGGGAAGAGTGCGTAAGACGACATGCGTTTTCAATGTTTAAACCATATGTTTTGCGCGACGTGTATAAAGCGAAGCTTCGCCGGGTACGAGGGCACCTCATTGCGATAATCCGTGCTGCGCTGCACACACCGCTGACACACTTCAAAAAGGCGCGGAATTTATAATGCCTAGTACAGTCTGAGAGCATTGCAGCGGTTTGCCGCGGCATTACACAACTAGAGGAGGTGCGCGTGTCATTCACGCTGCATGGAATTCCCGTGTCACGCGGTATCGCCATCGGGCGGGCCTATCTGATCGCCCCGGCAGCACTCGACGTAGACCACTATCTGATCGAACCGCCCCAGATCGAAGGGGAGGTCGGGCGTTTTCGCGCGGCTCAGCAGCGCGTGCATGAAGAACTCAACGTATTGCGCGCCGATCTTGCCGCGGATGCCCCGAGCGAAATGGGCGCGTTCATCGACGTTCACACGATGATCCTGAACGACGTCATGCTCGTTCAGGAAACCATCGACCTGATCCGCACGCGCCGCTACAACGTGGAATGGGCGCTGACCGAACAGCTCGAAAGACTGTCGCGTCATTTCGACACTATCGAAGACGAATACCTGCGCGAGCGCAAGGCCGATATCGAGCAGGTCGTCGAGCGCGTGCTGAAGGCGCTCGCGGGCGCGCCGGGCATCGTCGGCAACGTGCATGGCGCGTGCGACGAGATGATCGTGGTCGCGCACGACATCGCGCCGGCCGACATGATGCAGTTCAAGACGCAGACGTTCCAGGGCTTCGTCACCGATCTGGGCGGGCGCACGTCGCACACCGCGATCGTCGCGCGCAGCCTCGGCATTCCGGCCGCGGTCGGCGTGCAGCATGCGAGCGCGCTGATCCGCCAGGACGATCTGATCATCGTCGATGGCGACCACGGCATCGTGATCGTCGATCCCGCGCCGATCGTGCTCGAGGAATACTCGTACCGGCAAAGCGAGAAGGAGCTCGAGCAGCGCAAGCTGCAACGGCTCAAGTTCTCGCCGACGCAAACGCTGTGCGGCACGCGCATCGAACTGTGCGCGAACATCGAGTTGCCGGACGACGCGCGCGCGGCGGTCGAATCGGGCGCGACCGGCGTGGGTCTGTTCCGCACCGAGTTTCTGTTCATGAATCACAAGCACCGGATGCCCGAAGAGGAGGCGCAGTTCAGCGCGTATCGTCGCGCGGTCGAACTGATGAACGGCTTGCCGGTCACGATCCGCACGATCGACGTCGGCGCCGACAAGCCGCTCGATTCGATGGGCGGCGACGGCTACGAGACCGCCGCGAATCCGGCGCTCGGTTTGCGCGCGATTCGCTGGAGCCTGTCCGAGCCGCAGATGTTCCTCACGCAGTTGCGCGCGATCCTGCGCGCGTCGGCGTTCGGCAGGGTGAAGATCCTGATCCCGATGCTCGCGCACGCGCAGGAAATCGACCAGACGCTCGATCTGATCCGCGAAGCAAAGCGTCAACTGGACGACGCGGGTATCGCTTACGATCCGAACGTGCAGGTGGGCGCGATGATCGAGATCCCGGCCGCCGCGATCGCGTTGCCGCTGTTTCTGAAGCGGCTCGATTTCCTGTCGATCGGCACCAACGATCTGATTCAGTACACGCTCGCGATCGATCGCGCGGACAACGCGGTCGCGCATCTGTACGACCCGCTGCATCCGGCCGTGCTGCATCTGATCGCGTTCACGCTGCGCGAGGCGAAGCGCGCGGGCGTGCCCGTGTCGGTGTGCGGTGAGATGGCGGGCGATCCGGCGTTGACGCGTCTGCTGCTCGGCATGGGTCTGACCGAGTTTTCGATGCATCCGAGCCAACTCCTCGAGGTCAAGCAGGAGGTGCTGCGCTCGCATCTGAAGACGCTCGAAAAGCCCGTTGCCGACGTGCTGGCTTCGTTCGAGCCGGAGGAGGTGCAGGCGGCGCTCAAGCGGGTCGCGCTGGTTTGAATCTGACGCGCATCGTCTTGCCTCGTTGAACGAAAAAACGCCGCACATGTGCGGCGTTCTGCTATTTCGGCGTCAAGCGAACGGGCAGTGCAGAACCGCCTCAAGACCCGTGCGCGTGGCCGCACACCGGACAATCCGGCTGACGTCCGATGCGCATCGTGTTCCATTCCATCCGCAGCGAATCGAGCATCGTCAGGCGGCCCACGAGCGGCGTGCCGATTGCGCCGATCACCTTCAGCGCTTCGGCAGCCTGCATCGAACCGATGATGCCGACCGTCGGCGCGAACACGCCCATCGTCGAGCATGCGACTTCTTCGAACGGCTGGTCTTCGGGAAACACGCACGCGTAGCACGGCGACGCTTCATCGCGGAAATCGAAAGTGCTGATCTGGCCGTCGAAGCGCAGCGCCGCTCCCGACACGAGCGGCACGCGATGCTTGACGCACGCGCGGTTGATCGCGTGACGCGTCGCGAAGTTGTCGGTGCAATCGAGCACGACACTCGCGTGCGGCACCTCGCGGTCGAGCCACGCATCGTCGACGCGCTCGGCCACCGCGTTGACGACGACCTCGGGATTGATCCGCGCGAGCATGTCGCGCCCGGACTCGACCTTCCTACGTCCAACCGACGCGCTCACGTGCAGGATCTGTCGTTGTAGATTAGTCAGGTCGACGGTATCGGCATCGACGAGCGTCAGACGGCCGACGCCCGCCGCCGCGAGATACAGCGCGGCTGGCGAACCGAGCCCGCCCGCGCCGACGATGATCGCGTGGGCGTCGATAAAACGCTGCTGCGCCTCGATGCCGATTTCATCGACGAGGATGTGGCGGGAGTAGCGAAGGAGTTGATCGTCATTCATGGCGGGGCGCGTGGGGTGTGTCGCTATGTCGCTGTGTCGCGCAAGGAGAGGCAGGCCGAGGCGCCGCGGCGCGCATTCGTGCCTGTTATTTTAATCGCGCGGGGAGGGTGGCGGTTGCGGCTTGCCGTGATGCGCCACCGGTTAGGCGGCGGCTTTTGCTGAAACTGTTGCGGCGTGTCTTCGCAGACTGTCGTGCTGCGAAGACACGCGCGCGGTTCGCTGCCTGTCGGCCAGCTTACTTGCCAGCGGGAGCCGGTGCCGAAGCCGGCGCCGGTCCCGATGCGCCCGGCACCGGTTGCGTCGGCTTCACCGCGACCGGCGCGGAGGCCGACGTGTCCGGCTTGTTCTGCGCGAGACGGCGTTCCATCAACGACTTCGATTCCTGAACCGGCTTGCCTTCGAGTTTGTCGACTGCCTGTTGCAGCATGAAGTCGTCAGCCGAACCGAACTCGACCGGCTTGCGTTCGCGCTCCTTCTGGCGCTGTTCCGGCGTCTTCTTGTCGTTCTGCTCTTCGAGCTGACGCAGTTGCTCCATGCGCTCCTGCTCGCGCTGCTCCGCTTCCTTCTTCTCGTTCGGGTCCTGCGTGTTCGCGAGGTGATTCGAGTAGTCGACTTCGCGGGTCACGAGCGCGTCGTCCGGATCGCCGTCCGCGTACTGATCGACCGGAATGTCGGGGCGGATGCCCTTGTTCTGGATCGAACGGCCGCTCGGCGTGTAGTAATACGCGGTGGTCAGGCGCAGTGCGGTGTCGGCCGTCAGGGGGCGCACGGTTTGCACCGAACCCTTGCCGAACGTGGTCTTGCCGAGAATCAGCGCGCGGTGCTGATCCTGCAGCGCGCCCGCGACGATTTCCGACGCCGACGCCGAATACGCGTTGGTCAGCACGATCATGGGCACGGTCTTGAAGATGGCCGGGACGTCCTTGAGCGGATCGCTGTCGAACGATTGCAGACGGTAGTTATCGTAGGTGTCGCGATAGATCTGCTTCGAATCCGGAATCTGGCCGTTGGTCGACACCACCACCGAATTCGGCGGCAGGAACGCGCCCGCGACGCCGACCGCGCTTTGCAGCAGACCGCCGCCGTTGTTGCGCAGGTCGAGGATGAGGCCCTTCAGGTTCGGCTCCTGGCGCGCGAGATCCTGCAGCTTGGCCGCGAGGTCAGGCGTGGTGCGTTCCTGGAAGCTCGTGATGCGCACGTACGCGAAGCCCGGCGCGATGATCTTGCCCTTCACCGACTGCACCTTGATGATCGCGCGCGTGACGGTGAGCGGGAACGTGCGGTCGTCGGTCTTGCGGAAGATGGTCAGCGTGACCTTGGTGCCCGGGTCGCCGCGCATCTGCTTGACCGCCTGGTCGAGCGTCATGCCGCGCACGGGCTTGTCGTTGATGCGCGTGATCAGGTCGCCCGGACGGATGCCGGCGCGGAACGCGGGCGTGTCTTCGATTGGCGAAATCACCTTGATCAGGCCGTCTTCCGACGAAATTTCGATGCCGAGGCCCGCGAAGCGGCCCTTGGTCTGCTCCTGCAGCTCTTCGTAGTCGGTCTTGTCGAGGTACGACGAGTGCGGGTCGAGGCTGGACACCATGCCCTTGATCGCGGCGGTGAGCAGCTTCTTGTCGTCGACCGGTTCAACGTATTCGTGCTTGATCTGCCCGAACACTTCGGCGAAAAGCCTGAGCTGGTCTAGCGGCAGCGGGGCGACCGCAGCGCTTGCGGGTTGCTGGGCCGAGGCGGAGTATTGCAGGGTGGCAAAGACACCGGTAGCAAGGCCCGCGGCAATCAGGCCGATATTTTTCAGGTTCTTTCGCATAGAGTCTGTTGCGGTCGGAAGCGCGTGGCAGCGTCGATAAAGATTGGACGGACAAGTA
Organism: Paraburkholderia sp. CI2; assembly: GCF_014201055.1. Lineage (NCBI taxonomy): Bacteria > Pseudomonadati > Pseudomonadota > Betaproteobacteria > Burkholderiales > Burkholderiaceae > Paraburkholderia > Paraburkholderia sp. CI2. The sequence continues at coordinate 8,981 of NZ_JACHDL010000007.1, forward strand.
TAACTGCACACCCGCCTGCTCAGGGCGCGGTGCAGGCAATCGTGCTTCGACAGTACGGGAAGGTCCTGGTTCTTGCGACCCGAGCCGCGGATGGCGAGCCGTACGACATGGCACTCGGCGGGTCGGAACTGAGAGTTGCCGCGCAAGGCCAGCGGATGCGCTCGCCGCTACGGTGAACCCTGCAGCGGACCTCTGAATCTGACCGCCGGGCGCAATACAGAATTTCTTGTCGGCCAGGTTGTCTGCGTGCGGCCCCGCGCGTTTTCGTGGCGTGGGCCGCGCCCGGATATGCCGGATCAGCCCGCCTTGCCCTGGCTCGCGACCGCGGCTTGCGCCTTGGCGATCGCGTCCTGGTCGCCGAGATAGTAGTGCTTGATCGGCTTCAGGTTGTCGTCGAGTTCATAGACGAGCGGCACGCCGTTCGGGATGTTGAGGCCGACGATGTCGCTGTCCGAGATGTTGTCGAGATACTTGACCAGCGCGCGGATCGAGTTGCCGTGCGCGGCGATCAGGATGCTGCGCCCCGACTTGATGGCCGGCGCAATCGACTCGTTCCACAGCGGCAACACGCGCGCGACCGTGTCTTTCAGGCACTCGGTCAGCGGCAGTTGCTCGCGCGGCACCTTGGCGTAGCGCGGATCGGTGTACGGCGCGCGCTCGTCGGTGGGCTCGAGCGCGGGCGGCGGCGTGTCGTAGCTGCGGCGCCAGACCAGCACCTGCTCGTCGCCGAACTTCGCGGCGGTTTCGGCCTTGTTCAGACCCGACAGCGCGCCGTAGTGGCGTTCGTTCAGGCGCCACGAATGCACGACGGGCAGGTACATCAGATCCATCTGGTCCTGCACATGCCACAGCGTGCGGATCGCGCGCTTGAGCACCGACGTGTAGGCGATGTCGAACGTATAGCCCGATTCCTTGAGCAGTCCGCCCGCCTGCTGCGCCTCGAGGTTGCCCTGCTCGGTGAGGTCGACGTCGACCCAGCCGGTGAAGCGGTTTTCCTTGTTCCAAGTCGATTCGCCGTGGCGGATGAGAACGAGTTTGTACATGAGAGTTGCCGGTCGGTAGTGAGGAAGCGGTCTCGCGCTGCGCGGCGCCTCGGGCGGCGCATCGCCATCGCGTCGAACGGTTATTTTATAATGCTCGGGTTGACCTTTTCGATTTCTCTCTTTCCGGCGGATCTTCCGTGAAGTTTTTCACCGAATACACAAACCTTGTCCTGATCGCAATCGTCCTTATCTCTGGTGGGTTGCTGCTGTGGCCGACCATCAGTCGGCGTGGACGTGGCGGCCTGTCGGCCGCTGAAGCCACCCAACTGATCAACCGGCGCAACGCGGCGGTCATCGATCTGCGGCCGTCCGCCGATTACGCCAAGGGGCACCTGCCCTCGGCACGGCATTTCGAATTCGCAGAGTTGCAGGCGAAAGTCACGCAACTCGCGAAGAACAAGAGCAACCCGGTGCTGCTGGTGTGCCAGACCGGCCAGCAGTCGAACAAGGCCGCGCGTATCGTGCAGGAAGCGGGATACGCGGAAGTCCATGTTCTCGAGGGCGGCGTCGATGCCTGGCAGAAAGCCGGTATGCCGGTTGTGAAACAAGGAGCAGCCAAGTGAACAAAGTGATCATGTACAGCACCCAGGTGTGCCCGTATTGCCAGATGGCCGAACGTCTTTTAAAGTCGCGCGGCGTCGAGCACGTTGAGAAAGTACTGATCGACAAGGACCCGGGCCGTCGTGAGGAGATGATGACCCGGACCGGTCGTCGCACGGTGCCGCAGGTGTTCATCGGCGAGACGCATGTGGGCGGCTATGATGACCTTTCCGCGCTCGATCGCGCGGGCGGTCTGACGCCGCTGCTCGAAGCAGCCTGAGTTCGCGCGTTTCGCGCCGCGCGAGCGGGCGGACCACTCGATAAGCCGGCGCACGCGCTCCTCGTGGAGCCGGCAAGCCGGCGCAATAATCTGGCGGCCCATGCGTGCATCGGCCGCCGCCACGCACACCTATCAGGAATCACCATCATGTCCGACGAGAATAACCAGCCGTTCTTCAACATCCAGCGCATCTATCTGAAGGACATGTCGCTCGAGCAGCCGAATTCGCCGGGTATCTTCCTCGAGCAGGAAATGCCGTCGGTCGAAGTCGAAGTCGACGTGAAGGCCGAGCGCCTCGCCGAATCCGTGTTTGAAATTCTCGTGACGGGCACGGTCACGGCCAAGGTGTCGGACAAGGTCGCGTTCCTGATCGAAGCGAAACAGGCCGGCATTTTTGACATTCGCAACATTCCTGCCGAGCAGATCGATCCGCTCGTCGGCATTGCCTGCCCGACCATCCTGTTCCCGTACCTGCGCTCGAACATCGCCGATGCGATCACCCGCGCCGGCTTCCCGCCGATCCACCTCGCCGAGATCAACTTCCAGGCGCTGTACGAGCAGCGTCTCGCCCAGATGAGCGCGGCCCAGCAGGACGGCGCGGCGCAAAAAGGCGTCACGCATTAAGGCGCCGCGCGCAGTGCCGGCTATGAAAGTCGCCGTTCTCGGCGCTGGCGCCTGGGGCACCGCCCTCGCCGGCCATCTGGCCTTAAGGCACCACACGGTGTTGTGGGCGCGCGAGTCCGCGCTCATCGCCGAGCTTTCCACTTCGCATGAAAACGCCCGCTATCTGGCGGGCGTCGCGTTGCCGCCCGCGCTTCGCTTTGAAGCGGATCTCGGAGTGGCGCTCGATCACGCACTCGACGACGATGCGCTGTGCGTGGTCGCGACGCCCGTGGCTGGCCTGCGCGGCCTGTTGCGCGCGATGCGCGATGCGGGCAAGGTGCCCGCGCATATCGTGTGGCTGTGCAAGGGGTTCGAAGCGGATTCGCAGTTGTTGCCGCATCAGGCGGTCGCGGCGGAATTGCCCGAGCATGCGAGCAACGGCGTGTTGTCCGGACCGAGCTTCGCGCGCGAAGTCGGGCAGGGGCTGCCGGTTGCGTTGACGATCGCGAGCCCGTCGGCGGCGTGCCGCGAACGCACGGTCGCGGCGTTCCATCACGGCGCGATGCGCATCTACACCGGCGACGACGTCGTCGGCGTCGAAGTGGGCGGCGCGGTGAAAAACGTGCTCGCCATCGCCACGGGCATCGCCGATGGCCTCGGCCTCGGCCTCAATGCACGCGCGGCGCTGATCACCCGCGGCCTCGCCGAAATGTCGCGCCTTGGCGTGACGCTCGGTGGGCGCGCGGAAACCTTTACCGGGTTGACCGGCCTCGGTGATCTGATTCTGACTGCCACCGGCGATCTGTCGCGCAACCGCACCGTGGGCCTGCAACTCGCCACGGGCCGCACGCTCGACGACATCCTCGGCGGTCTCGGTCACGTGGCCGAAGGCGTGCGCTGCGCGCGGGCGGTACTCTCGATCGCATGTGCTCATGCAATCGAAATGCCGATCACGCAGGCGGTCTGCGCGGTGCTGTTCGACGGCGTGGCGCCGCGCGATGCGGTTAGCGCGCTCCTGCGGCGCGATTCGAAGGCGGAATAAAGCCTTTTCTATCAGCCGTTTAGCGGAAATTCGCGTTGAACGGCTGCCTCGCCTGGTTGTCCACTTCGGGTTGTCCACTTCGTGAGCGAGACTCGGGTCAGCGAGGTTCCCATGCCCACCTTCATTCTCAGGCTTGGCACGTGCACGCTCGAAGCGCGCGTGGTCGATATCACGACGCTCGCCGTCGATGCGATCGTCAATGCCGCGAATACTTCGCTGCTCGGCGGCGGCGGTGTGGATGGCGCGATTCATCGCGCGGCCGGCAAGGAGTTGCTGCGCGAATGCGAAACGCTCGGCGGCTGCGCGACCGGCGACGCCAAAATCACCGCCGGCTATCGTCTGCCCGCGAAGCATGTTATTCACGCGGTCGGTCCAGTGTGGCGTGGCGGCGCGCATGGCGAAGCCGACCTGCTCGCATCGTGCTATCAGCGCTCACTCGAAGTCGCGCGCGAAACTCAGTGCACGAGCATCGCGTTTCCAGCGATCAGCTGCGGTATCTACCGTTTCCCCGCCGACGATGCGGTCAGCATCGCGGTCGCGACCGTACTCGACACGTTGCCGCGCACACCACACATGAAGCACGTGACGTTCGCGTGCTTCGACGACGCGATGTTCGCACGCTACGAGGCCGAGCTCGAACGCCGTCAGGCGCCGCCTTCGAAGCCGGCCTGACGCCACGCTTCGAACACCACGATCGCCACCGTATTCGACAGATTCAGACTGCGATTGCCGGGACGCATCGGCAGACGCACGCGCTGTTCGTTCGCAAAGCGCTCGAGCACCGTGCCGGGCAGGCCGCGCGTTTCGGCGCCGAACACGAACCAGTCGCCCGGTTGAAACGCGTGGTCGTGAAAGCGCCCCGAGCCGCGCGTCGTGAATGCGAACATGCGCGACGCGTCGGGCGTTTCTTTCGCGATGAACGCGTCCCAATCGGCATGCACGTTCATTTCCGCGTACTCGTGATAGTCGAGGCCGGCGCGCCGCATCTTGGTGTCGTCGAGAGGGAAGCCGAGCGGCTCGATCAGGTGCAGCCGGGCGCCGGTGTTCGCGCACAGGCGAATCACGTTGCCGGTGTTGGGCGGAATTTCGGGTTCTACGAGAACGACGTTGAACATAAGAAGACCACGTAAAAGCTAGTTTTTCGGAGTGCGCAGCGCGACGAAGTTCGTAACCCGCCGCGCGCCGGCGGCCTTCAGCGTATGCGCGAGCGCTTCGAGCGTCGCGCCGCTCGTCATGACATCGTCGACGATGCCGACGTGCAGGCCGCGCACTGGGCGCGCGACGCGAAACGCTCGGCCGACGTTCTGCCGGCGCGCATCGAGATCGAGGCGCGATTGCGGCGCGGTGTCGAGCGTTCGTTCGAGCAGCGTGGGGTCGCCGCGCACGCCGAGCGCCCGGGCGAGCGGCCGCGCGATCTGCCAGGCCTGGTTGTAACCGCGCTCGACCAGACGGCGACCGGCGAGCGGCACAGGCGCGATCACGTCGGGCCGCTCGGCCGCGTCGTGCCAATTGGCTTCAGCGAGCCGCGCGAGGCGTTGCGCGAAGTCTCGCGCGAGCATCAGCCGGGCGCGGAACTTCAGGCCGACCGCGAGCGTATCGAGCGGCGCGCGATAGTCGGCGAGCGCGAAGCTCGCGTCGAACGGCGGCGGCTCGGCCACGCAATCCGCGCAGCGATACCGCGCCTGAGCGACCCAGCGTGACGCCGGCAACGGCACCGCGCAAACGGTGCAGCGCAGCCGGCTCTCGTTCCAGTAGGCCGCGTCGCAACCGTCGCACAACGTCTTATGCGACAAATTGCCGCACAACGCGCACAGGTTCGGCAGCGCGGCGTTCAAGGCCCGCGGCCATGCCGAATGCAGTCCGCGCGCAAAACGCGCCACCTGATTTCGACACGACGAAGAAAATGACTGGAATCGCACGAGTGAGCGCCGGTGAAAGCCGTTCTCGCTGAATGGAGAGGAACGAACGAGTATACTTCGAGCTCACGCCAGCACGACACACATGTCCCCAACATCCGCTCAATCTGGCCGTCCGGCCTACGATTCACGGCGCCTCAGACGTATTTTCGACCGTCGCGCTGCCACCTTCGACGAGGTTGCGTTCCTGCCGCGAGAGATTGCGCAGCGCATGCGCGAGCGTCTCGATTACATCAAGGTGGCGCCCTCGAGCGTGCTCGACGCCGGTTGCGGCGCGGGCGAAGACCTCCCCGCATTGCGCGAACGCTTTCCCGAGGCGCCGGTGTTCGGCGCTGATCTGTCGCACGGCATGCTCCGCCGCGCGCTGCGTCACGATGCCGGCGACACCAGTTGGCGGCGCTTTCTTCCCGCCTCGCTCGGCAAGGCGCTCGGCGCGCGTGGCCCGCGCTTCGCGCAGACCGATTTCTCCGCGCTGCCGTTCACGTCCGGCGCATTCGAATTCATCTGGTCCAACCTCGCGCTGCACTGGCACTCGCGGCCCGATCTGGTGTTTCCCGAATGGCAGCGCGTGCTGAAGGTCAACGGCCTGCTAATGTTCAGCACGCTCGGCCCCGATACGCTGAAGGAGTTGCGCGGTGCCTACGCCGAGATCGAGGCCGCCCACGGCGTCGCGTCTCGCAAGCATGTGATCGACTTCGTCGACATGCACGACCTCGGCGACATGCTCGTCGAGGCCGGCTTCGAAATTCCGGTGATGGACCAGGAGACGCTGACGATCACCTATAAGTCGCCCGAGTCGCTGCTCGCGGACGTGCGTCGCTGGGGCGCGTACCCGTTCGAGCGCGATGCGCATGACGGCGTGCTCGCGCGTCGGTTGCACAAAGCCCTGCTCGCCGCGCTCGAAGCGCGCCGGCGCGCCGACGGCACGATCGCGCTGACCTTCGAGGTGATCTACGGCCACGCATGGAAAGCCGTGCCGCGCACCACGGCGGAAGGACATGGCATCGTGCGGCTCGAGGACATCGGACGAGGTCCGGGCAAGCGTGGATAGCAGATTGCGGTGCTGTCATCAACTGCTTGCCGACGGTGCGGTTGACGTGTTGCAAAAGCGGTAAAGAGGACATCCGTTATGCCTGGGATTTGCCCTCCAAAAGAGCCGCAAAATGCCGGGCAAAATGGCGCGAAGGCTTGTCGCGCCTGGCTTGCGGGCCGATCGGGGCTTGCTTGTCGATGCTATGGATCGCGCCTATAATGCGTCAGTTTGTCACCCGAGGTTCCCACATTTGGGGTGGCAAGCCCGAGGCGCGGGGCTGCAAAATGAAGTGATGCGGTAGGGGTTGGCGCGCTCGCGAGTGATGCTGGAAACAGTGACTCGAACGGCGGCCGCGAGATGCATCCGGAAGTAAAAGAAGGCAGGCCGGACTCGACGATTCGCAGGAGGCAGCGATGGGCGCATCAGATCATCTGCTGGCGGATTCAGAACCGGTCCTTAGGGACTGGACCATGAAGCGCAACTGTTCGATATCGCCGCGGCAGTTCGTCTGTCTGTACGTGTCGCTTGCGTTGTTTTCGTTGGCAATTGCATTCATGCTGGTTCTGGTCGGCGCCTGGCTGGTGTTGCCGTTCACTGGAATCGAATTGCTGGCCGTAGGTATCGCGTTTGCAATATATGCGCGTCATGCTGTCGATTACGAGCGCATCCGGTTGTTTCCGAACCGGCTCGTGATCGAGCAGGTCAGTGCCGAGCAGATTACGCAGTTCGAATTCAATCCGCGCTGGGTGCGGATAGAGCCGGGCGCAACGCCGCGCGATCAGATCAAGCTGGTCTCGCGCGGGCAGACGATCATGATCGGGCAACACCTCGCGCAGAATCGGCGCGCGCAGTTCGCAGGCGAACTACGTATGTGGCTGGCACGTTGTTAGATGGTGCCGGACGCGCGGCGTTCAAGGGGGCGCGACACGCTGCCAGCGGGGTCGAGGGGTTTGAATGGAAAATTTGGGTAAGGAAGCTATGAAAACAATCAAGCGAGCGCTCATGAGCGTGCTGGCGACGAGCGGACTGCTTTTCGCCGGTGCCGCCCTGGCAGTGGGCGATGCTCCGGGCGGCCCAGCCGTCAACGCGATCAATCTCCAGCCGCCTGCAACGAGAATCGCTGAGGAGCTGTTCAGCCTCCACATGTTCATGCTGGGACTTTGCACCGTGATCTTCATCGGTGTGTTCGGCGTGATGTTCTATTCGATCTTCGCGCACCGCAAATCGAAAGGCCACAACGCAGCCAATTTCCACGAAAGCACCACCGTCGAAATCATCTGGACGATCGTGCCGTTCATCATCGTCGTGCTGATGGCGCTGCCCGCCACCAAGGCCGTCGTCGCGATGAAGGACACCTCGAACGCCGACCTCACGATCAAGGTCACCGGCTACCAGTGGAAGTGGGGCTACGACTACGTGAAGGGTCCGGGCGAGGGCATCGGCTTCCTGTCCACGCTCGCCACGCCGCGCGCGCAAACCGATGGCCGCGAGCCGATCTCCACGCTGTATCTGCAGGAAGTCGACAACCCGCTCGTGGTGCCGGTCGACAAGAAAATCCGCATCATCACCACCGCGAACGACGTGGTCCACTCCTGGTACGTGCCGGCCTTCGGCGTGAAGCAGGACGCGATTCCCGGCTTCGTGCGCGACACGTGGTTCAAGGCCAACCGCACCGGCACGTTCCGCGGCTTCTGTACCGAACTGTGCGGCAAGGAACACGCGTTCATGCCGGTCGTCGTCGAGGTGCTGTCTGCCGACGACTACGCGAAGTGGGTCGACGAGCAGAAGAAGAAAATGGCCGCCGGCCAGGACGATCCGAACAAGACCTACACGATGGCCGAGCTGATGGAACGCGGCGGCAAGGTCTACGCGTCGAACTGCGCGGTCTGCCACCAGCCGACCGGCAAGGGCGCGGGCGCATTCCCGGCGCTCGACGGCAGCAAGATCGCCAACGGTCCGATCGGGCAGCACGTGAGTCTCGTGTTGAAGGGCAAGAACGCGATGCCTTCGTGGGCGCCGACGCTGAACGACGTCGAAATCGCCTCGGTGATCACGTACGAACGTAACTCGTGGGGCAACCACACGGGCGACATCCTGCAGCCGAAGCAGGTCGCCGACGCGCGCAACGGCAAGCTGCCGGAAGGCGGCGATCATCTGGCCAACGCCGGTGCTGCCGCGAGCGGCGCCGTTGCGGCATCGGGCGCGGAAGCAGCGTCGGGCGCAGAAGCGGCGTCCGCACCGGCCGCATCGGGCAACGAGGCTGGCGCGGCTGCTTCGAACAACGCAGAGGCCGCGCTGCCGGCGAGCATCTACTTCGAGACCGGCAAGAGCACGCTGCCGGCCGACGCGAAAGCGGCGGTCGACGCGGCCGCGGCCTACGCGAAGGCGCATCCGGACGCGAAATTCACGCTGTCGGGCTTCACCGACGCAACCGGCTCCGCCGACGTCAACGCGAAGCTCGCGAAGAGTCGTGCCGAAGCCGTTCGCGACGCGCTGAAAGCAGCCGGCATTGCCGACGATCATATTATTTTGAAGAAGCCGGAAACGATCACCGGCGGCACCGACGCGAAGGAAGCCCGGCGCGTTCAGATCAGCCCGGCAGCCTGACGTATTCATGGTCAGCACCGCAGAATTCGCTTTAGGAGATTGTCATGTCTAGCATCGGACACGATGTAGTTGCGGGCCACGAGCACGTGCACGGCGACCATGCCCACGAAACGCCGCATGGCTGGCGCCGTTGGCTGTTCGCAACCAACCACAAGGACATCGGTACGCTGTACCTGATCTTCTCGTTCACCATGTTCCTGTCCGGGGGCGTGATGGCGCTGATGATCCGTGCCGAACTGTTCGAGCCGGGTCTGCAGATCATGCGTCCCGAGTTCTTCAACCAGTTGACCACCATGCACGGGCTGATCATGGTGTTCGGCGCGATCATGCCGGCGTTCGTCGGCTTCGCGAACTGGATGGTGCCGCTGCAGATCGGCGCATCGGACATGGCTTTCGCGCGGATGAACAACTTCAGCTTCTGGCTGCTGCCGGTCGCGGCCGTCCTGCTGGTCGGCTCGTTCTTCGCACCGGGCGGCGCGACCGCCGCGGGCTGGACGCTGTACGCGCCGCTCTCCACGCAGATGGGCCCGGGCATGGACTTCGCGATTTTCGCGATCCACCTGATGGGTGCGTCGTCGATCATGGGCGGTATCAACATCGTCGTGACGATCCTGAACATGCGCGCACCCGGCCTCACGCTGATGAAGATGCCGATGTTCGTCTGGACCTGGCTGATCACCGCGTACCTGCTGATCGCCGTGATGCCAGTTCTGGCGGGCGCGATCACGATGGTGCTGTTCGACCGTCACTTCGGCACGTCGTTCTTCAATGCGGCAGGCGGCGGCGACCCGGTCATGTACCAGCACATCTTCTGGTTCTTCGGGCACCCCGAGGTGTACATCATGATCTTGCCGGCGTTCGGGATCGTCTCGCAGGTGATCCCGGCGTTTTCGCGCAAGCCGCTGTTCGGCTATAGCTCGATGGTGTACGCAACCGCGTCGATCGCGATCCTGTCGTTCATGGTCTGGGCGCACCACATGTTCGTGACCGGCATGCCGGTCACGGGCCAGCTGTTCTTCATGTACGCGACGATGCTGATCGCGGTGCCGACCGGCGTGAAGGTGTTCAACTGGGTCGCGACGATGTGGCGCGGTTCGCTGTCCTTCGAAACGCCGATGCTGTTCGCGGTCGGCTTCCTGATCGTGTTCACGTTCGGTGGCCTGTCGGGTCTGATGCTCGCCATGGCGCCGCTCGACATCCAGTATCACGGCACTTATTTCGTGGTCGCGCACTTCCACTACGTGCTGGTGGCGGGGTCGCTGTTCGCGCTGTTCGCCGGCTGGTACTACTGGTCGCCGAAGTGGACCGGCTGGATGTACAACGAAACGCGCGGCAAGATCCACTTCTGGGCGTCGATGTTCTTCTTCAACCTCGCGTTCCTGCCGATGCACTTCGTCGGTCTCGCGGGCATGCCGCGTCGTTATGCCGACTACCCGGCGCAGTTCACCGACTGGAACCAGGTGATCTCGATCGGCGCGTTCGGCTTTGGTCTGTCACAGGTGTACTTCCTGTTCGCAGTGGCGCTGCCGGCCTACCGTGGCGGTGGCGAGCTCGTAGAAGCGGGCGACAAGCCGTGGGACGGCGCAACGGGCCTCGAGTGGACCGTACCGAGCCCGGCTCCGTTCCACACGTTCGAGCATCCGCCGACCGTCGAGTAAGCCCATCCCGGCGAGGTGCCGGGTTCCGGCGGCGCGATATGCCGCCACCGGACTCGGACGCTTCGCGCGGCGGCCTCGCCAGTCAAGAACCGTACTCAGAAAGTCGAGCATGACGCGCAATCCACAGGAAAGACGTACGCCGGAGCAGATTCGCGCGGGCAACAGGCGGATAGGGTTGGTGATGTTCGCGATCGCCGCGGTGTTTTTCGCGAGCGCGATTCTGAAGCAGTGCTGGTTCAGCTAACGCCGCCTTCGCAGTCTGTTTGCAGGTTTGTTGAGGATTCAGATGTCGACGCAACCGCCGGCCGAGGCCGATCGCTCTTTCAACCGTTCGATGCTGATCAAGCTGTTCGTCGTCGCGTTGATGATGTTCGGTTTCGGTTTCGCGCTGGTGCCGATGTATCGCGCGATCTGCCAGATCACCGGCGTGAACAACCTCGTGCAGCGCGACGTTTCAGCGCGCGAGGCGAAGAATACGCAGGTCGACATGAGCCGCACGATTTCGATCGAATTCGATGCGAACGCGCGGGGCCTGTTGGGTTTCAAGCCGGAGCAGCGCAGTCTCGACGTGCATCCGGGCGAAGTAACGACGGTCATGTACGACGTCAGCAACGAGCAGTCGCGCACGATCCGTGCGCAGGCCATTCCGAGCTACGCGCCGAAGCAGGCGACCGAGTACTTCAGGAAGATCGAGTGTTTCTGCTTCACGCAGCAGACGTTGAACGCGAACGAGACGAAGCGGATGCCGGTGGTGTTCGTCGTCGACCCGAAGTTGCCGAAGGACGTGAAGACGATCACGCTGTCGTACACGTTTTTCGAGTTGAACACGCCGGCGGCGGCTAGCGCGGATGATGCGGCGCCGAAGGTGAATGCAGTGAACGATGCAGTGACCAGCGCGGCAGCCACTTCCGCAAAGCCGGCCTGAAGCAGATTTGACGGCGCGAGCCGCGGACGAACGAAGGAAAACGAAGCGACATGAACGATAACGGCGGCAGTCCGCGCAAGAGCAGTTTCGGTCAATCGATGCGCGCGGTGTTCTGGTCGTTTTTCGGCGTGCGCAAGCGCCGCGATCTCGAGGCGGACGCGACGCAACTGAACCCGCTGCATGTGATCGTGGCGGCGCTGATCGGCGCGGCGGTTCTGATCGGGGTGCTGATTCTGGTCGTGCGCCTCGTGGTCGGTTGAGGCGGTAGCAGGGCGCAGCAGCAGAGAAGAGCCCACGAATTCGAGAGAAGCGGTGCGGTTTCGACGCGCCGCCGAAGATACAGCCGGAGATTCCGGAACAACTGGACTGAAGTGGAGAATCAAGAATGAGCGGTCAAAACGAGAGCCCGTACTATTTCGTACCGCATCCGTCGCGGCATCCGATCAGCGCCGCTACGGGGTTGCTGGTCATGCTCGGATCGCTTGCGGCCTGGATCAACGACCATACCTGGGCGCCGCTTGGCGTGCTCATCGGTCTGCTGTGGCTGCTCTTTACGCTGTGGCATTGGTTCGGCGATGCGATCGCCGAGTCGGAAGGCGGCATGTACGGCAAGAACGTCGACCGGTCGTACCGCTGGAGCATGAGCTGGTTCATATTCTCCGAAGTGATGTTCTTCGGCGCATTCTTCGGCGCGCTGTTCTATGCCCGCGAAATCGCGCTGCATCAACTCGGCAGCCTCGACTACAAACTGATCTGGCCGGATTTCACGGCGGTGTGGCCGAACAACGGCCCGGCCGAACTCGTGGGCACCTACAAGTCGATGCAGCCGTGGCCGGTGCCGACCATCAACACGGCGCTGCTGCTGTCGTCGGGTGCGACGCTGACGGTGTCGCACCACGCGCTGCGCGACAACCATCGCAAGAAGGCGATGGCGTGGCTCGCGGCGACCCTCGTGCTGGGCGTGAGCTTCCTGTTCCTGCAAGGCTTCGAATACTTCCACGCATACAACGAGCTGAACCTCACGCTGGCTTCGGGCATCTACGGTTCGACGTTCTTCCTGCTGACCGGCTTCCACGGCTTTCACGTGTTCCTCGGCGGCACGATGCTCGCCGTCGTGTTGGTGCGCCTGATCCGCGGCCACTTCACGCCGGAACATCACTTCGCGTTCGAAGGCGCGGCCTGGTACTGGCACTTCGTCGACGTCGTGTGGCTCGGTCTGTACGTCGTCGTGTACTGGCTGTAATGCGGCCAGATCCGTGCGCGCAATGCCGTTCAGGCGGCGCGCACGAGCAGTATGCAAGGATGAATGCAGCGCCGCCCTCGACCTCTCAGGGCGGCGTTTTGTTTGGCGGCGAGGAAAATTTGCCGCTGAAGGGATGCGGCGGTGACCTATCCGCGAGCGTCAGCGCCCGTACGGAATCCCGGTCGACTGAATCCAGCCCATCCAGTGTGCGAACAGGATGAACAGGAACAGCGAGATCGACAGGCCCACCCGCGTGGCGAGTGACCAGACCATCCGCTTGGTCTTGCCTTTGTCGTGCATCATGAAATACAGCGCCGACACCATGCTGGCGATGATGAGAGCAAAGGCGATGGGAACGATAATGTGCATGGAACCAACTGAAACCGGAAAGCGCAGTGGCAAGACATTCATTATCGCACCGCGAGCGGGCGTCTGCCGCAGGTTCCCGGCGGCCCTGAGCGCGATGCCGGAGCGCCCGCAATGAAGTTTCGCCTGATTCCCGCGCTGCTGATCCTGCTGGTCGTCGTCGTGACGATGCGGCTCGGTTTCTGGCAGCGCGATCGCGCGCATCAGAAGGAAGCGCTCGAGGCGCGCATCACGCAGTTCGAGAACGCGCCCGCGTTGCCGGTCAGCGCGACGCCGCTCGCGCTGAAGGACATCGAGTTTCATCGCGTGAAAGCGCGCGGCAGTTTCGTCACGGACAAGGTCGTGTACCTCGATAATCGTCCGTATAACGATCAGCCGGGCTTTTACGTCGTGATGCCTTTTAAACTCGCCGACGGCGGTTACGTGCTCGTCAATCGCGGCTGGCTGCCGCGCAACCTGAGCAATCGCGAGACCATCGCGCCGTACACGACGCCGCCGGGCGAGGTCGAGATCGAAGGGATTGCGCGTGCCGACGCGTCGCGCGCGTTCGAGCTCGGCGAGGGTGGATCGGTCGCGCATCACCTGATCCGGCAGAATCTCGACGTCGGCTCGTACGCCGCGGAGACCGGGCTGCCGCTGCAATCGTTCGTGATCCAGCAGACCGGCGATGCCGGCGACGGCCTGGTGCGCGACTGGCCCGCACCGACCACCGGCGTCGAGCGCAACTACGGCTACATGCTGCAGTGGTGGGGCATGGCCGCCGCCGCGCTCGCCTTCGGTCTGTATGCGGCGCGCCGCGCGGGCAAAAAAGAGCACGTGCCGGGCGCGTGAGGAACGCAAGGCACGGCTCGCCGCCGTCCAAACATTGAAAGAGGTTCTGTAGTGTCGACTCAAACTCCCCGTTCGCCGGAAGCTGGCAAATCCAGCGGCAAACCCGCCGCGGCCAAAGCGATGCCCGGCCAACCGAACGGCCCGGGCTCGTGGCGGCGCGGCCGCTGGGTGCTGCTGCTGCTCGCGGTGATCTGCGCGGCGCCGATCGCGATCTCGTACTTCATGTACTTCGTCGTGAAGCCGACCGGCGGCAGCACGAACTACGGCGCGCTGATCGAGCCGCAACGGCCGATCCCGGACTCGCTCATGGTCACCGGCGCGGACGGCAAGCCGCTGAAGCTCGCCTCGCTGCATGGCCGCTGGCTCATGATCTCGGTGGACAACAGCGCGTGCGACCAAGCCTGCGTGACGAAGCTCTACTTCATGCGACAAATCCGCGCAGCTCAGGGCCCGGAACGCGAGCGCGTCATGGAAGTGTGGCTGCGCACCGATGCAGACAAGGTCGCGGACGTGATACAAACCGCCTACCCCAACACCGACATGCTGATCGCCGATCCGGCGCAGGTCGCCGCGTGGCTGCCCGCCGACACCGGCACGCGGATCACCGACCACATCTACCTGGTCGATCCGAACGGCAATCTGATGATGCGTTTTCCGAAAGACGCGAACCCGAGCAAGATCAAAGGCGACCTGACCAAGCTGCTCAAATGGTCGACCATCGGCTGACGCCGCAACCTGGGTAAATGAGATGTTCGTATTGCAACTGGGCCTGATCGGCTTGTGTATCGCGTTGCTGCCGTTGTCCTACGTGTGGGTCAAGGCCGACGACAACAAATTCCGCAAGCTGGTCTGGCTCACCACCTTCCTGACGCTCGATCTCGTGATGTTCGGCGGCTTCACGCGCCTCACCGATTCGGGCCTCGGCTGCCCGGATTGGCCCGGCTGCTACGGCACGTCGTCGCCGTTCATCGCGCACGCGGCGATCTCCGCGGCCTATCAGGCGATGCCGAGCGGCCCCGTCAGCATGACGAAGGCGTGGATCGAAATGATCCATCGCTACTTCGCGATGGCGATCGGCGTGCTGATCATCGCGCAGACGATCATTGCCTGGACGGCGCGTATCAAGCGTCGTCCGCTGCATGTGTCGCCGTGGTGGCCGACTTCGCTGCTGCTGCTGATCGTCGTGCAGGGCGTGTTCGGCGCGTGGACCGTGACCATGAGGCTGCAGCCGATCATCGTGACCACGCATCTGCTGCTCGGCCTGGCGCTGCTCGGCACGCTCGGCTGGCTCGCGGCGCGCCTGACGCCGCTGCCGGCCTACGAGCCCGAGGCCGCGCGCTGGCGCGTGGCCGCGCTCGCGGGTCTCGCGCTGCTGGTACTGCAAATTGCGCTCGGTGGCTGGGTCAGCACGAACTACGCGGTGCTCGCGTGCACCGACTTCCCGACCTGCAACGGCCAATGGATTCCGCCGATGGACTTCGCGCACGGCTTCCACCTGTGGCGCGCGCTTGGCATGACCGGCGACGGCGACGTGATCACGCAGGATGCGCTGGTCGCGATTCACTGGACGCATCGCACGTTCGCGTTCGCTGTGATCGCCTATCTGGTGTGGTTCGCGTTGAAGATGCGCCGCTTCGAGTCACTGCGGCGACCCGCCAACGGCGTGCTGCTGGTGGTGCTGATCCAGTTCGTCACCGGCTTGTCGAACATCGTGCTGCAATGGCCGTTACCGATTGCGGTCGCCCATAACGGCGGGGCCGCGATCCTGCTGCTGCTGCTCGTTATGTTAAACTTTCGGGTCGCTTATAGCCGTCCCGGCCGCGCCGCGCTCCCTGCGCGCGAAGCCGCGCCAGCGTGACTCACATGGACAGCACAACACTCTCCCGAACGCCCGGCAGCCGGGTCTCCCAATATCTCGCACTGACCAAGCCGCGTGTTACGCAGCTTGCGGTGTTCTGCGCGGTCATCGGCATGTTCCTGTCGACGCCGGGCATGGTGCCATGGACCGTACTGATCGGCGGCACGGTCGGCATCTGGCTGCTGGCCGGCGCCGCGTTCGCGATCAACTGCCTCGTCGAGCAGCAGATCGACGCCAAAATGCGCCGCACGTCGTGGCGTCCGTCCGCGCGCGGCGAAATCACCACCCCGCAGATCCTGCTGTTCTCGGCCGTGCTCGGCGGCCTCGGCATGTGGACGCTGTACACGTTCGCCAATGCGCTGACCATGTGGCTCACGCTCGCCACGTTCGTCGGTTATGCGGTCATCTATACGCTGCTGCTGAAGCCAGTCACGCCGCAGAACATCGTGATCGGCGGCGCGTCGGGCGCGATGCCGCCCGCGCTCGGCTGGGCCGCGGTAACGGGCCACGTGCCCGGCGACGCGTGGATCCTCGTGCTGATCATCTTCGTGTGGACACCGCCGCATTTCTGGTCGCTCGCGCTGTATCGCCGCAAGGACTACGAAAACGCCGGCCTGCCGATGCTGCCGAACACGCACGGCGAAAAGTACACGCGCCTGCATATCCTTCTCTACACGGTCATCCTGTTCGCGGTCACGCTGATGCCGTTCATCTCCGGCATGAGCGGCGTCGTGTATCTCGCGTCGGCGGTGCTGCTCGGTGCCGTGTTTCTCGCTTATGCGTGGAAGATCTACCGGGAGTACTCGGACGAGCTCGCGCGCAAAACCTTCCGTTATTCGATCGTCTATCTGTCGCTGCTGTTCGCCGCGCTGCTGATCGACCACTACTCGCGCGTCGTGATAGGCGCGTAACACCATGCTCAACAATCGCTTTGCGCGCATCGCGCGCGCCGCTGTGATGGCTTGCGCGCTCGGCGGCACATTGCTGATGACGGGTTGCGGCAAGCAGCCGCCGGCTTTTACGAATCTCGACATCACCGGCAATACGCAATTCGCCGGCGATTTCTCGTTGCCCGACACGTCCGGCAAGATCCGCACGCTTGCCGACTACAAAGGCAAGGTCGTCGTGCTGTTCTTCGGCTATACGCATTGCCCGGACGTCTGCCCGACGACGATGGCCGAGCTGTCACAGGCGTTGCAGCAACTCGGTCCGGAGGACGCGAAGCGCGTGCAGGTGCTGTTCGTCACCGTCGACCCCGAGCGCGATACGCCGCAGTTGCTCGCGCAATACGTGCCGGCGTTCAATCCGAGCTTCGTGGGCTTGCGTCCCGCCAGCGAAGAACAGCTCGCGAAGGTCGCGAAAGACTTCCGCGTGTACTACGCGAAGGTCCCGGGCAAGACACCCGACAGCTACACGATGGACCACACGGCCGCGAGCTATGTGTTCGACACGGACGGCAAGCTGCGTCTGTTCGCGCGCGATGGCCAAGGCGCGACACCATGGGTCCATGACATCAAGCTGCTGCTTGATTGACGCGCATCGCAGGCGGCTTTTTAAAGCGGCGCCGCTCACGCCTCCCCGCATCCCTCCCCTCTTCGCAACTCGCGCTCAGACCGGAATCGGCAAATTCAGCCCCGGCGCGAGACGCGTCGTCTTGAACTCCGTCACCTCGTAGCGCGCGAGCTGTTGCAGGGCGAACGGATCGCTCGCGAGAATGCGATCCAGCCTGTCGCGCTCGATACGAACCGCGAGGATGATGCCGCCGTCGCGCGGCACTTTCGGCCCGGCCGCGACGAAGATGCCCGCGTCGAACTGCTCGGCGAGAAACGCGCGATGCGCGTCGAGCGCGTCGTCGATACGATCAAGCGGGGCGGTGTAGATCAGGTTGATCACGTACATGGTCGTTCTCAAGGGCGGGTGAGTGGGCCGTGCGCGGCTACGGCTCTGGATTATCGGTCAGCCGCGGGTTTTGCGTTGCGCTGGCCATTGCGCTTGTGCTCCGCATAACCATATGCGGTAAGGGTATTTCCCAACTTGCCGCCCATATGAAACAATTTTGGGCTTGGCCGACGGCGCGCCAGCACGAACCGGAGCGCCGCCCATTTCATCCGACTCCGACATCGATCGGAGTCATCGACTCAAACGTCGAACCGCAACAGCGAGAATCACATGCAGCGCAGAAATATCCTCAAAGCCCTCACCGCAGTCGTCGCCGGGGCGGCGATCCTGACCAGCTTCGGCGCGCACGCCGACGACAAGGTCATCAAGGTCGGCACGATCGGCGGCTCGGACGCGCAGATCTGGGAAGTCGTCACCAGGGTCGCGAAGCGCGAAGGCCTGAACGTGAAGGTCGTCGAGTTCAACGACTACATTCAGCCGAACGCCGCGCTCGACGCGGGCGACCTCGACGCCAACAGCTTCCAGCACCAGCCGTACCTCGATAGCCAGATCAAGCAGCGCGGCTACAAGCTCGTCAACGCGGGCCTCACGTACATCTCGCCGCTCGGCGCGTACTCGAAGAAGCTGAAGTCGTTGAAGGACCTGCCGCAGGGCGCGAAGGTCGCGGTGCCGAACGATCCGTCGAACGAAAATCGCGCACTGCTGTTGCTGCAGGCGCAAGGGCTGATCAAGCTGAAGGCCGGCGCGGCCACGGGCGGCAACAACGCGACGCCGCTCGATGTCGTCGACAATCCGAAGAAGATCAGGTTCGTCGAGCTCGACGCCGCGCAACTGCCGCGTTCGCTCGCCGACGTCGACGCCGCCGTCATCAATACGAACTTCGCGCTGGCCGCCGGCCTGCAGCCGACCAAGGACGCGATCGCGCTCGAAGACATCCACAGCCCGTACGCGAACCTGATCGCCGTGCGCGCGAAGGACAAGGATCAGCCATGGGTGAAGAAGCTGGTCGCGGCATATCAGTCGGAAGACGTGCGCCAGTCCATCAAGACGCAGTTCAAGGGTTCGATGGTGCCGTCGTTCTAAGCGACGCGTTCAGCGCGATCGCAAGCGCAGCCGCATGGCATCAGGAAAGGCACGCGCCGTACAGGCGCGTGCTTTTTTTATAGTTCCAGCTCCCATCTTTCGATCGTCAGATCCTGGCCGAAGCGGCGCTGCGCCGCGCTGCCGGCCAACTCGAACCCAGCGCGCTCGCAAAGCCGCCGTGGCTCCGCCAATGCGCTCGCGGTGGTCAGCGTGAGCTTCGTGTAGCCCGCGCGCCGCGCGAAGCGCACGCATTCGCTGAGCAACTGCGCGCCGATGCCGAGCTTCCGCACGTCCGGTTCGACCCACAGCAGGCGCACGCCCGCGACCGTCGTCGAGACCCCGACGAGGCAAACCGAGCCGACCACCAGACCCTCCTGTTCGGCGATCCAGCACTTCTCGCGCAGCGGATCGTTGCGCTGCGCGTACTCGGCGACGACGCGCGCGAGCAAGCCCTCGAACGTGTGATCCCAGCCGTACTGCGCGGCGAACCACTGCGCCTGACGATGCACGAGCCAGCCACATTCGCCGGCGCGCGGCTGACGCAGCACCACGAGCTCGTGCTTCGGCTTGTCGCCGAGCAGGCGCTCGATCAGCTTCATCGCGCCGATCAACTGCTCCTGCGATAGCGCGCTGAGTCTGTCGAGCAGGCCGAGTGCTTCATGGATGGCGGCGGCGTCGAGCGGCGCGTAGATCGCGTGGCCGTGCTCGGTGAGCGCGATCAGCGACTGGCGTGCGTCGGTGTCGGACGGACGGCGCGTGATCAGCTCGCGTCGCTCGAAACTGGTCAGCAGGCGGCTCAGATAGCCGCTATCGAGCCCGAGCGCGCGCCCGAGCACCGACGCGGTCTGCGCGCGGGCGCGCGATAGCTCGTGCAGCACGCGCACTTCCGTCAGCGAGAACTCGCTTCGAGCCAGATGCTCGTGCAGGGCACCGATGCATTGGGTATAGAAGCGATTGAAATGGCGGACGGCCTGAGCGCGCCGCAGCGCCTCGGAATCTGTCAAGGGCGGCTCCCCGGGACTTTTTATGGTCGGTACAGCGCACTATATCGGCACGACCCTTATTTACAAAGCCACTCCACCGCCGCGAGACACCAACTGGTATTAAATAGGTATTGATTATTTGGGCTGTTGATACCACCAGGAGCCGATAACGACTCGCTGGTATCGTCAAATGCGTGCGATGCGGGAAAGTCCCTGGTCTGCAAATCGCTCCGACGGAGCCCTTGAATCCCGCTGTGATCCCCACTCAGCAAGGCTTTCCGGCGATCCGGACCGGCATGGAACCAGTCCGTTGACTGGTATTATGTTGGTTATATAATGGGCTCTCAATTTTCCGGGCTGTACTGCTCACGGCGTCCTTGGAGCCCCATGGAAACTCGCTGGTCCGCATTGATGCCTGACGTGCGCAACGTCACGCCGCTCTACCTGCAGCTCGCGCGCAACCTGGCGACGGCGATCCATTGCGGCGTCTGGTCGGCCGGCGAGGCGCTGCCTTCCGAGCGTACGCTGTCCGACGCGATCGGCGTGTCGCGCGTCACCGCGCGCAAGGCGATCGAACTGCTGGTCGAGCAGGGGCTGATCCGGCGCTCGCGCGGCGCGGGCAGCTTCATCACGCCGCGCGTCGAAGATCCGCTGTCGCGTCTCACCGGCTTCACGAAGAAGATGCAGCAGCGCGGTTTCCGGCCCGATTCGGTCTGGCTCGAACGCGACGTGCGCGCCGCCAATCGCGACGAGCTGCTGCGCCTCGGCTTGTCACCCGGCGCGGCCGTCACGAGCCTGCGGCGGCTGCGGCGCGCGGACGGCATCGTGATGGCGGTCGAACATTCGGCGCTGCCGGTCGCGATCGTGCCTGATCCGCTCGTGATCGGCGACTCGCTGTACAGCTATCTCGAGCAGCGCGGCGCGGCGGTCGTGCGCGCGTTGCAGCACTTCCGCGCGGTCAACGCGTCGAGCGAAATCGCCGCGCTGATGGACATCGAACCACGCACCGCGCTGCTGGTCATCACCCGGATCGGCTACAGCGCGGATCAACGCGCGATCGAGCTGACCGACACCTATTGCCGCGACGACTACTACGACTTCGTCGCCGAATTGCGCACCTGAGCTGCGCGGCCCTCGCAGGCCGCAAGTCCGGCGGACGCCATTTGCCGCATACGTATCACGCACCAGAGAGACTCATGCTGACCGGAAACATACTCACCACCGAAGGGTGGATCCACGGCACGCTCGAATACGAAAACGGCCGCATCACGACACTGTCAGGCGAGCGCGTCGATCCGACGACGAACGACGCACCGTACATCCTGCCCGGCTTCATCGATCTGCACGTGCATGGCGGCGGCGGCGCCGACGTGATGGAAGCTGGCGACGCGATCGAAACGATCACCCGCACGCATGCGCGCTACGGCACCACGAGCCTGCTCGCAACGACCATGACCGCGCCGCGCGACGAGCTGATGAACGTCGTCGCCGGGCTCGGCAACGTCACGCGGGTGCGCACGCCGGGTTGCGCGCGCGTGCTCGGCGTGCATCTGGAAGGACCGTACATCAACCCCGGCAAGCTCGGCGCGCAGCCCGACGCGGCGGTATCGGCGGTGTTGGACGAGGTGCTCAGGTATCTGTCGATCGCGCCGATCCGCGTCGTCACGCTGGCGCCCGAGATCGCCGGCCACATGGAGATCATCTCCGAGATGGCGGCGCGCGGCGTACGCGTGCAGCTCGGCCATTCGCTCGGCACCTACGACGACGCGGTCGCCGCGCTCAAGCACGGCGCGTGCGGCTTCACGCATCTGTTCAACGCGATGTCGCCGCTGCATCACCGCAACCCTGGCCTCGTCGGCGCTGCGCTTGCGCACGCCGAATACGCCGAAATCATTCCCGACCTGCTGCACGTGCATCCGGGGGCGATCCGCACCGCGCTGCGCGCGATTCCGCGCCTGTATGTGGTGACGGACAGCACGTCTGCTACCGGCATGCCCGACGGCGAATACCGCCTCGGCAGCCAGCACGTAACCAAGTGCCTCGGCGGCGTACGTCTGGCCGACGGCACGCTCGCGGGCAGCACGCTGACGATGGATCAGGCGCTGCGCAATCTCGTCTCGATCGGCCTGCCCATCGCCGATGTATCCCACCGTTTGTCACGCTACGCCGCCGACTATCTCGGCATCGAGGACCGCGGCCGCATCGCGCGCGGTGCGTGGGCCGACGTGGTCGTATTCGACCGCGAGCTGGCGCTGAGCGCGACCTACGTCGAAGGAGAAGCCATTGTCGAATATGCTTAAGGAAGCGCTCGCGTCCGCCGCAACAGTAGCCGAGCAGCTCAAGGACACCTCGCGCGTCGCGGCGCTCGCCGCGAAGCTCGCGCAGCAGCCGCGCCATGTCGCGCTGACCGTCGCGCGCGGCAGCTCGGACCATGCCGCCAGCTACTTTGCATCCCTGACGATGAGCCGCCTCGGCGTGCCGGTCGCGTCGCTGCCGATGTCGGTCGCGACGCTGCAGCAGGCGCCGCTGCAGGTGCGCGACCAGCTTGCGCTCGCGTTTTCGCAATCGGGCAAGAGCCCCGACCTCGTCGGCACGATGAACGCGTTGCGCGCGGCCGGCGCATTGACGGTCGCCGCCGTGAACGCACCGAGCTCGCCGCTCGCCGACGCGTGCGAATGGCATCTGCCGCTCGTAGCCGGTCCCGAGCTGAGCGTCGCGGCGACCAAGAGCTATATCGCCATGCTGTCGATCTCCGCGCAGCTGGTTGCGCATTGGCAGAACGACGCCGAGTTGCTCGATGGACTGAACACGCTGCCCGACGCGCTGGAACGCGCGGGCCGGCTCGACTGGTCGATGGCCGTGAACGAGTTGCGCGGTATCGAACGGATGATCGTGATTGGCCGCGGTCTTGGCCTCGCGATCGCGCAGGAAGCCGCGCTGAAGCTGAAGGAAACTTCCGGCATCCAGGCCGAAGCGTTTTCGAGCGCGGAAGTGCGTCATGGTCCGATGGAGCTGATCGACCGCGACTATCCGCTGCTCGTGTTCGCGCCGCGTGGCCCGGAGCAGGCGGGTCTGCTGCAACTCGCGCACGACATGAGCGCGCGCGGCGCGCGCGTGCTGCTCGCGGCGCCCGATGACGTCGCGCAAGCCTCGCTGCCGCTCGTCGCCACCGCACACGCGGCGCTCGATCCGATCGCCGCCATCCTGTCCTTTTACGTGATGGCCGCGGATCTTGCCGCCGCGCGCGGGCGCAATCCCGACGCGCCTCGCCATCTCAACAAAGTCACCGAAACTCACTGACGAGAATGACGATGCGACGTGTCGAGAAGTCCAACCTGATGAGCCATTCCGAGAATCACATTGTTTTGCTTGCACCGCTGACCGGCCCGGTCGTGCCGCTCGCGAAGGTGCCGGACCCGGTGTTTTCGGGCGGCATGTTCGGCGACGGCATCGGCGTCGATCCGCTCGAGGGTCGGCTCGTCGCGCCATGCGACGGCGTCGTCACGCATCTCGCGCGCACCGGCCACGCGGTAACGCTCGAGAGCGCCGAGGGCGCGCAGATTCTGCTGCATATCGGTATCGACACCGTCGGACTGAACGGCAAGGGTTTTGCGCCGATGGTCGAGCAGGGCGCGCCGGTGCGCGCCGGTGACGTGCTGATCGAGTTCGATCTGGACCAGATCGCGCTGAATGCGCCGAGCCTCGTCTCGGTGATCGCGATTGCGAATTCGGATGCGTTCGAGGTCATCGAGCGGGCGCCGAACGGGCATGTCAAGGCCGGCGAAACGACGCTGCTGGTACTGCGCGCGCGCGAGGGCGTCAGCCAAGACGCGGTGCGCGAGGCGAGCGCCGCGTACGTGACGGACGAAGCACGCCGGCAGATCACGCTGACGCACGCGGGCGGCCTGCATGCGCGGCCCGCGGCGCGGGCGCGCGAAGCGGCGCGCGGCTTCGACGCACGGGTCGAGGTGCGCTACGACGGGCGCAAGGCGTCGATCGAAAGCGTGGTGGGTCTGCTTGGACTCGGTGCCGGCGAAGGCGCAAGCGTCGAGTTGCTCGGCGTCGGTCCGCACGCGCAGGCGGCGGTCGATGCAATCGCTGACGAACTGACGCGCGAAGCGCACGGCGAGGTCGAACCGAAGCGCGAACAGAAAGCGGCGCGGCCAGCGGCCGCACCGGCGGCAGTCGTTGCGGCGCCCGCCGCGGGCGAGCCGCTCGCGCCGAACACGCTCGCGGGCGTGTGCGCGGCACCGGGCATCGCGCTCGGCAAGCTGGTGCGCTGGGACGACGCGGATCTCGAGCCGCCGGAGCAGGCGAGCGGCACGTCGGCGGCGGAAAGCCGTCTGCTCGACAAGGCGATCGCGACCGTCGACGCCGATCTCGACACGATCGTGCGCGATGCGTCGCAACGCGGCTCGGTCGGCGAGGCGGGGATTTTCGCGGTGCATCGCGTGCTGCTCGAAGATCCGACACTGCTCGACGCTGCGCGCGATCTGATCAGCTTCGGCAAGAGCGCCGGTTTTGCGTGGCGCGAAGCGATCCGCGCGCAAGCAGGCATCCTGAGTAATGTGGAGGACGCACTGCTCGCCGAGCGGGCCGCCGATCTGCGCGACATCGAAAAGCGCGTGCAGCGCGCGCTCGGCTACACGGGCAGCGCGGCTCGCACGCTGCCGGACGAGGCGGTGCTCGCGGCCGACGAATTCACGCCGTCGGATCTGTCGTCGCTCGATCGCACGCGCGTGACCGCGCTCGTGATGGCACGCGGCGGCGCGACCTCGCACGCGGCGATTCTCGCGCGTCAGGCGGGCATTCCGGCGCTGGTCGCGCTCGGCGACGCGTTGCATGCGATACCCGAGGGCACTCAGGTGGTGGTGAACGCGAGCACCGGCCGGCTCGAATTCGCGCCGACCGAACTCGACGTCGAACGCGCGCGACGCGAACGCAGCCGCCTCGCCGACGTGCGCGAAGCGAATCGCCGCACGTCGCAGCAGGCAGCGGCGACCTCCGACGGCCGCGCGATCGAAGTGGCCGCCAACATCGCCACACTCGACGACGCGAACGCCGCGGTCGACAACGGCGCGGACGCGGTCGGCCTGCTGCGCACCGAGCTGCTGTTCATCCACCGCCCGGCCGCGCCGAGCGCGGACGAGCATCGCCACAGCTATCAGGCGATCGTCGATGCGTTGCGCGGCCGCGCCGCGATCATCCGCACGCTCGACGTCGGCGCGGACAAGGAAGTCGATTATCTGACGCTGCCGCCCGAGCCGAACCCCGCGCTCGGCCTGCGCGGCGTGCGCCTCGCGCAGGTGCGCCCCGATCTGCTTGACGACCAGCTGCGTGGCCTGCTCGCGGTGCGTCCGGTCGGCGCCGTGCGCATCCTGCTGCCGATGGTCACCGATGCGGGCGAACTGATCCGCATCCGCAAGCGTATCGACGAGCTTGCACGCGAAGCGGGTAGAACGGAGCCGGTCGAAGTTGGCGTGATGATCGAAGTGCCGTCGGCTGCATTGCTCGCCGATCAGCTCGCGCAGCACGCCGATTTCCTGTCGATCGGCACCAACGACCTGACCCAATACACGCTCGCGATGGACCGCTGCCAGCCCGATCTGGCGGCGCAGGCGGACGGCCTGCATCCGGCGGTGCTGCGCCTGATCGCGGCGACCGTCGAAGGTGCCGCGAAGCACGGCAAATGGGTCGGCGTGTGCGGCGCGCTCGCCGGCGACCCGCTCGCGATGCCGCTGCTGGTGGGCCTCGGTGTGACCGAGCTGTCGGTCGATCCGGTCTCCGTGCCGGGCATCAAGGCACGCGTGCGCACGCTCGACTATCAGCTGTGTCGCCAGCGCGCCCGCGATGCGCTAGCGCTCGACTCGGCGCAGGCGGTCAGAGCCGCAAGCCGCGCCACGTGGCCCCTCGATTGAAACACTAACGAATTTGAGAACCCGCACGCCGTGCGCCCGGCAGCACGTCTGCCTTCACGCGCGGCGCGAGTCTCCGTATAGCTGCACCACTCAACCAAGACCTACCCCTACGAGACAAAATTGGAGATACCGATGGATGGAAGTCCGTTTCTGAAGATTCAGCGCCTGGGACGCGCGCTGATGCTGCCGATCGCGGTGCTACCGGTGGCCGGCCTGTTGCTGCGGCTCGGCCAGCCCGACGTGTTCAACATCAAGATGATCGCCGATGCGGGCGGCGCGATCTTCGACAACCTGCCGCTCCTGTTCGCGATCGGCGTGGCGGTCGGCTTCGCGAAAGACAACAACGGCGTCGCGGGTCTGGCTGGCGCGATCGGCTATCTGGTGCAGATCGCGGTGATGAAGGACATCAACGACAAGCTCAACATGGGCGTGCTGTCGGGGATCATCGCGGGCATCGTCGCGGGGCTGCTGTACAACCGCTACAAGGACATCAAGCTGCCCGACTACCTGGCGTTCTTCGGCGGCAAACGCTTCGTGCCGATCGTGACAGGGGTGGTCTGCGTGGTGCTAGGCATCGTATTCGGGCATGTGTGGGAGCCGGTGCAGAACGCGATCGACGTGGCCGGCCACTGGCTCACGACCGCCGGCGCGCTCGGCGCCTTCGTGTTCGGCGTGCTGAACCGGCTGCTGCTCGTCACGGGCCTGCATCACATCCTCAACTCGCTGACGTGGTTCGTGTTCGGCTCCTTCACGCCGGCGGGCGGTGCGCCCGTCACGGGCGACCTGCACCGCTTCTTCGCTGGCGATCCGACCGCGGGCACCTTCATGACCGGCTTCTTCCCGGTGATGATGTTCGGCCTGCCGGCCGCATGTCTCGCGATGTATCACGAGGCGCCGAAAGAGCGTCGCGCGATGGTGTTCGGCCTGCTGTTCTCGATGGCGCTCACGTCGTTTCTGACCGGTGTGACCGAGCCGATCGAGTTCAGCTTCATGTTCCTCGCGCCGGTGCTGTATGCGATCCACGCGCTGCTGACGGGGCTGTCGCTCGCGATCTGCTCGGCGCTCGGGATTCACCTCGGCTTCACGTTCTCGGCGGGCTTCATCGACTACGTGCTGAACTTCGGTCTGTCGACGAAGGGCTGGTGGGCGATTCCGCTCGGCATCGTGTACTCGGTCGTGTACTACGGTCTGTTCCGCTTCTTCATCCGTAAGTTCAACATGGCGACGCCGGGCCGTGAGCCCGCCGCTGCCGACGAGCAGGTCGAGTCGTTCGCGGCGGGCGGTTTCGTCGCGCCGGCGGCTGGTGCGGCCGTGCCGCGTGCGCAGCGCTATATCGCGGCGCTCGGTGGCGCGGCGAATCTGTCGGTCGTGGATGCGTGCACGACGCGTCTGCGTCTGTCTGTCGTCGATACGGACAAGGTCTCCGAAAGCGAACTGAAGTCGATCGGTGCGCGCGGTGTGCTCAAGCGCGGCACGAACAACGTGCAGGTGATCATCGGACCGGAGGCGGACATCATCGCCGATGAGATGCGTACGGCGATCGCGCAGGGTCAGGGCGACGCGGTGAAGGTGGCGGGTGCTGCTGTATCGGCGCCGGCTGCTGCCGCAGCGGCTACCGCTGCCGCGCCGGTCGCGCGAAACGCTGGGCACGCCGATGACGCGCAAGGCGGTCCGCTCGATCCCGATCCGCTGCGCTGGCTCGCCGTGCTCGGCGGCGCGGGCAACGTGGTATCGCTCGATGCGGTGGCGGCGACGCGTCTGCGGGTAGTCGTGCGCGATCCGTCGGCGGTCGATCGTCAGCGCCTCGCGACGCTCGATACCGCGTGGGTGTCGACCGACACGTTCCATATCGTCGTCGGCGAGGCCGCGCAGCGCTATGCGCAGAAGCTGGCCGAGCGCCTGTCGTCGCAAGGCGACAGCGCGGGCGCGGCGCCGGTGCCGGCGTGATCGGTTGATGGCTGTCGAGCGCTGTTGAGTTGCACGGCGATCGCAGCACGCCAATAAAAAAGCGGCACCTGGTCCCAAGGTGCCGCTTTCGCGTTGACGACCAGAGCGTGGCGCCTAGCGAGTCCCCCGCTTTGCCGAGCGCGCCGCCTCGCGCGATTCGAGCCACATCACATTGATGACACCGAACGCCAGCGCGACGCCAACGTCGAGAATCCGGCTGAAATACCACATCGCCAACTCCTGTTTTCTGTTGCAGCGTCGTGCCGGTCAATACATCGAATGGTGGTTTTCCTTGATCGCCGCGGCGGTCACCTTGCCGCGCATCACGCGATACACCCAGCCCGTATAGAGCAGGATGATCGGCAGGAACACGATGACGACGAACAGCATGATCTCGAGCGTCATGCGGCTCGACGTGGAATCCCACATGGTCAGGCTGCTGCGGCCGTCGAGTGACGATGGCATGATGAACGGGAACATCGAGAAGCCCGCGGTCAAGATCAAGCCGACGATCATCAACGACGTCGACAGAAACGCCGTCGCCTCGAAGCGCGAACGCGCGAGCAGCACCGCGAGCACCCCGCCGAGGAGACCCGCGAGCGGCGCAATCGCCATCCACGGGTAGAGCGCGTAGTTGTTCAGCCACAAACCCGGCGCGCCGATCACGGTCTTCATCAACGGATTGGAGACGGCGTCGAGCGGCGGCGCGTCGACGATCTGATAGCCGCCGATCATCGTCGCGACGAGCGCGCCCGCGACGAGAAACAGCACCACCGTGCACAGCGCCGCGAGCCGCAGCGCCGTCGACGCGCGCTCGTGAACCACCCCATCGGTCTTCCACTTGACGAACGCGGCGCCGTGCGCGGCCAGCATCGACACGCTGACGAGTCCCGTCAGCAGCGCAAACGGATTGAGCAGGCCGAAGAAGCTGCCGTGATAGGTGACGCGCAGATCGGTATCGAACGAAAACGGCACGCCTTGCAGCAGATTGCCGAACGCGACACCGAACACCAGCGCCGGCACGAAGCCGCCGATAAAGAGGCCCCAGTCCCACGCGTTGCGCCAGCGCGGATCCTCGCGCTTGCCGCGATAGTCGAAGCCGACCGGACGGAAGAACAGCGCGAACAGCACGAGCAGCATCGCGAAGTAGAATCCCGAGAAGGATGCCGCGTAGGCGAGCGGCCACGCGGCGAACATCGCGGCGGCCGCGGTCACGAGCCAGACCTGGTTGCCTTCCCACGTCGCGCCGACCGTGTTCACGACGATGCGTCGCTCGGAGTCAGTGTTGGCGATGAACGGCAGCAGGATCGCCGCGCCCATGTCGAAGCCGTCGGTGAGCGCGAAGACGATCAGCAGTACACCTATCAACACCCACCAGATCAGTCTGAGAACTGCGTAGTCCATATGGGTTTCTCCTCCGGGGCGGTGCAGCGGTGCATCATGCGGCCGTGTTCGACAGTGGCTGCGTCACCGGCTGTCCGATCTCGTGGTGATAGCGGCCCGTATGCAGCGACGAAGGGCCGAGCCGCGCGTACTTGAACATCAGCATGATCTCGATGACGAACAGCCCCGTGTAGAACAGCACGAAGCCGCCGATGCTCAGATACAGATCGCGCGGCGTCAGCGTCGACGCGGCCAGGTTGGTCGGCAGAATGCCCGCGATGCTCCACGGCTGGCGGCCCATTTCCGCGACGATCCAGCCGAGCTCGGCGGCGAGCCACGGCAGCGGAATCGCGATGACCGCCCAGCGCAGAAACCAGCGGCGCCTTTCGAGCAGCAACGTGCGCTGCGCGCAGAACCAGAAGGCGAGCACGAAGGTCGCGAGGAACAGCAGGCCAAGGCCGACCATCATGCGGAACGAGAAGAACACTGGCAACACCGGCGGAACCGTGCTTCTTGCCGCCGCGGCGATCTGGTCTGGCGTCGCGTCGATGACGTTCGGCGTGAACCGCTTGAGCAGCAGGGCGTAGCCGAGATCGTCCTTGTACTTGTCGAACTCCGCATGCTCCTCGTCGCTGGAGTCGCCGCCCTTTAACCGCTGCAACGCCGAATAGGCGAGCATGCCGTCCTTGATGCGACCTTCGTTTCGGGCGATCAGGTCGCGCAGGCCGACCACGGGTTCGTCGAGCGAGCGGGTCGCGATAATGCCGAGCGCGTACGGCACACGGATCGCATAGTCGGTGCGTTGCTCTTTCTGATTGGGGATGCCAAATATCGTGAACGGTGCCGGCGCGGGCGCGGTCTCCCATTCGGATTCGATCGCGGCGAGCTTGATCTGCTGGACTTCACCGGTGCGATAGCCGGATTCGTCGCCCAGCACGATCACGCACAGCGCCGACGCGAGGCCGAAGCCGGCGGCGATCGCGAACGAGCGCAGCGCGAACTCGGTGTCGCGGCGCTTCAACAGATACCACGACGACACGCCGAGTACGAACATCGCCGCGGTCACGTATCCAGCTGATACCGTGTGCACGAACTTGACCTGTGCAACCGGGTTGAAGATCACCGAGCCGATGCTGTCGAGCTCCATGCGCATCGTCTGATAGTTGAACTTCGCGCCGACCGGATTGTTCATCCAGCCGTTGGCAATCAGAATCCACAGCGCCGACAGGTTCGAACCGAGCGCGACACAGAACGTGACGATCAGATGCTGGATTTTTGACAATCTGTTCCAGCCGAAAAAGAACAGACCGACGAACGTCGATTCGAGGAAGAACGCCATCAGCCCTTCGACGGCGAGCGGCACGCCGAAAATGTCGCCGACGTAATGCGAGTAATAAGCCCAGTTGGTGCCGAACTGAAACTCGAGCGTGAGGCCGGTCGCGACGCCCATTGCAAAGTTGATGCCGAACAGCTTGCCCCAGAACTGCGTCATGTCCTTGTAGATCTGCTTGCCGGTCATCACGTAGACCGATTCCATGATGACGAGCAACCAGGCGAGACCGAGCGTGAGCGGCACGAACAGAAAGTGATAAAGCGCCGTGATGGCGAACTGGAACCGCGACAGTTCTACGACTTCGCTAACGGGCATGTTGATCACCTCGAGACGGATGCGGGGCGGGCACCGACAGCAGCGCCTGCGCGACCTGCTCAGGCGGCAGCATCATGTGCTGCGCCTGTGGATGATTGAAGAATGTGTACTTGAGCGCCATCAGTAGCACGAACTTGATGGCGAGGATGATGGCGATATCGCGCGCCAGCGTTGGACCGCGCACCCACCTGGTGAACCGGCCGCGCAAGCGCGACCGGACGGTGCTGCTGCGATTCAGGGCTATGGTCATGATCGGTCGAAGACGACTTCACGCCGGTGAGTCCGGCTGGATCCAGACCGCCCTGGCCGTCAGGCAGTCTGGCAGTCTGGCGAATGCATGCCGATTGTAGGAGGTGAACCTCGCGCGCTCAGGTTTAGCCAGGCGGCAACACGTCGCGAAACTTGCCGCGTCTATGCAGTATTGCTACCGGACTTGCGATACGTCAAGAAACGCTTACCGGCCTCGACAGGCCGGCTTGCGGATAGGCCGACGCGAAGCGCGGCCGCGGGGACGCAAGAAAGGGCGAAAAGAATGAAAAAGCCCCGCCGTCTTGCGAGGGCGGGGCTTGAGCGCGATGGTCGCTAAATGGCGCGACCGATTAACGCGTGTCGTTTTAACCTATGTCATGGGCGGGACACAATTGACGCGCGCATGGCTTCGACGCTTTACGCGTATTCGGTCAGCGCGCCGCGCATCTTCTTCATCGCGCTGGCTTCGATCTGGCGGATACGTTCGGCCGAGACACCGAACTCGTCGGCCAGCTCGTGCAACGTCGAGCCGCCCGAGCCATCGTCGGCCACCTTCAGCCAGCGCGCTTCGATGATGCGGCGGCTGCGCGGATCGAGCGCGTCGAGCGCGCTTGCGATGCCGTCGCTTTGCAGCCGGTCGCGCTGACGCGAAGCCAGCACGGCAGTCGGCTCACTATGCGAGTCGGCCAGATAGGCGATTGGCGCGTACGACTCCTCGCCGTCTTCGACCTGACCTTCGAGCGCGATATCGCCGCCCGACAGACGCGTCTCCATCTCCGCGACCTCTTCGCGCTTCACGTTCAGCTCCTTCGCGAGACCGTCGATCTCGTCCGGCGTGAACGCGCCAAGCCCCTGCTTGTGGCTGCGCAGGTTGAAGAACAGCTTACGCTGCGCCTTGGTGGTGGCGACCTTCACCATGCGCCAGTTGCGCAGGATGTACTCGTGGATCTCGGCCTTGATCCAGTGCATCGCGTATGACACGAGGCGCACGTTTTGCTCGGGATCGAAGCGCTTGACCGCTTTCATCAGGCCGATGTTGCCTTCCTGGATCAGATCGGCGTGCGGCAACCCGTAACCGAGGTAGTTACGCGCGATGGAAACGACGAGTCGCAGGTGCGACAGCACCAGGCGGCGCGCAGCCTCCAGATTGTCGTGTTCGCGCAACTCGGTGGCGAACTGGCGTTCCTCCGCCGGCGTCAGCATCGGAATCCGGTTGACCGCCTGGATGTAGGCGTCGATGTTGCCCAGGTGACCGGACAGCAGCGAGGAATGCGAGAGCGCCAGTGCACCTGCCGGAGCGGCCTTAGCCGACGACGGGCTCAAAGTACTCGGAAGGGTCATTGCATGGCTCACGTGTGAAGCTCCTTTGGAATCAGACAATAACGGACTCAGTAAACGACTCCAGCGATGGATGTTAGCACTCAGATCTGCCGAGTGCTAATACTTAGAGGTCGCAGGGGCATCCGAGTTCCCGAAAATCCTATTGAGTTTTGACTTCTGATAGCCATATTACGCTCTATTTGCGTTGCGCGTTGGACCTGTACAAAGTACCGCCCGGAGCGGTTGCAGGCTCATGTTTGACTGACATCGTCCCGTTTTTAAAGAGAATAATTGCTGGTCATGGGCATTATCTGGGAAATACTTGCTCCTGAATTCGCGCTTGGAATAAAGGGGGCGCTCGCTTAATACTCGGCAGTATGGGGGGCGGATGAACAGGCAGAATCTTGTGGTGCGTGGGCTTACTCTAAAAAGCACGTTTGCCGTTCTGCTCGTTCTGCTGTTGGGTGCGGCGGGCGCGTCCCAAGCTGAGCAGTTCGGCGTGCAGGTGGCCGCCGGCGTCGGCGACCATCACGTCAGGACGCTCGATCTCGGCGTGGTCTGGGATCCAAACCTGACCTGGTGGCAGATCGGCGACTGGCATTTCGCGCTGCTCGGCGAGGCGCATGTCGCGTGGTGGCACACCAATGAAGGAAACGTTCACGACGACATCGGCGAGATCGGCGTGACGCCGGTGATCCGCTTGATCAGGTCGTCGGGTTCGGTGCGGCCATTCATCGAGGTGGGTGCCGGCGTCCGGCTGCTGACCAGCCCGCGCATTTCTTCCGACTTCACGTTGGGCACCTCGTTCCAGTTCGCCGAGATGGCGGGCGTCGGGCTGCAGTTCGGCGCTCGTGAGCAGTATGTCGCCGGCTACCGCTTCCAGCATGTCTCCAATGGCGGTATCAAAGAGCCGAATCCTGGTATAAATTTCAGCCAGCTATATTTGCAATATCACTTCTGACCGTGGCCGCCTGCGGCTCGCGGTGTTCGAGGGGCTCTGCAATGGCGGCAAAGATGATCGAAGCGATTCGCGGGCTCGAGCGAGAGCGTTTTCGCGCGATGGTCGATGGCGATGGGCAGTCGCTCGACACGCTGCTCGCGGACAACGTGAGCTACGTCCATACGAATGGCAAGCGCGAGACGAAGCGGCAGTTCATCGACGGGATCACCGCGGGGCGCCGTCGTTATCGGCAAATCGAGGTGCAGTCGCAGGATGTCTTGCCGGCCGGGCGCGAGACCTACGTCGTCACGGGCCGCGCGCTGATCGAGATGGAGGCGAACAACGGCGCGCTCCTGTTTCCGATTGCCTATACCGCGATTCACACGCACGAAGACGGGCAGTGGCGACTGATCGCGTGGCAGGCGACCCGTTGCGCGCTCGAGTGAGATTCTCATCGGGCGGGCGCGCCTCGTGAGCGCGTCTTCAGCGGCGGCGGAATGCGGGTGTGCATTCCGCTGCAGCAGGCTCGAGGCCCAACGCGAATTCACGCGGTCGCGCATTCGCCAGCTTTGTCGCGGCGCTCGTCTACATCGGCATCCGCGTCGCGCGCCTCGCGCGTGCCGCGCATCGCTACCTGTCCCGCATACGGATGCCGCGCCGCCACCAGAAGCCGCGTGCAGCGTTCCGCCACGCGCCTGATCGTCGCGAGATCCGAGAAATCGAGACCGCTGTCGATACCCATCGCGTCGAGATTCATCGCGACTGTGACGAGATCGACGTTGCCGGTGCGCTCGCCATTGCCGAACAGACAGCCTTCGATGCGATCCGCGCCCGCCAGCAGCGCGAGCTGCGCCGCGGCCACGGCGGTGCCGCGATCGTTGTGCGGATGCACCGACAGCACGATGCTGTCGCGGTAACCGAGGTTGCGATGCATCCATTCGATCTGGTCGGCGAACACGTTCGGCGTGGCCGCTTCGACGCTTGCCGGCAGGTTGACGATCATCTTGTGATCGCGCGTAGGCCGCCACGTTTGCGCGAGCGCGTCGCACACCTCGCGCGCGAACGGCAGCTCGGTCGTGTTGAAGGTCTCGGGCGAGTACTGGAAGGTCCAGCGCGTGCCCGGCCGCGCCTGCGCGTGTTCCTTGATGAGGCCCGTGCCTTCGACGGCGAGCGCCTTGATCTCATCTTTCGACTGCTGGAACACGATGCGCCGGAACGACGGGCAGATCGCGTTGTACAGATGCACGATCGCGCGCGGCGCGCCTTCGAGCGCGTCGAACGTGCGTGCGATCAGCTCCGCGCGCGACGGCACGAAGACTTCGATCGTGACGTCGTCGGGAATGCGCCGCTCGTCGATCAGCTTGCGCACGAAGTCGAAATCGGTCTGCGACGCCGACGGAAAGCCCACTTCGATTTCCTTGAAACCGATCGCGACCAGCATCTCGAAGTACTCGAGCTTCTGCGCGGCGTTCATCGGTTCGATCAGCGCCTGATTGCCGTCGCGCAGGTCCGTGCTCATCCAGACGGGTGCGGCGCCGACCGTGCGACTCGGCCATTTGCGGCCGGTCAGCCGGACGGCGGGAAAAGGGCGGTACTTTTCAGCGGGATTGCGCAACATGGTGAGGTGCCTCATTCGTGGTGTCGTCGGCGGAGGGTGGGGACGTCGAGCGGTTGGCCGACTGTTCACGCATGCACGCTGCGGATGCTGCCCATGCAACGTACATGTGATCCTCTCGCATCGTCCGCGCGGTAAACGGACGAATGCAAACGACGACAGGTTGTGGAGAACTACGACGGGGGTGAAGCGAAACTGCGGGAACTACGGGGAGGACCGCCGACGACAACCGGAGCTGCCAGCGCGCGGCGCTACGCGAGACTTATGCCAGGCGTAGCGATAGGGGCCGCGCCAGGCGGCCGGAGATAATTCGGAGGGTGTTCGGAAGGGAACGCATGAGGCCAAATGTATGACGGCGTGCGTTGGCCGGTCAACCCGCGGCCGTCAGGCCGCCGTCTTCGCGATGTCGACGATCAGCTCGACCTGCCGCTCGAGCGCGCCAGGCACCGGCGCTTCGCCGCGCAGCACGGCGTCGATCCAGGCGGCCGTGGTCGCCGCGTCGCGCGCTTCGGGCAGCTCGACTTCGGGCGCATCGGACGACGAGCGCTCGTGCGGCAGCCGCGTCTCGCAGATGCCGTCATGCAGCCAGTCGACCTGCACCTGGCGGCGCGTATCGGCGACCGCCTCGCCTTCGGTGCCGCGCGCGAGCAGCGCACCGCCGACGGCCGCATCGGGATGCGTGACGAACAGCTGAGTGAGACTGTCGCGATACGGCGGATGCGTGTAGTTCACGAGCCGCAATCCCGCGGGCGCGAACGGCTGCAGCAGCTTCACGAGCGTATGCGTCGAATTGCGCACGCCCATGCGCCGGCGCAGCGCGAGCAGGCGCGCGAGCTTGGGCGCCAGTACGTCGATCGAGGCGAACGCGACGCGGCGCTCCGCAAGTCCAGCTTCGATCTGCGTGTGCGACTGCGCATGGGCGATGCGCAGATGTGTGAAGATTTCCGCGCTCGTCACCCGACCCAGATCCTCGGTGACGCCGTGTACCAGCACCGGCACGCCTTCGCGGGCGAGCAGCAGCGCGAGCAGCGGCACGAGGTTCGGCTGCTTGCGCGCGCCGTTGTACGACGGAATCGACACCGGCCGAAACGCGCCGTGCGGCAGCCGCACCGGCTCGAACGACGTATGCGCGGCGGCCAGCATCGCGGCGAGTTCGTCGGCGGTTTCGCCTTTCACGCGATACGCGAGCAGCACCGCGCCGAGTTCGAGATCGTCGACGCGGCCGTCGAGCATCGCGGTGTAGAGCGAGCGCGTGTCGTCGGCGGTCAGCGCGCGGGCGCCATTCGGGCCGCGGCCGATTTCCTTGATGAATCGGGCCCAGGGGAAGGGAGAAGTGGTATCGGTGGAGTCGGTCATCGTGCGCAAGAGGCGGGTGGCGTGCCGCGCCTGGCGGTTCGCTACGCCATTCGGGGAACAGTTCGGTGTGAGTATCGCATCTATGGCGAGCGGGCGAACAGCAACGAAGCGGGCACGCAGTGGCGCGCGACGGGCCGCCTGACACGCCCCCGCGCCGTGCCGCGGGTTACACTCGATGTCTCTTGCCGCCTCGGCGGCGCACATCGGAAAACGGAGAACGGGATGAGTTACGTATTTGCACCCGCACCGCAGGTCGCGGTGCCGGTCGTGGGGTCGGGCGAGCAGTTCGCGGTGCGCCGCATCTACTGCGTGGGGCGCAACTACGAGGCGCACGCGCGTGAAATGGGCCACGACCCGGACCGCGAGCCGCCGTTCTTCTTCACGAAGCCGGCCGATGCGATCGTGTACGTCGCGCCGGGCACGACCGGCGAATTCCCGTATCCGTCGCAGACCAGGAACGTCCATTTCGAAATGGAAATGGTCGCGGCGATCGGCGAGGGCGGCAAAGACATCCCCGTCGACCGCGCGCTCGACCACGTCTACGGCTACGCGCTCGGTCTCGACATGACGCGCCGCGACCTGCAAGGCGAAGCGAAGAAAATGGGTCGTCCGTGGGATACCGCCAAGGGCTTCGATCACTCGGCGCCGCTCGGCCCGATCCATCCGGCTTCGACGGTTGGTCACATCGGCAAAGGCGAGATCTGGCTGTCGGTGAATGGCGAGGACAAGCAGCGCGCGGATGTGTCGCAGCTGATCTGGTCGGTGGCCGAGACGATCGCGTATCTGTCGACGCTGTTCGAACTGCGGCCTTGCGACCTGATTTTCACCGGCACGCCGGAAGGCGTCGGCGCGGTCGTGAAGGGTGACCTGATGAAGGGCGGCGTGGACGGGCTCGGCGAGTTCAGCGTGCGCGTCGTCTGAGACGGCTTGCGTGCAGGTGGAGGAGGCAGACAACATGAAGCTCTACAGCTATTTCCGTAGCTCGGCGTCGTATCGCGTGCGCATCGCGCTGAACGTGAAGAACCTGTCGTACGACTACGTACCCGTGCACCTCGTGCGCGAAGGCGGCGAGCAGCTGAAGCCCGCGTATCGCAAGATCAACCCCGACTGCATCGTGCCGACGCTCGCCGACGGCAGTCATTTGCTGCCGCAGTCGCTCGCGATCATCGAGTATCTCGAGGAGACGCATCCCGAGCCGCCGCTGCTACCGAAGGCACCGCTCGATCGCGCGTATGTGCGCTCGGTGGCGCTGCAGGTCGCGTGCGAGATTCATCCCCTGAACAATCTGCGCGTGCTGCGCTATCTGAAGCACACGCTGCGAGTCGACGACGACGCGAAGGACGCGTGGTACCGGCACTGGATCGACGCGGGCTTCGCGACGCTGGAGACGCATCTTGCCGGCGACGCGCGCACCGGCAAACTGTGTTTCGGCGACGCACCGACACTCGCCGACGCGTGCCTGATTCCGCAGGTATTCAACGCGCAGCGCTTCAAGGTCGACACCGCAAAGTTTCCGACGATCCAGCGCATCTACGATCACGCGATGCAACTCGACGCGTTCGCGCGCGCGGCGCCGGGCGTGCAGCCGGACGCGGAGTGAGCCCGGGATCGCTGACACGTCGAGGGCAGCTTGAAACGAAAAAAGGGCGCTCCGCTGAGTGCCCTTTTCCTTTGGTTCGCCGCGAGCGCCGAGCGCCGCAACGATCACGCGATCAGCCGCCCAGTAGCGCGTCCGAGAACTCCTCCGCGCTGAACGGCT
This sequence comes from Paraburkholderia sp. CI2, assembly GCF_014201055.1. NCBI lineage: Bacteria > Pseudomonadati > Pseudomonadota > Betaproteobacteria > Burkholderiales > Burkholderiaceae > Paraburkholderia > Paraburkholderia sp. CI2. Next base: position 47,026 of record NZ_JACHDL010000007.1, read on the forward strand.
GCAGGTCCTCGACCTTTTCGCCGACGCCGATGAAATACACGGGAATCGGCCGCTGCCGCGCGATCGCCGCGAGGATGCCGCCCTTCGCGGTGCCGTCGAGCTTGGTGACGATCAGGCCGGTGAGCCCGAGCGCGTCGTCGAACGCCTTGACCTGTGTGAGCGCGTTCTGGCCGGTGTTCGCGTCGATCACGAGCAGCACTTCGTGCGGCGCGCCGTCCTGCGCCTTGCCAATCACGCGCTTCACCTTGCGCAGTTCTTCCATCAGATGCAGTTGCGTGGGCAGCCGGCCGGCCGTGTCGGCCATCATCACGTCGATCTTGCGCGCGCGCGCGGCGCCGACCGCGTCGAAGATCACCGCGGCCGGGTCGCCGCTTTCCTGCGCGACCACGGTCACGTTGTTGCGCTGGCCCCAGACGGCGAGTTGCTCGCGCGCGGCGGCGCGGAACGTGTCGCCGGCGGCGAGCAGCACCGATTGGTCAAAGCTCTGCAGATGCTTCGCGAGTTTGCCGATGCTCGTGGTTTTGCCCGCGCCGTTGACGCCGGCGATCATCATCACGAGCGGCTGCGCGCGGCCGAGCATCAGCGATTTTTCGAGCGGCTTGAGCAACTCGACGAGCAGCGTGCGCAAGGCGGTTTTGACCTGCAGGGGGGCCGTCAGGCGTTCGCCGCGCACTTTTTCGTGCAGCGCTTCGAGCAGGAATTCGGTCGCCTCGACGCCGGCGTCAGACATCAGCAGCGCGGTTTCGAGTTCCTCGTACAGGTCCTCGTCGATCTTCGTGCCGACGAAAATGCCGGTCAGGTTCGAACTGGTTTTCGCGAGGCCGCTCTTCAGACGCGTAAGCCACGAGCGCTTCGCGCCGGCATCCTGCACGGGCGGCGGGACGATTTCGACGGTGTCGAGCATGGTGTCTGGCGGCTCGGGCTGCGGGTCGATGATCGCCGTGGCCACAGGAACGGGGGGCGCGGTAGGCTCGATCGGTTCGGCGGGCGCAACGGGCGCGGCCTCGGCCTCGGGTGCCGCGCCGTCTTGCGCCGCCAGCGATTCGTCTGCGGCGGTATCGGACTCTTTCGAGCCCTTGAATCGTTTGAAAAAGCTGAACATGATCTGACGTATGGGAGAGCGCGCCGATGCGCGCAGCCGGCACGGGACCGGCGAAGCGGTGGGCAGCGCCGGGATGCGAAAAGGCGGGGCGCTGGCAGCCGCACATTTTATCAGGCGTGCCGCGGCGCGTCGTATCGGCCGCTCGGCCAGGCTGGACGCGCGCCAACCCTGTGGTAACGTGAGCGCTCCGGCCCGCGCGCATCGACGCCGCAGGCGTGTTCATCACCTAGCTGAAACTGCACGATACTGGATGCCTCGTTTAGCACCTTCACGCGCCGCTGGCGCTTCGTCCAAAAGTGGCAAACCGCATGCCATTCGCATCATCGGCGGCGACTGGAAACGCACGCCGCTGCCCGTGCTCGATCTGGACGGCTTGCGCCCGACGCCCGACCGCGTCCGCGAAACGCTGTTCAACTGGCTCGGCCAACGTCTGGACGGCCAGCACTGCCTCGATCTGTTCGCTGGTAGTGGGGCGCTCGGCTTCGAGGCCGCGTCGCGCGGCGCCGCTCGCGTGCTGATGGTAGAGCGCCATGCGCGCGCTGCCGGCCAGTTGCGCGCAAACCAGCAGCGGCTCGATGCACGCATGATCGAAATCGCCGAGGCGGACAGCCTGCGTCTTGCGGCGAGTCTCGCGCCAGGCTCGTTCGACGTCGTGTTCCTCGACCCGCCGTTCGATGCCGACCTGCTCGGCAAGGCGCTCGCGGTGGCCGTGCCGCTCGTGCGCGCCGACGGCTATCTTTATGTCGAGGCAGGCGAAGCGCTCGAACCGGCCGCTCACGAGCCACTGTCAGGCTGGGAACTCGTGCGGCAGGGCAAAGCGGGCGCTGTGCACTTTCATTTGCTGCAGCGCGAAAATAAGGAATAATGCGCGTTCCAAAAAAGGGCCGGGCGGTTTATCGTCATCCGCGCCGGTGCGAAATGCGTCGCCCGGACGTGCCCTTTTGTCTGAAGAGAGGAGAAGTCTCATGGTAGTCGCCGTGTACCCGGGCACGTTCGACCCGCTGACGCGCGGTCACGAAGACCTCGTTCGGCGCGCGTCGAGCATTTTCGACACGCTGGTGGTGGGTGTGGCCGACAGCCGTGCCAAGAAGCCGTTTTTCACTCTCCAGGAGCGCCTCGCGATTGCGCATGAGGTGCTCGGCCACTATCCGAACGTCCAGGTGATGAGCTTCAAGGGACTGCTGAAGGACTTCGTGCGGACCAACAACGCGCGGGTGATCGTCAGGGGGCTGCGCGCGGTGTCGGACTTCGAGTACGAGTTCCAGATGGCGGGCATGAACCGTTATCTGCTGCCCGACGTCGAGACGATGTTCATGACGCCGTCCGATCAGTATCAGTTCATCTCGGGCACGATCGTGCGCGAGATCGCGCAATTGGGCGGCGACGTCAGCAAGTTCGTGTTCCCGTCCGTCGAAAAATGGCTGAAGGAGAAGGTCGCTTCGCTGGATCCGCAGGACGGCGCTCAGGGGACCTGAGCCTGAGTCGCGCGAATGCCGGTTTTGACGGATCAAGACCGGCCAGGCCTCGGTGATCGGCGCCAGGTGCATCGGTCGGCTGTTCCAAGTAATGTTGGCGAGCCGTATTGGCGGCGAACGTCAATCCTGTCGTTATGCACGGGCATCGGTGTATTCGATGGTTCGCGCAAGCTGCGATGTCAATGATGATGCGAAGAACAAGAATTGTCTCTTCATCGCAAACGGGGCGATCATCAATAGTCACGCCGGCTTGTCAGGTTTCTACGGGACCCTATCCGGAAAACGTCACGGGCGTGGGCAATCGATATACCTTTGTCCAATTCGCCGAGTATGAACTGACGAAGCGTACCAGTACGGTACGATGGACTTCAACAGGGTGACAGGTGCCGCGTACGTGGAATTGCCGGAGCGGAGCAACCAGACGGGCATTGCAAGAGGAATGAGGAGTTTTTCCTAACCGGATAGTGCCGGCTTAACCGAAGCAGAACAATGTCAGCTTCCCTTCGCAGCTTTCGTGAACGCCTCGGCAAGTTTGTCGAAGTGCCGGAGGGCCGCGGGCGTCAGCTCGACCTGTTTGCGGCGAGCGTCTTCGGTGTCGTTGAGCAGGAGCCAGCCCTTTTCGCGCATTGACGTGATACGGGCATGCAAGGTAGCCGGCGACCCCAGCGCACTTTGGGCCATCATGTCTCGAACCGACAGGCGTTCGTTTTTTTGCCTCATGCGAGCAACGAACTCCAGGATCTTTTCTTCGAGCGGATCGAGCGCGGGAAGTGAGGGAAGACCTCGCAGTGCTTCGGTCAATTGAAGAAATCGAAGATAGATATCAGCAGGGCGGCTCATGACCATCGCTCCAACGAAAACGCCGCTCACCCGAGCGCGGAAAGCGAACCTTGATGCCCTGCGACGACCGGGCTTCCCTATTTTATCTCCATGTCCAGCTTACGTTTGGGTTTGCTCCCGGTCGCGGGCACGGCCATCGCGTTCGCGCTGTCGCTCTGGATCAACCAGGAAGTCTTCACACACATCGAGTTCGTCCGGGGCGAGAACTGAATCTACCTGCCGTCAGGAGTCAGAGTATTGAGCACCTTGCTTCTGGGGGGCGATGGCGCAATCGGCTTGCTATTAGCGAGCTGGCTCGTCGACCTCTTCTATTTCTTCCCGCACGCCCCTGTGCGGTCAATCGGCGGCGGAATCATCGCTACGGTGGCGCCGTATGCGGTGTATCGCCAAAGCTTCTTCTTGATGTGTGGCGGCGATTCGTCCGGCGCGCTCAGCGTACGGCCTCGTACTCTTTTGCACGGGTATAAAAGGAAAAAGCAGGTTGAGCATGGGCTTTTGCCGTTATGCAACCGATCAAACGTAACCGACCGGTCGGCGCGAGCCAGAAAACCGGTCGGTCCGGACAGCGCGTTCCACGCGAACCATTTCTCTCAGGTGTGGCCGTTACAAAAACTATAACGATAAAGTTGCGCGTTGGCAAGGTTCGTGGGGGTGATCAACTCGAGCCGTCGCTGGAGGACGATTGGCTGCTTTCCGAAGGCGGATTCAACCGGTCGATGCAAAACCAGGATCGTCGATCAAGTGGCGAAGGCTGTAGGGCGCTACGTGCTCGTAGAGGATCGGCCAATCTACCGCGAGTAGCGGAATAGTTGGGTCTTTCCGACACCAGTACGCAACAAACCGCGCCCAGCCCCCGAGAAACATTCCGTTGCCAGAACTCAGCAGACACGGAGGGCGAGCGACAGGCGGAACCAGCATCCGCGGCATTCCCGCCGCCAGGGTTTCAAGGGCGTCCGACGATTCGTGTAACGCCAGCAGACTGTCCTCGGCATCAGACAGGTATCGACGTACTTCTTCTGCGACGCATGTGCTGCGAAGTTCCAGGTAAGAGGCGCGGACTTCATCAAGTACTGAAGTGGGCACACGCGAATAATTGGAGCCACCCAGCCTTTCCAAAGCAGCGCGCCTGACGAAGTCAGGAAGCGCCCCCAACCTTGTTTCGCAGCCGAGCAACGCATCTTGAAAGACGGGATAGCACGCGAGCCATGCAGCAGGCGGGCGGCCTACTGGTCGGCGTGCCGATAGCCACCGGTTCGTCCGGATAGCGCGTTCCGTTCCAGCCTGTTCTCTCAGGTTCATCGCTATAAAAAGCATATCAATCTGGACGCGGCTCTGCATGCTTGTCGAGCCGGGCATAAAGCTATACATGGGTTTTCGGTCGCGTCGCGCAGAACTTGAGGGCCTCGCGAAATTTTTTCCGTGAGCGTCACGATATCTGTGACTGAAAGCCTGCTGCTTGTGCTCGCGGAACGCCATACGGGCACGCTATGATGCATTCGGCAAAAGCAACCGAGGATGGCTCACCGCAATGTCTAGCTTACGTTTGCATTTTTGGTCGATCGCTGGGACCCTGATCGCGTTCCTGGCGTCGCTGTGGATCAATCAGGAGGTGTTTACGCACACGTCTTTCGTGCGAGGCGTCAACTGGATTTTCCTGCCGTCTGGTGTTCGGCTTCTCAGCACGTTGCTGGTTGGGTTCGATGGTGCACTCGGCCTGCTGCTTGCCGGACTGATTACAGACTTTCTGTACTGGTTTCCGCATGACCCGGTGCGTGCAATAGCAGGCGCTTTGCTTGGGTCACTGGCACCGTATCTGGTCTACAGGTTTGCGCTCGAGTATTTCGATCTGCGCGCATCGCTGACGAACCTGACGCCGAAGCGGCTGCTTGTTCTGGCTGTCGCCTATTCGGGAGCAAATACGCTGTTTCACCACCTGTGGTTCGCGCTGGCCGGTACGACGAAGAACTGGTTCGAAAGCTTCTTCACGATGTTTGTGGGTGATCTGGCCGGCGCGCTAATCATCCTGTATGTGATGAAGGCACTGCTGGCCCTGTTGCCGAAACAGCCCGGCAATTCCCGCGTGTCGAATGGCATGTTCAGCATCCAGTTGGCGTTGAACAGCGCATACGCCAACCAGTTTGCGACGAAGGCTACCTGGCCGAGAAGCGCAGCCGTCCATGACCCCGGCGTGGGATTGCACGGCCGTGCGGGGGCGAAAAAGCTATAATGTATTGTTTTCTCTAGCAAAGTTGGTGGCGGCATGGCCCTGATGATTACCGACGAGTGCATCAATTGCGACGTCTGCGAGCCCGAGTGCCCGAACGACGCGATTTCGATGGGCCCGGAAATCTATGTGATCGACCCGAAGAAGTGCACCGAGTGCGTCGGTCATTTCGACGAGCCGCAATGCATTCAGGTGTGTCCGGTCGAGTGCATTCCGCGTGACCCGAACCACTTGGAAACGCCCGAAGGTTTGATGGCGAAATATCACGCGTTGCAGGCCGCCAAGGGCACCTGACGTTTGCGGGAGACGCGCAAAAGAAAACGGCGAAGGCCTGCGGGCCTTCGCCGTTTTCTTTTGGGGGCGGCGTTTCCGTTATCCGACGTAAGCGCTGAAAATGCCGCGCAAAGCGTCGAGCAGTATGTCGCATTCGGCGTCGGTGCCGACCGAGATCCGCAAATGCTGGTCGATGCGCGGCGCGTTGAAATGCCGCACGAAAATTTCCTGTTGCCGCAGCCGCGACGCGAGCGTCGCCGCGTCGTATCCCTCATGCCGCGCGAACAGCAGATTCGCCGCCGATGGCACCACCTCGAAGCCGAACGCGGTCAATTCCGCCGCAAGCCGTTCGCGGCTCGCGATCACCTTCGCGCAGCATTCGCGAAACCACGCGTCGTCTTCGTAGGCGGCGGTGGCCGCGACTTGCGCGAGGCGGTCGAGCGGGTACGAATTGAAGCTGTCCTTCACGCGATTGAGCGCATCGATCAACGCAGGATCGCCGAACGCAAAGCCGACGCGCATGCCGGCGAGCGAACGCGACTTCGACACGGTCTGCACGACGAGCAGATTCGGATAGCGCGCGATCAGCGCAATCGCCGACTCGGCGCCGAAGTCGACATACGCTTCGTCAATCACCACGACCGAATCAGGATGGCTCGCGACGAGGCGTTCGATTACCGCGAGCGGCAGCGGCCGGCCGGTCGGCGCGTTCGGATTCGGAAACAGGATGCCGCTGTTGGGCACCGTGTAGTCGTCGACGTTGATCGCGAAGCTGTCGTCGAGGGGGATGGTCCGGTAGTCGACCTCGAACAGCTTCGCGTAGGTCGGATAGAAGCTGTAAGTGATGTCGGGAAACAGCAGCGGCTTGTCGTGCTTGAGCAAGGCCTGGAACGTTAGCGCGAGTACCTCGTCCGAGCCGTTGCCCGCGAACACCTGCTCGGCGCGGATGCCGTGATAGGCGGCGACCGTTTCGCGCAGCTTGCGTGCGCTCGGATCGGGATAGCGGCGCAGTGCGTCGGCCGCGTCGCCGAGCTCGCGGCGGATCGCGTCTAGCACGCGCGGCGACGGCGGATACGGATTCTCGTTGGTATTCAGCTTCACCGGATGCGCGAGCGCGGGCTGCTCGCCCGGCACGTACGGCGTCAGACGGTGAACGATGTCGCTCCAGTAGCGGCTCAAGCGATTCTCCTTGCGGGGCCGATTGCGGGTGTCGATGAGTGTGGCGCGCGTCAGCTGTTGTTGCGATGCAGTTGCATCATTGCGCGTTCGAGCTCGCCCTTGATGATCTGCGGCATCACCGCGAGCGCGCGTTCGATCGACGCGTCGATGACCTCCTGCTCTTCTCGCCGCGGCGGCTTCAGCACATAGTTCGCGACGTCCGGCTTCGCGCCGGCGCGCGCGCTTTCGGGAATCAGATCGCGCGGATGGCCGATGCCGATCCGCAGCCGCCAGTATTGCTGCGACGACAGATGCGCGCTGATGTCCTTCAGCCCATTATGCCCGCCGCTGCCGCCGCCGAGCTTCAGCTTGACGCTGCCGGGTGGCATGTCGAGCTCGTCGTGCGCGACGAGGATCTCGTCGGGAAGAATCTTGAAGAATTGCGCGAGCGCGACGACCGATTGACCAGAGCGGTTCATGTAGGTTTGCGGCTCGAGCAGATGCACTTCCTCGCCATGCAACCGCGCTTTCGCGTAAAAGCCGTGAAAGCGCCGCTCGTCGCGCAGCGCGGTGCCGGCCTCGCGCGCGAGTTGATCGACCAGCCAGCAGCCGGCGTTGTGACGCGTCGCGGTGTATTCGGCGCCCGGATTGCCGAGCCCGACGATCAGCTTGATCATGATTGCGTGAGTCCACCAAGTCCGGAAGTGAAACGTACCGGACTAGAAAAGCCGAAAAAAAACCCGCCAGGGCGAACCTCGGCGGGTCACATCGACCGTTTCATAGGAAACGGATCGAGAGGATTGCTTGCTTCGAACCGGAAGGCTCTTAAGCAGCCGGCGCTTCGCCACCTTCAGCAGCAGCAGCGTCTTCAGCGATTGCGCCAGCCGGGATCGTTGCAGCAGCGACCACCGGGTTTTCCGCGTCGACGTGGGCCACGAGCGCCACACCTGCCGGCAACGGGATGTCCTTCGCGTGAACCGATTGACCTGCTTCGATCTTCGCGAGGTCGACTTCGATGAACTCCGGCAGTGCCGACGGCAAGCACTCGATTTCGATTTCGTTGAGGATGTGCGAGATCACCGCGCTCGACAGCTTCACTGCCGGGTTGGTTTCCTGGTTCAAGAAGTGCAGCGGCACCTTGGTGTGCAGCTTCTTCGTCGCGTCGACGCGCTGGAAGTCCACGTGCAGCACGAGCTGACGGAACGGGTGGTATTGCACGTCGCGCAGCAGAACCTGTTGCGACTTGCCTGCCACTTCCAGATCGAGGATCGACGAGTGGAAAACTTCTTTCTTCAGCGCGTGCCACAGGGCGTTGTGATCGAGTTCGATCAGTTGCGTGTCAGCGCCGGCGCCATAAACGATACCCGGGGTCTTGCCCGAGTTACGCAGGCGGCGGCTCGCACCCGTACCTTGCAGGGAACGCTCGAAAGCGACTACTTTCATGTTGAATCTCCAATGCACTGCCCGCGACCAGGCAGTAAAAACAGGGCCTCGAAGCCGTAATGGCTGAGGCCCAGGATAGCGGCAAGAACCTTCGTTCGTTCATGCCGATTGTGCAAAAACGCCGCGTGTCGCATGAAGCGGTACGCGGTGTCTTCGCAAATGCTTAACTCTCAGCGAACAGCGACATCACCGAATCGCCGCGGCGGATGCGCGAGAACGTTTCGGCGAGCAAACCGGCGCTCGTCAGCGAACGGATCTTCGCGCACGAACGGGCTTCTTCGCCGAGCGGAATCGTGTCCGTGACAACGAGTTCGTCGAGTGCGGAAGCGGCAATACGCTCACCCGCGCCGCCCGACAGAACCGGGTGGGTGGCGTACGCGAATACCTGCTTCGCGCCGCGTTCCTTCAGAACCTGCGCGGCCTTGCACAGCGTGCCAGCCGTGTCGACCATGTCGTCCATGATCACGCAGGTGCGGCCTTCGACTTCACCGATGATGTTCATCACTTCGGCGACGTTCGCCTTCGGGCGACGCTTGTCGATGATCGCGAGATCGCAATTGAGTTGCTTCGCCAATGCACGGGCGCGGACCACACCGCCGACGTCCGGCGAAACTACCATCAGGTTGTCGTAGTTCTGCTTGCGCAGATCCCCGAGCAGCACGGGCGTTGCGTAGATGTTGTCGACCGGGATGTCGAAGAAGCCTTGAATCTGGTCGGCGTGCAGATCCATCGTGATGATCCGCTCGACGCCGGCGATTTCCAGCATGTTCGCCACGACCTTAGCCGAGATGGCGACGCGCGCCGAACGCGGGCGACGATCCTGACGGGCATAACCGAAGTAGGGGATGGCTGCGGTGATCCGGCCTGCGGATGCGCGCTTGAGCGCATCGACCATGATCATCAGTTCCATCAGATTGTCGTTAGTCGGCGCGCACGTGGATTGCAGGACGAAGACATCCTTGCCGCGCACGTTTTCCTGAATCTCGACTTGGATTTCACCGTCCGAGAAACGGCTAACCATTGCTTTGCCGAGGGGAATACCGAGGTTTTTGACGACTTCCTGTGCAAGCGCGGGATTTGCGTTGCCAGTAAAAACCATCAGGCCGTCATGGCTGCTCATCGTGCACCTACTTCAGGCTGGGGGCGGGAGAAATGCGAACTACAGCGAACTACGAGAATTTTTGGCAGGGGAGAAAGGATTCGAACCTTTGCATGCCGGAATCAAAATCCGGTGCCTTAACCAGCTTGGCGACTCCCCTACACTAACTTTGAGCTCCGTCGAACGTGGAGTTTCGTTCGACGATGCAAAACTTATGACGCGAAAGCAAAGAGTGGATGCTGATCCAAGCCCGCTGCTACTGCACTGTTCCACTCGCCGGGCAGTTTGGCTTGCGCCGCTTCTGCTTCAGCTTTGCTACGGAACGCTGCAAAAACACTGGCACCCGATCCGGACATCCGCGCTGGCGCGATGCTTTCAAACCACCGCAACACTTGCGCTACTTCCGCGTGCTTTCCTACGACAACCTGCTGCATGTCATTCCGGCCGAAGCTTTCTGGCCACTCAGTGTTGCAGCTGAGTTCTGCGGGAAAGTCCGTAACTATGAGGGGCTTTGTATCTCTTGTCAACGCTTTTTCGGAAAAAATCGCTGCAGTCGGAACCTGCACCCTCGGCGTCACTACCAGGAAGTGACGCGGCGGCAATTGTACAACGTCCAATGATTCTCCGACACCCTCTGCAAACGCATTTTTTCCAAATACGAAGAAAGGCACGTCCGCGCCGAGTTTCAACGCAAGATCCTGCAACTCCTGACGTGGCAGATCGAGCTTCCACAGGCGATTGAGCGCGAGCAGCGTCGTCGCCGCATCGGAACTGCCGCCGCCGAGGCCCGCGCCCATCGGCAGGCGCTTGTCGATTTCGATATCGACGCCTTCGCGGGAGCCCGTATGTACCTTCAGCAACGTCGCGGCGCGTACGGTCAGGTCATGCTCGGGTGGCACGTCGGCGATGTCGGTGCGGCGTGTGATGAGACCGTCGTCGCGTCGCGTGAAGTGCAGCGTGTCGCCCCAGTCAAGCAACTGGAAGACCGTCTGCAGCGTGTGATAACCATCCGGCCGACGGCCGGTGATGTGCAGGAAGAGATTGAGTTTCGCTGGCGCGAGACAGTCGCGCAGCGAATTGGTTGTTTCGATCATGAGTGAAGGCTACATGCGCCACGGTGGCGCCAAACGGGTAGCAAGGTTACGTGAGCGGATGCTGGGACAAAAGGCCCAGCAAGAAACGACTCACTGATCCAGCACGAGCTTGATGTCGAGTGGCGGCTCCGAGCGGCTCAGATTGAGGCGCTTCACGCCGGTGGCTGGTGCATCGGCATAGGCCACATAGTCGATCGTCCAGCCGTCCTGGGTGATCTGCTTCAGGCGCGACGGTTGCTCCGGATCCTTCTCGGTCTTCGCGCGCGAAGTCGGCGCCGGCGACGGTTGCAGCCAGTAGCGCAACCCTTCGACCGGCAGCGTGAAGCCGAGCGCGTTCTGCATCAGCGTCGACACGTTATCGGCGGTGAGCGGCTGGCGGTTCGGCAATTCGAGCGTGGCCGAAGCCGGCGACGAAGTCACGATGGCCAGCGTCTGGCCAAGCGGATTGCGCAACTGCAGCGTGACGGTGTCGCCCGTTTCCTGCCACGAGAAATTGCCGTAAGCGTTGCGCTGCTGGCCGTTCTGATCGTTGTATTGGATCGCGAAGCGGCCCTGATACGAGCGGCTCGTCTGCGCGGTGACTTCGGTGGCGGCGTTCGACGTGGACGGCCCCTGCGGCTTCACCGACGCGCAGCCGGCCAGCGCGACAACCGCCGCCGCCGCGAAACCAACCGCGCTGCCGCGAGGCGCCCTGGAAAAAGAAATCAAACGGGAAAGACGCATCAAAGATTGTTTACCTGAAGACGTTGCAACGTTTTGACGAGAGTCTCGTTGTCGGGTTCGAGCTTGCGAGCCTCGCGAAACGCGGCGCGCGCCTGTTCCTGCTCGCCGGCCTTCCACAGCACTTCGCCGAGGTGCGCGCCGATTTCCGCGTTCGGCTGGAGGCTGTATGCCTTGCGCAGCAGCTTGATCGCATCGGCCGTGTTACCCATCCGGTACTTGACCCAGCCGACGCTGTCCATGATGAACGCATCGTTCGGTGCGAGCGCCGAGGCCTTCTCGACCAGCTTGTCCGCCTCTGGCAGGCGCTGGTTGCGATCTGCGAGCGAATAGCCGAGCGCGTTATACGCCTGCGGATTGTCCGGCTGCGTCTCGATCAGCTTGCGCAGCTGCGCTTCCATGATGTCGTAATGGCCGGTTTTCTCGGCGGCCATCGCGTAGTCGTAGGTGAGGTCGGGGTCGTCGGGAAAGTTCGCCGTGGCTTGCTGCAGACGCGCTTCGGCCTCCGGGTAGCGCTTCGCGTCGAACAGGATCGCCGCATCGGTGCGCGCGATCAGCGCCACATCACGCGGATCGGAGGTCTGCAAGTTGGAGAGCAACTGGCGCGCCTCCTCGGTCTTGCCCTGTTTCGCGAGCAGTTGCGCGCGGGTAATCTGCGCGGCCAGGTATTGTTGACTCGCTGGCGAGATCTTGTTCAGCCAGTCGCTCGCGGCCGCCTCATTCTTCTGTTCGAGCGCTAGCTGCGCGAGGTAGATGTAGGCCTGGCCCGCATCGACACCCGGCGTCTTCTCGGCCTGCTGCGCGTACTGCATCAGATACGTCTGCGCTTCGGGGAGATTCTTCTGCTGGATCTTGATCAGCGCGAGCGCCATCAACGGTGTCAAGTCGTTGGGGTTTGCCTTGCGCATGAGTTCGAACTGCTTCTGCGCGTCGTCGAGACGGTCGCTGGCAAGATACATCTGCGCAAGCGCGAGCCGTGCGTCATGCGATTTCGGATTCTGCTGCATGTACTTTTCGAGCGACGCGATGCCTTCCTTGCGCTCCTCCGGACCCATTTGCGACAGCATCAACGCCGCCGGCAGATAGTCGGGCTTGATCGTGAGCGCCTGCTCGAGCGACTTGTGCGCGCCCGGCGCGTCGTCGGCCAGCAGCTGCTGACGCGCGAGGGCCAGTTGCGCCTCCGGCCGGTTCATGTCGTTCTTCAGCAGGTCCTGCAACACGTGCAGGCCACCGACGCGGTTCGGGCCGCGCGACAACAGCAGTTGCAGCGCGAGGACCGCGCTGCCGCGATTTTCCTCGGGTACCTTCGCCAGTTCTTGCGACAGGATCGGCGACGCATCGTCGGGCCTGCCAGACAGCACGAGCAGCGACGCGTCGAGCTGGGCGGCGCGTTCCGAACTCGGCGCGTACTGTTGCCACAGTTGCGCGGCGGCGAGCGCGTCCGACGGGCTCTGCGCCGCCAGCGCTATTTCGGTGGCGCGTTGCGCCATGCGCGGGTCGTGAGTGTCGCGCGCGAGCGCGAGGTAGGTCTGATAGGCCGGTGCCGGCTGGTCGCGCTGCAGCGCGATCTCGGCGGCCAGCACCTGGAAGACGATCTGGCTCGACAGCGGCACGCCGGGCAGCGACTTTTCGTCTTCAGGTGTTGCCGGACCCAGCGGGTCCGGCATCGTGACCGACGTGTCGTCGGAATCCGGCGTCGGGTCCTGCGCATGCGCGGGCACGGCGGCCAGCGCCCACAATCCGAGCACGGCCGCACCGAGCATCCGGCGAGCGGACACGGCGAGCGGCACGTTGGACACGCGCGCGCGGCGCTTTGATAGCAGCTTCACGAAGGACACGTTCATGGAAATCCGTTCAATGTTTCAGTCGATTGTAACGCGCTCGCTACAATACGCGCACAACCACTCACGCAAGTAGCAGACCAATCAGCCATGCCAGAGTTGCCAGAAGTCGAGGTTACCCGACGGGGGATCGAACCGTATGTGTCCGGGCGCAAGGTTGAGCGCGTCGACGTGCGGACGGCCGCGCTGCGCTGGCCAATTCCGGCCGACCTTGCGAAAACCTTGCGCGGCCACGTGGTGCGCAAAGTCGAGCGACGCGGCAAGTATTTGCTGTTCGAAATCGACGCTGGGTGGTTCATCGTCCACCTCGGCATGACGGGCACGTTGCGCGTTCTGCGTCATGTGCCGCATCCGCCTGCCGCGGCGAAGCACGATCATGTCGACTGGATCTTCGACGACTTTATCCTGCGCTATCGTGATCCCCGCCGCTTCGGCGCGGTGCTATGGCATCCGCGCGAAGCAGGCGACATCCTCGAACATCCGCTGCTCGCGAGCCTTGGCGTCGAGCCTTTCTCGCCGGCTTTTTCGGGCGCGCTGATGCATCGGTTGACGCGCGGGCGCAAGGTGTCGGTGAAGCAGGCGCTGCTGGCGGGGGACCTCGTGGTCGGCGTGGGCAATATCTACGCGTCGGAGAGTCTGTTTCGCGCGGGCATCCGGCCAACCACCGCGGCGGGCCGCGTGTCGCTCGTGCGTTATGAACTGCTGGCCGATGCCGTGCGCGTGACGCTCGCCGCCGCGATCGACAGGGGCGGCAGCACGCTGCGCGATTTCGTCGGCAGCGACGGCGAAAGCGGCTATTTTCAGCTCGACTACTTCGTCTATGATCGCGCGGGCCTGCCATGCCGCGTGTGTGGAACGCCAATCAAACAGATCGTGCAGGGGCAACGCTCCACGTACTTCTGTCCCACTTGCCAGCGCTAGATTCTCGATGCCTTCCCGCCTGACCCCAACGACCGGCGCGCGCTCCAGCGCGTCCGACACCGCGCCCGCGTTTGCGCCGATGCCCGAGTTTTCCGCGCGGCTGGTCGCGTGGCAGCGCCAGCACGGCCGCCACGATCTGCCGTGGCAGAACACGCGCGATCCGTATCGCATCTGGCTGTCCGAAATCATGCTGCAGCAGACCCAGGTGTCGACGGTGATTCCGTACTACGCGAAATTTCTCGCGCGTTTCCCGGATGTCGCCGCGCTCGCCGCCGCGCCGTCCGATGACGTGATGGCGCTGTGGGCCGGCCTCGGCTACTACACGCGCGCGCGCAATCTGCAACGCTGCGCGCAGGTCGTCGTCGAGCAGCATGGCGGCGCGTTTCCCGCGTCGGTCGATGAGCTCGCCGAGTTGCCCGGCATTGGCCGCTCGACGGCCGCGGCGATCGCGTCGTTCGCGTTCGGCGCGCGCGCGACGATTCTCGACGGCAACGTGAAGCGCGTGCTCGCGCGCGTATTCGGCGTCGAAGGCTTTCCGGGCGAGAAGAAAGTCGAGAACGCAATGTGGACGCTCGCGGAGTCACTGCTGCCGTCGAATGCGTCGAACGCGGAGGTCAGCGGGTACACGCAGGGCTTGATGGATCTCGGCGCGACATTGTGCGTGCGCGGCAAACCCGATTGCTCGCGCTGTCCGTTCGCGCCGGACTGCGTTGCCAACGTCACCGGACGTCAACGTGAATTGCCGACCGCGCGCCCGAAGAAAGCGGTGCCGACACGCCGTACGTGGATGCTGCTGCTGCGCGACGGCAATGCGGTGATGCTCGAGCGGCGTCCACCGTCGGGCATCTGGGGTGGTCTGTGGAGTCTGCCCGAAGCTGCCGACGAAGCATCGTTGGCCGAGCGGGCGCGCGCGTTCGGCGGCGACGGCGAAGTGTCCGCGCTCGCGTCGTTCTCACACGTATTCACGCATTTCAAGCTCGATATCGAACCGCGGCTTGCGGAGTTCGATCGCGGTGTCGGCGCCCTGGCCGCGCTCAACGATGCGGACACCGCATGGGTTGCGCTCAGCGATCTGGATTCGTTCGGCGTGCCGGCGCCGGTACGCAAGCTGCTCGCCAGTCTGCATGGTTCGTTGCTCTAACGGAATGGATCGGAGGTGCTGAGCGGGCGACTTGAGTCCGGCGCGGCAGCCTTCACGACTTCAGGATTTCACAGCAACTGATGCTGTTGCATGTAGTGATGCACGACGTCGATGCGCGCGCCGGCATCGGTTAATTCCATCAGCTTTTGCCGTGCGCGCAACGCGATTGGCAGCACCTCGGCGAGACGGTTCGACACCCACGACGGATCGTCGAGCCGGAACGGCTCGGCGAACGGTAGGCTGTCCGGATCGCGTTCGCGGATCGTTGCGATGATCCGCTCGAGCACTTCCGCGCACGCGCCGAATTTGGCCAATAGCTCATTGCCCTCGAGCGGGAGATCATCGGCGAGCGGCTCGGCCATGCCGACCAGCAGACCGCTCGCTTCGACGCGATGCGATAACAGACGAAAGCGCGTCGTGCCGCGCGCGCGAATCAGCAGCATGCCGAATGCTTCGACGTCGCACTCGTCGATTTCGGCGAGACAGCCGATCGTTTCGGGTACCGAAGGTTCTTCCTCGCGCGCGACTTCGGCGCCGCTTTTCAGCATGCAAACGCCGAACGGTGTTTTTTCGCGCAGACAGTCGCGCGCCATGTCGAGGTAGCGCGCTTCGAAGATTTTGAGCGGCAGCAAGCCATCGGGAAATAGCACCGTATGCAGCGGAAACAGCGGCAAATCGGCGTACACAGTAGGCGTAGAGGACATGGCGCAACGCTTCGGGTTAAGGCCGCGCGATGCGGCCGGTTAAGCCACCAGCTTCGATGATTCGCCGACGTCGACCGGCGCATCGCGGTGCCGCACAATCACATTCGCCGATGTTGCGAGACGCGCGGCAAGCGTCTCCGCGATGAATACCGAGCGGTGCTGGCCGCCCGTGCAACCGATTGCGACGGTCAGGTAGCTGCGATTGTCGTCGCGGAAATGCGGCAGCCACTTGGACAGATACTTCTCGATGTCGTCGATCATCTCGTGGACGACCGGCTGCGCATCGAGAAAATCCATGACCGGTTTGTCGAGGCCGGTGAGCGGCCTCAATTCATGATCGTAGTATGGGTTCGGCAGCGTGCGTACGTCGAATACGAAATCCGCGTCGAGCGGTACGCCGCGCTTGAAGCCGAACGACTCGAACATCAGCACGAGCCCCGCGTCCTCCTGTTCGATGAAGCGCTTGACCCATGCGCGCAGCACGTTCGCGCGCAGATTGCTCGTGTCGATCTGATGGCCGAATTCGGCAAGTCCCGCGACCAGTTCGCGCTCGCGTTCGATCGCTTCGGCGAGCGACGTGAGCAGGCCAACGTCCGCGTCGTGCGCGGGCGAGCCGGACAGCGGATGGCGGCGACGCGTTTCGGAAAAGCGTTGAATCAGCGACTGCGTGCTCGCACTCAGGAACAGCACGCGCACGTCGTGCGAGCGCTTGAGGTCGCGGATCATCGCGGGCATTTCGTCGAGCGACGAACCGGAGCGCGCGTCGATCGCGACCGCGAGACGATCCTGGCCGTCCGCGGCGAGGTAGGTGGCGAGTTGCTGCAGGAAACGCGGCGGCAGATTATCGACGCAGTAATAACCCGCGTCTTCGAGCGCGTTCAGGGCAACCGATTTGCCGGAGCCGGAGATACCGGTGATCAGGATTATGCGCATGGAGTCGTCGAAAGCGTAGATTTCATCATAGCATCTGGCCTCCATGCGCGTGCCCGCGGCCTGCCTTCTGCGGGCGCTTCATGGCGCTGTGGCGGGCTTCAGATCAGCTTGCCGGGAAACTGGCTATCGGGATCCTGCATGGCGAGACGTTGCCGATCCATGAAATCGCGCAGCGTGTCGATACCGCGCAGCTGCAGAATCGTGTTGCGCACGGCCGCTTCGACCAGCACCGCGAGGTTGCGGCCGGCGGCCACCTGGATCGTCACCTTGCTGATCGGTAGGCCGAGCACGTCGACGGTCTGGCTTTCCAGCGGCAGCCGCTGGAATTCGCCGTCGGGGCGGCGCACCAGTTGCACGATCAGCTTCAGTTTCATTTTGCGGCGCACCGCCGTTTCGCCGAAGATCGTCTTGATGTCGAGCAGACCGAGGCCGCGCACTTCGAGCAGGTTCTGCAGCAGCGGCGGACAGCGTCCTTCGACGAAGTCCGGGCCGAGGCGCACGAAGTCGACAGCGTCGTCGGCGACGAGACCGTGGCCTCGGCTAATCAGTTCGAGGCCGAGCTCGCTCTTGCCGAGGCCCGAGTCGCCGGTCAGCAACACGCCCATGCCGAGGATGTCGAGAAACACGCCGTGCAGCGTCGCGCGCGGCGCGAGAATGCGCGACATGTAAAGACGCAGACTATCGATCACCGCGGCCGCCGAGGTCGGCGTCGTGAACAGCGGCGTCGACGAGCGCGTGCAGCGCAGCACCAGCTCCGGCGGCGCCGCGACTCCGCCCGCGACGACGAGAAACGGCGGCTCCAGCGCGATCAACTCGGCCATGTGGCGCGAGCGGTCTTCGTCGGTCTGACGTTTGTAGTAGTCGATTTCAGCGTCGCCGAGCACCTGGATCCGGTTGGGGTGGATCAGGTTCAGGTGGCCGACGAGGTCGGCGCTCGACGTGGCATTGGCGACCGATTCCGAAGAAAAGCCGCGCTCCCAGCCTTCATGCCCCGTGAGCCAGCTGAGCTTCAGCATGGCGGCGTTGTCGTCGAAAATGCTTTGGGCGTTGATGCTGGACGTATCCATGAGTCAGTGACTCCAGTGTGAGCCGCTTGCCGGGTCTTTGCTGCGTGTGCGGGCGCGTATGAACTACCGCCGCCGTTGCATCAAGGTTGCCACTGAGTAAGCAGGCGATGCAACGATTCGCGTTCTTCTTCAGTGTGCAGCCGCTCGCGGGCGTCGCGATCGGACAGCAATTGCGCGATCTCGGAGAGAATTTCGAGGTGCTGTTGAGTGGCCTGTTCGGGGACGAGCAGGAAGATCAGCAGCGAGACCGGCTGGCCGTCCGGCGCTTCGAAGGGGATCGGTTCGGCGAGTCTGACGAATGCGGCGAGCGGCTGCTTGAGGCCCTTGATCCGCCCATGCGGGATCGCGACGCCTTCGCCGAGCCCGGTCGAGCCGAGTCGTTCTCGCGCAAAAAGATTGTCTGTGACGGTACTGCGGGCGATGCCGTTCTGGTTCTCGAAGATCAGGCCCGCTTGCTCGAACACGCGTTTCTTGCTGGTGACCGATAGTCCGATGACGACGTTCTCGAGGGGAAGAAATTTGGCTAAACGATTCATTTTGACAGGCGAAAACGTGGCCTGAGTTCTCCCCACCGGGGCGGTTGAGTGACGTTCCATTCGTTCGATGCTGGCGAAGACGGACGGTCAGAGTCGATCGCGAAAGCGTTAGATTTCGATCGGCCGTACTTCATCAGAGCTGGCTTGACCCCGATGGTAACTGGAACATTATAGAACAGGGTGACGGCCGATGGTGCGGCGCGCCATCTATGCATATCAGGTTTTTCAGCGCTTGCGCCGCGGCACGTGTCGCGCTGCGCAAACCTTTGCGGGAATGGTTGGGGTCGGCCTCGGCGAGACGCACCGCCGGTGAGCGGGAACCGGGGCGCTGAAACGAAAAACCGCCCGGTCGCGGGCGGCTCGACGAGTTCAAGGGAATTGAGGAATTTCCTCTAATTTCTCCTATTGCGGCGGCACGTCCAGTTGCGGCGCCGGCTGATACTTGATCGCTTCGTGCTGATGGCCTTGCAGACGATCCTTGTGGCGTATCACCTGCCTGTCGAGCTTGTCGATCATCAGATCGATTGCAGCGTACAAATCGCTGTCACAACTCTCGACGAAGATATCCTTACCCTTCAGATGGAGGTTGATTTCCACCTTTTGACGCTTGTCCTTTTCCTTATGGTTGTCGACCGAGAGGACCACACTGCCGTCGATGACCTGATCGAAATGTCTTAGCACCCTGTCCAGTTTGGTGATCACGTATTCGCGCAACGCAGGCGTTACTTCGAGGTGGTGTCCACTGATCTTGAGATTCATAGTGCTTCTCCAAGCTAATGGCCGCTTGGTCCGCACAATGACAAAGGTCCGGTCGATCTGACGGCTTGCCTGTGTCGCCCCCCGGTGACGGACATCTGGCAGGTCGCAGCGGCCGGCCTGTCCGCCAGGTGCGGAGCGGCCGGTAAATGCCCGCTGCAAAACGCGGCGGGCTACAGAGACTTGCGCAGGTTGACTGCCGGGATTTTGAGCGCCTCACGGTATTTCGCAACGGTACGCCGTGCGACCACGAAGCCCTGTTCCGCCAGCAGTTCGGCTATGCGACTGTCTGAAAGTGGCGATTTCGGGTTTTCCACTCCTATCAGTTGTTTGATCAGCGCGCGAATGGCCGTGGAGGAGGCCGCGCCGCCGGTGTCCGTCGAAACGTGTGAGCCGAAAAAGTACTTGAATTCCAGCGTCCCGAATGGGGTCAGCATGTATTTGCCGGTTGTCACACGCGAGACAGTCGACTCGTGTAGGCCCAGCGTATCAGCTATTTCCCGCAAAACCAAGGGGCGCATGGCAATTTCGCCGTGCACAAAAAAGCTCTTTTGACGCTCGACAATTGCCTGCGCAACCCGCAGGATCGTCTCGAAACGCTGCTGGATATTTTTGATCAGCCAGCGTGCTTCCTGCAGTTGCTGGCGCAACGAACCGCTGCCCGGATCGCCGCGGTTATTGCGCAGAATATTCGCGTATAGATGGTTAATCCGCAGCTTCGGCACTACCTCGGGATTCAGCTCCGCCAGCCAGCCCTGTGCCGTTTTGCGCACCATGATGTCGGGCACCACGTAGTCCGCTTCGGCCTTGCCGTAGGCCGCGCCCGGAAATGGTTCGAGCGAGCGGATCAGCACATGCGCGTCGCGCAGATCGTCGTCGCTGGCCTTAAGGTGCTTGCGTAGCCGCGTGAAATCGCGCGCGGCGAGCAGTTCCAGGTAATGGCTGACAATGTCTAGCGCAAGCGTGCGCGTGGGCGATGGCTCGAGCCGCAGCAACTGCAGCTTCAGACATTCGGACGCGGAGCGCGCGCCGACACCTGATGGGTCGAAGCTATGCAGCAGCGCAAGCGCAGCGTTCAGTTCGTCGACGTCGACTTCGAGTTCTTCGGGCAGGTCGGCCAGCACTTCTTCGAACGTGGCGGCGAGATAGCCGTCGTCGTCCAGCGATTCGATCAGGAACGTGATGAGCGCGCGGTCGCGCTGGCTCGCCTGGGTGACGCGCAGTTGCGCCATCAGGTGGTCGCGCAGCGACGTGCTCGATTCGTGGATTTGCAGCGGGGGCAGGTCGTCGTCGTCCGACGCGTTGCCGGAGCGGCCGTAGTCGTCCAGGTTCCACTGCGAGGTATCGCCGCCGCCGTCGCCCGAAAGGCCATTGTATTCGTCGACACCCTGCGGCTCGCCGCTTTCGGCTCGCTCGCCGTTGCCCTCGGACGATGCCGAACCGTTGCCGGCCATCGGATCGGCCGGCGCCGAGGAGCCCGGTGTCTGGGCGATCAAGGAACCGTCGGCTGCCACCCGCAACGGGCTCGCGATCCACTCGTCTTCGTTTTCGAGGAGAGGATTCTGCGAGATCGCCATGGCGACTTCCTGCTGCAGTTCGAGCGTCGATAACTGAAGCAGCCGGATGGACTGTTGCAGTTGCGGCGTGAGCGCAAGATGCTGCGATAGGCGGAGTTGGAGGCTGGCTTTCATGGCAAGTTGAGATTCATTGTAGAGAGTTTGCCACGACCGCGATACCTTGCGGCACTCGCAATTTTTGGGTACGCCCAATTTGGCGCGCCGCGTGGCGCCACCCTGCGCCGCCTGACAACGAATGTGCGGGTGCCGCAAAAATGGCGCCGCGGCCGCGCGCGCTCGCGTGGCCGGGGACGCCGTACGTGCTTACATGCGGAAGTGCTCGCCCAGATAGACGCGCCGCACGCTTTCGTTTTCGATGATGTCGCTAGGCGCGCCGGCGGCCAGCACGCTGCCGTCGCTGATGATGTACGCGTGATCGCAGATACCTAGCGTTTCGCGCACGTTGTGGTCGGTGATCAGGACGCCGATATTGCGCTGCTTCAAGAACTTGACGATTTTCTGGATTTCCAGCACCGCGATCGGGTCGACGCCGGCGAACGGTTCGTCGAGCAGAATGAAGCTCGGATTGGTTGCCAGCGCGCGCGCAATTTCAACCCGACGACGCTCGCCGCCCGACAGCGACAGCGCCGGATTTTCACGCAGATGCGCGATCTGAAGCTCGTCGAGCAGCGCTTCGGTGCGTGACGTGATCACGTCTTTGCCGAGGCGCTTGCCGTTTTCGTCGTGCTGCAATTCCAGCACCGCGCGAATATTCTGCTCGACGCTCAACTTACGGAACACCGACGCTTCCTGCGGCAGATATGACAGGCCGAGCGATGCGCGTTTGTGAATGGGCAGCAGGCTGATCGACTTGCCGTCCAGATCGATTTCGCCGGCGTCGAGCGGCACGAGGCCGACGATCATGTAGAACGACGTGGTCTTGCCGGCGCCGTTCGGGCCGAGCAGGCCGACCACTTCGCCGCTCTTCACGTCGAGCGACACGTCCTTGACGACCGTGCGCGAGCCATAGCGCTTCTTCAGATTGCGCACGACCAGCGAACTGCTGGTGCCGGCCGGCTTCCGATGGGGGAGGGGCGCGATGGTGCTGCTCATGGTGCTCACTGGTTCGGCGCTCCCTGGATCGAGTTGGACGGCGTGAGCGTGGCCGACGCGCCGGTCAGCGGCGCGGCGCCGGCGTTGCGCGGCGACAGCATCGCGCGCACGCGGCCGGTCGGGTTGCCCGGACCTGCGACGTCCTTGCCTGACTTCGCGGTGTAGAAGTCGTTCTGGCCGTCGTAGGTGATCACGCTACCGTGCACCTGGTCGAGCAGCGTCGTCATGCCCTGCAGGCGGCGCACCGTCGCGTTGGTGGTCAGCGTGGTCAGATCCTGCTTGCCGTCGTAGTCGATACGGATCGCCGTACCCTCGATGTATTCGTCGAGCCCTTCGCGCTTCTGGCGGAAATACGACAGATTGCCGCCGCTCGAGGTGCCGGTCGCGAATTGGTAGCCCTGCGGGTCTTGCGACACTTCGACGCGATCGGCCTTGATCAGGATCGTCCCTTTGGTGGCCACCACGTGGCCGGTGAAGATGCTGACCTGCCGCAGGTCGTCGTAAGTCATGTTGTCCGCTTCGATGTTAAGCGGCTTGTCTTTGTCGGCGCGGTCCGCGTGCGCAAGCGGCGCGAAGCCGACGAGCGGCAGCGCGACGACGAGCGCAGCAAGTGCGGCGCGGCACGCGGACAGCGCGCGCGAACGGCCGGTATCAAAACGGGGGTGCGATTCGTTCATGCAGTCACGCCTGGAATGGATTACCCGGTATGCGTTGGCTTAGTGGCCGGAATCGGACGCGGCGATTGCGCCTCTTACATTGCCGAACAGTTGCATAAACCGGGTGACATTGTTGTATTTCATGCCGCTGGCAGTCATCACGGACATGCCGCGCTGAAGTTTAACTGGCTTTTCAGTCTCGATCACATCGTCGTTGACGAGGACCCTGAAATGCTCGGAATCGGCCTGCATCTGCGGATCGCCGTCGCCGGGCGCGCGCAGGATGCGCGCGTTCTGGTACAGATTGACGATCGACGCATCCGCGTTGACCGTGCCCGTGTCGCCGGTCGCGGTGACGATCGGCTTGCCGGGCTGGAACGCACGCATCGCCGGCTTGACGAGGTCGCTCATTTCGTCGTCCTCGTAATGGACCAGCGACTGCGCGGTCAGCCGGTACTGCGTCGCGCCTGACTGGTCGAGCTCGGACACCGAAAAGTTGTCGGCGAAGTAGTCCGGCGTGTGTTCCTTCGGGCGCACCTCGTCGTCGGTCTTGCGCGGCAACGTGGCTTGCAGCAGCCACCACGTGATGCCGGCGAGCGCCGCCATCGCGATGAGCGGGATCAGCGAAGTCAGGCGAAACTGGTTCATCCCACGAGGCCCCGTTGCTCGCCGCTGCACGCCGCCGCGAGCAGTGCTTCATATTTGTGCTGGGCACGCAGCAGCGTGTCGCACACTTCGCGCGCCGCGCCGTAACCGCCGCGCGCCTCGCTGACCCAGTGGGCGCGCGCGATCACTTCGGGATGCGAATTGGCCGGCGCGGCCGCGAAGCCGACGCGCAGCATCACCGCGAGATCGACCCAGTCGTCGCCCATGTAGCCGCAGTCCTCGGCGGTGAGGCCGGTTTGCCGCAGCAGGTCGGCGAACGCCTGTGGCTTGTCCTGCACGCCCTGGTAGACATGCGCGATGTTCATTTCTTTCGCCCGCGCGGCCACGATGCCGGACTTGCGCCCGGTGATGAGCGCCGTTTCGATGCCGGCCTGGCGCAGCAGCTTCATGCCGTGGCCGTCCATCGAGTTGAAGCCTTTCATCGTGTCGCCTTCCGCCGTGAACAGCAGGCCGCCGTCGGTCAGTACGCCGTCGACGTCGAAAATCATCAGCTTCACGCGGCTTGCGCGTTCGGTAGCGGTAGGGGGAGCAACGGCCATCAGATCACCTTCTTCGAAAACAGGTCGTGCATGTTGAGCGCGCCGATCAGCTTGCCCGTTTCGTCGACGACCAGCATCTGATTGATACGATAACGCTCCATCAGTTCCACGGCTTCGACCGCGAGATGATCCGGCCCGATCGTGCGCGGGCCCGCGGTCATCACCGAGGCGATCGGCAACTGGCGGAAATCGCCGTCGCGTTCGAGCACGCGGCGCAGGTCGCCGTCGGTGAAGATGCCCGTCACACGGCCCTCGCGGTCGACGACCGAGGTCATGCCCATGCGCTTCGCGGTCAGTTGGAAGAGGGCATCGCTGACGGTTGCCTCAGGTGTGACCTGCGGCAACTGGTCGCCGGTGCGCATGACGTCGCGCACGTAGGTGAGCAGGCGTCGGCCGAGCGCGCCGCCCGGATGCGAGCGCGCGAAGTCGTCGCGGCCGAAGCCGCGCGCGTCGAGCACCGCGACCGCGAGCGCATCGCCGAGCGCGAGCGCGGCGGTGGTGCTGGCGGTGGGCGCGAGATTCATCGGACAGGCTTCCTTCGCGACGCCGGAATTCAGATGCACATCCGCGAGTTGCGCGAGGCTTGAGCCAGGACGGCCCGTCATCGCGATCAGCTTCGCGCCGATCCGCTTGATGAGCGGCAGGATCGCCATCAGCTCCTCGGTTTCGCCCGAATTGGACAGCGCGAGAAATACGTCGTCGGCGGTGACCATGCCGAGGTCGCCGTGGCTTGCTTCCGCCGGATGCACGAAGAACGCGGGTGTGCCGGTGCTTGCCAGCGTGGCCGCAAGCTTGCGGGCCACGTGGCCGGATTTACCGATGCCGGAGACGACCACGCGTCCACGGCAACCCAGGATGAAATCGACCGCGCCGACGAAACTGCCGTCGAGCTGGTCGCGAAGCGCGCGCACGGCGTCCGCTTCGATGTCGAGTACGTCGCGAGCAAGCGTGAGTGCCCTGTCGCCATTGATTTTCGCTATCATTCGCGGAGTATAGCAAAGGCGCCTGTTCGCCGCGCCGGGCCTGCTGTGCCGAGCCGCTGTCTGCATCGGCCTGTCGACAATCCCTTTTTCAGCTGCTTTGCCGCCTGTTTGCAGCTTTTTTGCCGGCCCAATCAATCATCTCGCACGGCGTTCTCGTGCGCGGTTCCGCTGACGAACGAGGACGCTTCACCCATGCGTTTTTGCCGATGATTTCCCCGCTCGAAATGACGCTGTTTCTGCTGCTGGCATCGGTGGCGGGCGTGGTGATCTTTCGCTTCCTGAATCTGCCGCCGATGCTCGGCTACCTGACGGTCGGCATCGTCGTCGGGCCGCATGCGTTCGGGCTGATTCCCGATTCGGCGGGAGCGCAGAATCTCGCGGAATTCGGCGTCGTGTTCCTGATGTTCTCGATCGGGCTCGAGTTTTCGCTCGCCAAGCTGCGCACGATGCGCCGGCTCGTGTTCGGACTCGGCTTGCTGCAGGTGATCGGCACGGTCGCGGTGGCCGTGTCGCTCGGCTTCGTGCTCGAGCGTTGGGTGCATATCACGTGGCAGGCGAGCGTCGCGCTGGGCGGCGCGCTGGCGATGTCGTCGACGGCAATCGTCAGCAAGATGCTCGCGGAGCGGCTCGAAATCGAAACCGAGCACGGCCGTAATATCTTCGGCGTGCTGCTGTTTCAGGATCTCGCGGTGGTGCCGCTGTTGATCATCATTTCGGCGCTCGGCGGCCGCTCGGAGAATCTGGTCAGCGCGCTGGGCGTCGCGGCGATCAAGATCGTCGTGGCCCTCGCGCTGCTGCTGATCGTCGGGCAGCGCTTCATGACGCGCTGGTTCAACGTCGTCGCGCGGCGCCGCTCGCAGGAGCTGTTCGTCCTCAATCTGCTGCTGGTGACGCTCGGCGCCGCGTTCATCACCGACAAATTCGGGCTGTCGCTCGCGCTCGGCGCGTTCATCGCCGGCATGCTGATCGCCGAGACGCCGTATCGGCATCAGGTCGAAGAGGACATCAAGCCGTTTCGCGACGTGCTGCTCGGGCTCTTCTTCGTGACCACCGGCATGCTGCTCAATCCGCGCGTGATCTGGGAGCATCCGCTCGTCGTGCTGGCCTTTTTCCTCGGCCCGGTGCTGCTGAAATTGATCATGATCACCGGCCTTGCGCGGCTCTTCGGCGCGACGCCGGGCGTCGCGATGCGTACCGGTATCGGTCTCGCGCAGGCGGGCGAGTTCGGCTTCGTGCTGCTGAACCTGATTCTCGACCGACATCTCGTCGACGCGACGCTGTTGCAGGCGATTCTCGCCGCGATGCTGCTGTCGATGCTCGCCGCGCCGTTCATGATCCAGAACGCGGACCGTGTCGTGCTGCGGCTGTCGTCGACCGAATGGATGATGCAGTCGTTGCAGATGACGCGCATCGCCACGCAAAGCCTGAAGCAGAGCGGCCACGTAATCATCTGCGGCTACGGCCGCGCCGGGCAGAACCTCGCACGCATGCTCGAGCATGAAGGGCTCTCGTATGTCGCGCTCGATCTCGATCCCGACCGTGTCGCGGCGGCCGCGGCAGCCGGCGAATCGGTCGTGTTCGGCGACGCGGGGCGGCGCGAGTCGCTGCTGGCCGCCGGCCTGCATCGCGCGGCCGCGATCGCGATCACCTACGCGAACACGCCGTCGGCACTGCGCGTGCTGCACAACATTCACGAGATGGAGCCGACGCTGCCGGTCATCGTGCGCACCGTCGACGATGCCGATCTGGAGAAACTGCTCGCCGCCGGCGCGACGGAGGTGATTCCGGAGATCGTCGAGGGCAGCCTGATGCTCGCGTCGCATACGCTCGTCGTGATGGGTGTGCCGATGCGGCGCGTGGTGCGGCGCGTCGAGGAGATGCGCGACGAACGCTATTCGCTGTTGCGCGGCTATTTCCACGGCGCCGACGACATCGACGACGACGACGGCCACGAGCAGGTGCGGCTACAATCGGTGCCGGTCGACGAGAGCGCCGACGCGGTGGGCCGTACGCTCGCCGAGGTGGGCCTGTACGAACTCGGTGTCGAAGTGACCGCGATCCGCCGGCACGGCATCCGCGGCGTCGAACCGGACCCGTCGACGAAACTGCGCGCGAGCGACATCGTGGTGCTGCGCGGTCTGCCCGAACAACTGGCGCAAGCCGAGGAGCGGCTGTCGAAGCATCGCCGCGCCGCCGCGGCCTGAACCCGTGAGCCGGGCCCGTTCTGGCGGGCGACCCTGATTCAAGCTTTTCACCGGACCTGTCGAGGTCCATCCGGAGACATCATGTCCAAGGCGCTCGCGAGCGCGCCGCTCGATGCGGCCGACTACATCAGAAGTCACATTCGCACGGTGCCCGACTGGCCGCAGCCGGGCGTGCAGTTCCGCGACATCACGCCGCTGCTGCGCGAGCCGAAGTCGCTGCGTGTGCTGATCGACCTGTTCGTGCAGCGCTATATCGACGCGAGGCTCGACTACATTGCCGGGCTCGATGCGCGCGGCTTCATCATCGGGCCGATCGTCGCCCATGAGTTGAGCGTTGGCTTCATCCCGATTCGCAAGGCGGGCAAGCTGCCGTACAAGCGGATCTCGCAATCGTATGAACTGGAATACGGTACCGCGACCGTCGAGATTCACGAGGATGCGTGCGAGCCGGGCGACCGCGTCGTGATCATCGACGATCTGATCGCGACCGGCGGCACGATGATGGCCGGCAAACTGCTGCTCGAGCGGCTCGGCGCGGTCGTCGTGGAAGGCGCGGCGATCGTCGATCTGCCGGAGCTGGGCGGCTCGAAGCTGCTGGGCGAGGGCGGTCTTGCGCTCTATACCGTGACGAGTTTCGACGGTCATTGAACTGGGAGGTAGTCACGGCGCGTGCCGTGACGCGCGCTAGCGTTTCCCGCCGTACCAGCGGCTAAAGTCGCATGAGCCGCACAAGCCCCGTTGGCCGGGCAAAACCAACCGGGCTCAACGATATCGCTCACCCATCAGGGTTCACCAGTCGCCCAACCAGAAGGCCACCACGATGCCCAACTTCCTGCTGTTTCTTGCCACCTCGATCGCGATCACCGTGGCGCCCGGCCCGGACAATCTGCAGGTGCTCGCGCGCGGCATCTCGCAGGGCCGCGCGGCCGGCCTGATCGCCGCGCTCGGCTTTGCCGCCGGCATCACGTTTCATACGACACTCGCGGCGCTCGGCGTCGCCGCGCTGCTGCGCTCGTCGCCGCTCGCGTTCGAAGCGATCAAGCTCGCCGGCGCCGCGTATCTGGTGTGGATCGGCATCAAGGCGCTGCGCAGCCAGGGCCTCGCGACCGCGCACGAGCGTGCGCCGCAGCCGCTTTCGACGGTGTTTCGCCAGAGCGTGCTCGGCAATCTGATGAATCCGAAGGTCACGCTGTTCTTCGTCGTGTTTCTGCCGCAGTTCGTGCAGCCGGACGGCGCGCAGAGCGTCACCGTGCAGATGCTGGAGCTCGGCGCGCTGTTCATGCTGCAGACCGTCGTGGTGTTTTCGCTATTCGGCGTGTGCGCGGGGATCATCGGCGGCTGGCTCAGACGGCGGCCGCGCGTGGGCCTGTGGCTCGATCGCGTGGCCGGCGCGACGTTCATCGCGATCGGGATTCGCGTCGCCTTGCGCGACTGAGGCTCGTCACGCCATCCGCCCGCTTCTGCTTTGCCCCGGTTCGCCACCACGGCGGACAGTTTGGAGTTTTCCGATGACTTTGCCCTGCATCACCGCCGCGCGCCGCTTCGACGCGAACGCGCATCGGCCGTTTCTGATCGGCGCCGAACAGGTCGGGTGGATTCGCGAGCGCGACCTGCCGCTGCTCGCGCGCTGGCCCGACGTGTTCGAGATGGCGAACGACGGCGTGACGCTCTCCGCCACGTTCGATACCGTCGATCTGCGCAGCGCGGCGCTCGCTTCCGTGATCGGCGCGCTCGCCGCCGATGGTCGCATCCCCGGCTGGCGCAACGAGACGTACGCGATCCGCAATGCGTTCGACGCGCCGCCGCTCGCGTATATCGAGCGCGCGGCGTCGCGCTTCTTCGGCACGATGACCTACGCGGTGCATCTGAACGGCGTCGTAGAATATGCGGATGGCGGAGCGCCCTTTGGCGGTGCGCCCTTTAGTGGGGCGCCGCAATTGTGGATCGCGCGCCGCAGCGACACCAAGGCGACCGACCCCGGCATGCTCGACAACGTCGTCGCAGGCGGGATCGGCTGGGGCTTCGGCATCGCCGAGACGATCGTCAAGGAGTGCTGGGAAGAGGCGGGCATTCCGGCGCAGATCGCGGCGAGCGCGGTCGCGGGCCGCACCGCGCACGTGCTGCAATCGCTGCCGGAAGGCACGCAGGCCGAGCAGATTTTCATCTACGACCTCGCGCTGCCCGCCGACTTCGCGCCGCGCAACCAGGACGGCGAAGTGGGTGAACACCGGCTCGCGCGCATCGACGAAGTCGCGCGCTGGATCGAGGAAGGCGCGCTGACCGTCGATGCCAGCCTCGCGACGCTCGATTGCCTGCTGCGCCGCCGCTGGATCGACGAGGACGCGTGCGAGGGCATCGACGCGCTGTTCGCGCCGCCGGCGCTGGCCTAGCTCAGGCTCATCAGTCGAGCTCAACCCGTGCAGCCAGTACGCACTGAAACAAACCACGCATTGAAGAAGGGAGTCACCGAGGTCATGTCGACCGATCACAGCTTTATCCTCAAACTGTCGTGCGCCGACCGGCCCGGCATCGTTCACGCCGTGTCGGGCTTTCTGTTCGAGCGGGGCAGCAATATTCTCGACTCCGCGCAGTTCGGCGACAGCCGCACCGGCGAGTTCTTCATGCGCGTGCATTTTCAGCAGGTGGGCGGCGATCCGGGGCTTGACGCGCTGCGCGCGTCGTTCGTGACACTCGCCGAGCAGTTCGGCATGAGCTGGGAATTGCACGACGCGAACGTGAAGCCGCGCGTCGTGATCATGGTGTCGAAGATCGGCCACTGCCTGAACGATCTGCTGTTCCGCTACCGCACCGGTCAGTTGAACATCGACATCCCGGCGATCATCTCGAACCACAAGGAGTTCTACCAGCTCGCCGCGAGCTACGACATCCCGTTCCACCATTTCCCGCTGCTCGGCGGCACGCCCGAAGCGAAAACCGCGCAGGAAGCGCGCGTGCTCGAAGTGATCAACGAGCATCAGGCCGACCTCGTGGTGCTCGCGCGCTACATGCAGATCCTGTCGCCGAACCTGTGCGAGGCGCTCGCCGGCCGCGCGATCAACATCCACCACTCGTTCCTGCCGAGCTTCAAGGGCGCGAAGCCGTACTACCAGGCGTTCGACCGCGGCGTGAAGCTGATCGGCGCAACCGCCCACTATGTGACGACCGATCTCGACGAAGGTCCGATCATCGAACAGGAAGTCGAGCGTGTGGACCACAGCATGACGCCGGAACAACTGACGGCGATCGGCCGCGACGTCGAGTGCGTCACGCTCGCGCGCGCGGTGAAGTGGCACGTGGAGCATCGCGTCGTGCTGAACGGCAGCAAGACGGTGGTGTTCCGCTAGGAGCCGCGCCAGTAACACTGCGCCGGTCGAGGTCGGCGCGGTCCTTTACCTGCTCGTGTTACGAACCCGCTGCCGCGCCGCCCGTGCTTCTCGCGAGATTCGCGTTTTGCGCGGAACGACGGCGCGCGTTCAGCTTCTTCAGCCAGATCAGCAGGCCCGTGACGCTCAGCACGGCCACCGCCACCCCCACCGCGCTGATCAGAATCCGCCCCCCGAGACCGAGGATGCGCCCCGAGTGCAGCGGAAACTGCACCTGCAGGAAGATGTCGCCGGCCGTGCCTTGGCCGGGAATCCGCGCGGCGAGCCGCTTGCCGGTGGCGGCGTCCCAATACATCCACGGGTTGCCGAGGCCGGTGTCGCCGTGGTCGTTGCCGGACGTGTAGAAGCCGACGCCATACGCGTGCATGAATTCGGCGTAGTAGAGCGCGCCCGGCGGCGCGGCGACATGCATTTCCTTGCTGGCCTGCCCGGCGAGTTCGACGATGCGCTCGCGGCTCACCACCTGATCGCCGGGTTGCGGCGCGCGCAGGATTTCGGGGTTGCTGAACGGATCGGGTGTCAGCGTCGACAGTCGTGACACGATCGGCCGCACCACCTGGGACGACAGATTCATCGCAATCGACGTCAGCGCGACGATCGCCAGCAGGCTCCAGATCCATATGCCGCCGGAGCGATGCAGATCGAACGTCAACGCATGGCCGCCGCGTTTCAGGCGGAGCGTGAACGACTTGCGCCAGGCCTTCAGGCTCGGAAACGACAGGCACAGCGCAATCACGCAGTCAAAGAGCCACACGATGCCGACGATCCCCATCAGCCAGGTGCCAAGGTCGACACCGCCGGTAAACGGCAACTGCAGCGTGTAGTGCAGCTTGTAGATGAACGGAATCAGGTTGAGTCGCGCGAGCGACACGGCGCCCCATTCGCGGCGTGCCTGGACCTCGCCGGTGACGGGATCGACGGCGATCTGATTGAAATCGAGCGGATAGGGCTGCTTCGTCGCCGGATCGGTGCGCGGCAGCACCATCATCTGCAGCGTGTGGCCCGCTTCGACCGCGAGCGGCAGATAGGTCACCCGAAGACGCGGATCGGCGGCTTCGACGCGATTCGCCAGTTCGAGGCCGGACAGCGTCGGCCCGACCGTGCGAGCCTGGTAAAACGACGGGTTCAGCGCGGCATCGAGCTCGTGGTCCCACGCGATGATCGCGCCCGTCAGGCCCGCGACCCACAGAAACAGTGCGGTCGCGACGCCGAACCAGCGGTGCAGGCGGACAAGCTGGCGTCTCATGCGCGAGCCGGCAACGCGCAACAGGGACCCAGGCGGAGACGTGGGTGGGAGATCAGGTGAAACGTCACGATGCGGACTGGGTGTAAATAGGAATTGTTCGCATCTTAGGGGTTGGCGCGGTCGGCTGCAAGTTTTCTGTCAGCAAGAGGCGACGATGCAGGGTCGCGGGAAGCAAAAAAAAGCGGCACCGAAGTGCCGCTTGCGCTTTCGTCGCCTGTGTGGACTGCCGCGTGTGCTGCAGAGCGCTAGTGAGTGCTGACTTTTGCTACTCGACCCAGCCCAACTCACACCAACCGCAAATAAATGAGCTCCCGCTTGATGTACGCATAAAAAATCGGCGCCGCGATGACCCCGGCGAGACCGAACGCCGCTTCCATCACCAGCATCGCGATTAGCAGCTCCCACGCGCGCGCCTCGATCTGCCCGCCGACGATCCGCGCGTTCAGGAAGTACTCGAGCTTGTGAATCAGGATCAGGAACACAAGTGACATGATCGCCGCCGGGAAACTCACCGACAGCGCGACCGCGACGATGATCGTGTTCGAGATCAGATTTCCGATCACCGGCAGCAGACCCACGATGAACGTGACGAGCACGAGCGTCTTCGACAGCGGCAGCCGGTCGTGGAAGATCGGCAGGATCACGAGCAGGAAGATCGCCGTGAATACCGCGTTGAGCGCGGAGATTTTCACCTGCGCGAACACGATGCGGCGAAACGCGTCGGCAAACCGCGTGACCCGCGTGACGAACGCGGTGGACAGCGGCAGCCGCTGGATATGCTTCTGCGCACCGACCGCGATGATCGCGCCGATGATCATGCCGATCAGCACGTGGGTGAACGCGCGCGCCACGGTCGTGCCGCTTTTCTGCAGCATGTTCGCGTGCGTGTGCATCAGTTCGGCGGCCTTCGTCTTCATCTGCTCGGTGTCGACCGGCAGAGAGTTCGCGACGAATTGCGGAATTCTGCCGCGCGCCTCGTCGATCAGCTGCATCGCTTGATCGAGCAGCGCCTGCACGCTCGGCACGTCGTTCTCGAAATGCGAGATGATGCCGAGCGTGAGTCCCGTCAGCGCGCCGACGATCAGCGTCGACAGAATCACCACCGCGAGCCAGCGCGCCCGCTTGCTCGACATGTGACGCTCGATGCGCGGCGCGATCATATGCACGAGCTGAAACACCAGCAGCCCGGCGAGCAGCGCGCCGAGCAGCTTCAGTTCGATCACCGCCCACATGCCGAACAGCATCACCACGTAGCTGCCGATCTCGACCGCCGACAGCTTCGGCAGACTCATGTCGCTGGTCAGCCTGACCGGGCGCGGGCGCAGGTCCTGCACCCGATCTTCTTCGCGCGCCTGAATACGCTTGGTCATGGCTTATCCCGTCTCCAACCTCGGTAGTGCAGCGTTACTTTGTGGTGGCGGCGCGCTTGAGCAGCGGCGCCAGATATTTGCCGGTAAAACTGGCCTTCGACTTCGCGACCTGCTCGGGCGTGCCCTGGGCGATGATCTGTCCGCCGCCGGCGCCGCCTTCGGGGCCGAGATCAATGACCCAGTCCGCAGTTTTGATTACATCGAGATTATGTTCGATGATCACGACGGTATTACCCTGGTCACGCAACCGGTGTATGACTTCCAGCAACTGCGCGATATCGTGAAAGTGCAGGCCGGTAGTCGGTTCGTCAAGGATGTATAGCGTGCGACCGGTATCACGCTTGCTCAGTTCCAGCGACAGTTTCACACGCTGCGCCTCGCCGCCCGACAGCGTGGTGGCCGACTGACCCAGGCGAATATAGCCGAGACCCACGTCCAGCAGGGTTTTCAGCTTGCGCGCGACGACCGGCACGGCCTTGAAGAACTCGTACGCGCGTTCGACCGTCATGTCGAGCACTTCACTGATGTTGCTGCCTTTGTACTGGATATCGAGCGTTTCGCGGTTGTAGCGCTTGCCGTGGCACACGTCGCACGGCACGTACACGTCGGGCAGGAAGTGCATTTCGACCTTCAGCACGCCGTCGCCCTGGCACGATTCGCAGCGCCCGCCCTTCACGTTGAACGAGAAGCGGCCCGGATCGTAGCCGCGCTCCTTGGCGGCCGGCACGCCCGCGAACAGCTCGCGGATCGGCGTGAAAAGGCCCGTGTAGGTGGCCGGATTCGAGCGCGGCGTGCGGCCGATCGGCGACTGGTCGACGTTGATCACCTTGTCGAAGTGTTCGAGGCCCTCGATCGACTCGTACGGCGCAGGCTCCGTGGCCGAGCCGTACAGATGATGCGCGACCGCGTGATACAGCGTGTCGTTGATCAGCGTCGACTTGCCCGAGCCGGACACGCCGGTCACGCAGGTCAAAAGACCCACCGGCAGATCGAGCGTGACGTTGTGCAGATTGTTGCCGTACGCTTCGACGATGCGCAGGCGCCGCTCGTCGGGATCCTTGCGCTCGTCGGGGTATTCGATCGTGCGCGCGCCGGACATGTATTGGCCCGTCAGCGACGCCGCGTTCTTCTGCACCTCTTTCGGCGTGCCCTCGGCGATCACCATGCCGCCGTGCTCGCCGGCGCCCGGGCCCATGTCGACCACGTAGTCGGCCATGCGGATCATGTCCTCGTCGTGCTCGACGACGATCACCGAGTTGCCGAGATCGCGCAGATGCTTGAGCGTCGAGATCAGCCGGTCGTTGTCGCGCTGATGCAGGCCGATCGACGGTTCGTCGAGCACGTACATCACGCCGGTCAGCCCCGAGCCGATCTGGGAAGCGAGGCGAATGCGCTGCGCTTCGCCGCCCGACAGCGTTTCGGCGCTGCGTTCGAGCGACAGGTAATCGAGTCCAACGTTGTTGAGGAACATCAGACGCGCGACGATTTCCTTGACGACCTTGTCGGCGATCTCGCGCTTCGAGCCTTCGAGACGCAGGGTCTGGAAGTAGCCGAGCGCATCGCGCAACGGCCAGCCGCTGATCTCGAAGATGCCGCGCGCGTCGCTGTCCGCGCCGATGCGCACGAAGCGCGCCTCGCGACGCAGCCGCGTGCCCGCGCACGCCGGGCATGGCTGGTTATTCTGGTATTTGGCGAGTTCTTCGCGCACCGCGGACGAATCGGTTTCGCGGTAGCGCCGCTCCAGATTCGGGATGATCCCTTCGAACACGTGCTCGCGCACCGACGTGCGGCCGCGCTCGTTGATGTACGAGAACGGAATTTCCTGCTTGCCCGAACCGTACAGCAGGATCTTGCGGACTTTTTCCGGCAGGTCCTCGAGCGCGGTGTCGATGTCGAAGTCGTAGAACGCCGCGAGGCTCTGCAGCATCTGGAAGTAGAACTGGTTGCGCCGGTCCCAGCCCTTCACCGCGCCCGCCGCGAGCGACAGCGACGGATGCGCGACCACCCGCTTCGGATCGAAGAACGTTATCTGCCCGAGGCCGTCGCATTCGGGGCACGCGCCCATCGGGTTGTTGAACGAGAACAGGCGCGGCTCGAGTTCCTGCAGCGAATACGAGCAGATCGGGCAGGCGAACTTCGAGCTGAACAGGTGCTCCTTGTCCGTATCCATTTCGAGCGCGATCGCGCGGCCGTCGGCGAGACGCAGCGCCGTTTCGAACGATTCGGCAAGGCGCTGCTTCATGTCGGGGCGCACGCGCAGACGATCGATCACGACGTCGATCGTGTGCTTGTCGTTTTTCTTCAGCTTCGGCAGAGAGTCGACTTCATAGATTTTCGCGGTGCCTTCGTTGGCGGTGCCGCCGCCCGAGCGCACGCGAAAGCGCACGAAGCCTTGCGCCTGCATGTCCTCGAACAGATCCGTGTGCTCGCCCTTGCGATCGCTGACGACGGGCGCGAGGATCATCACGCGGGTTTCTTCAGGCAGCGCGAGCGCCGTGTCGACCATCTGCGACACGCTTTGCGCTTCGAGCGGAATCTCGTGATCGGGGCAGTAGGGCGTGCCGACGCGCGCGAACAGCAGGCGCAGATAGTCGTGGATTTCGGTGACGGTGCCGACCGTCGAACGCGGATTGTGCGAGGTCGCCTTCTGTTCGATCGAAATGGCCGGCGACAACCCTTCGATCAGGTCGACGTCCGGTTTTTCCATCAGTTGCAGGAACTGCCGCGCATAGGCGGACAGACTTTCGACGTAGCGCCGCTGTCCTTCCGCATACAGCGTATCGAACGCCAGCGACGATTTGCCGGAGCCCGAAAGCCCCGTGATAACGACGAGCTTGTGACGCGGTAGGTCGAGATTGACGTTCTTCAGGTTGTGGGTGCGAGCCCCACGAATACGGATTTGTTCCACGGATTTATTCCATGAACTGCGGAAAGGGAAAGAGGCCAAACCTGCTACTATAACGACTTTTCCAGACCGCCGTTACGGTGTGCTGACAGCGGGAAAAAGGCGTAGCTGGGGCCGTTTTCCGTGAGTACAAGATGCCGCGAGGGGCGAGCGGGGGCGATGGGGCACGGGCTTTGCGCGTCTCGTCGGCGCGGACCCGCCGATATGCCGGGGCTAGCCGCCTGCCTGTTCGTTCTGCTCCACTGTGCCGGCGGCCAAGGCTGTCCCCACGGGCTCGCCGCCCGGTTCATTCAAACAACGCTTCGATGTCCAATCCGTCCGCCATCTCCACACGCATGAGCGCGCCCGAATTGCGCGCGACCGTGTCGCTTGCCGCCATCTTCGCGCTGCGCATGCTGGGTCTCTTCATGATCATGCCGGTGTTCTCGATCTACGCGAAGACCATTCCCGGCGGCGAAAACGTGCTGCTCGTCGGCATCGCGCTCGGCGCGTACGGCGTCACGCAGTCGATGCTCTACATCTTCTATGGCTGGATCTCCGACAAGGTCGGCCGCAAGCCGGTGATCGCGACGGGCCTGCTGATCTTCGCGATCGGCAGCTTCGTCGCGGCGGCCGCGCACGACATGACGTGGATCATCGTCGGCCGGGTGATTCAGGGGATGGGTGCGGTGTCGTCGGCGGTGATCGCGTTCATCGCCGATCTGACCTCGGAGGAACATCGCACGAAGGCGATGGCGATGGTCGGCGGCAGCATCGGCGTGTCGTTCGCGGTCGCGATCGTCGGCGCGCCGATCGTGTTCCACTGGCTCGGCATGAGCGGGCTCTTCACGCTGGTCGGCGTGTTCTCGATTCTCGCGATCGGCGTCGTGATATGGGTCGTGCCCGATGCGCCGAAGCCGGTGCATGTGCGCGCGCCGTTCGCCGAAGTGCTGCACAACGTCGAGCTGCTGCGTTTGAATTTCGGCGTGCTCGTGCTGCACGCCACGCAAACCGCGCTGTTCCTCGTCGTGCCGCGCATTCTCGAAGCGGGCGGGCTGCCGGTCGCTTCACACTGGAAGGTGTATCTGCCGGTGATGGGGCTGTCGTTCGTGATGATGGTGCCGGCGATCATCGCCGCCGAGAAGCGCGGCAAGATGAAGATCGTGCTGCTGTCGGCGATCGCTCTTATCCTGATCGGCCAGTTGTTATTGGGCGTTGCTCCGCATACGATTCTGAGTGTGGCGGCGATCCTGTTCGTGTACTTTCTCGGCTTCAATATTCTCGAGGCCTCGCAGCCTTCGCTGGTGTCGAAGCTCGCGCCCGGTACCCGCAAGGGAGCCGCGGCCGGCGTGTACAACACCACGCAGTCGATCGGTCTTGCGCTGGGCGGAGTGGTCGGCGGCTGGCTGCTGAAGGTTCACGGCCAGAGCGCGGTTTTCTTCGCCTGCTCCGGGCTGGTATTTTGCTGGCTTATAATCGCCGCAAAGATGAAACAGCCGCCGCGCAAGGCATAACACAGCGTACTCGGGGCACCTCCCGAATCATCCAGAACTCACCCGGCGGCGGGCAGAGGCGCTCTTCTGGTCTCGGGCCTGCCGGCCGTGAGACGCGAACCGCGTAGTGCCGCGCCGCCTGCAACAGGAATCAACAGGAGAAATTCATGGCATCCGTGAACAAGGTCATTCTGGTCGGCAACCTCGGCGCCGATCCGGAAGTCCGCTATCTTCCGAGCGGCGACGCAGTGGCGAACATCCGCCTTGCGACGACGGACCGCTACAAGGACAAGGCGTCGGGCGAGATGAAGGAAGCCACCGAGTGGCACCGCGTCGCGTTCTTCGGCCGCCTCGCGGAAATCGTGGCGGAATATCTGAAGAAGGGCTCGTCGGTGTACCTCGAAGGGCGCATCCGCACGCGCAAGTGGCAGGCGCAGGACGGCACCGATCGCTATTCGACCGAGATCGTCGCGGAGCAGATGCAGATGCTCGGCGGCCGCGGCGGCGCGTCGATGGGTGGCGGCGATGAAGGCGGTTATAGCCGTGGCGAGCCGTCGGAGCGCAGCGGCGGCGGTGGTGGTCGCGCGATGTCGTCCGGCGGCGGTTCGCGTGGCGGTAGCGGCGGTGGCGGTGCGAGCCGTCCGAGCGCGCCGGCTGGCGGCGGCTTCGACGAGATGGACGACGATATTCCGTTCTGATCGTTGCGGCTCGATGCCGAGCCGACCAGCGTCCCGCTGATCGACACAAAAACAGAGGCCCGCTTTCTGCCAGGAAAGCGGGCCTTTCTGCCTTCTGTTTGCCGGCTTTTTTTACGTCGTACGCGCGGACGGGGCATTCCGTCAGAAACTCACCGACTCAAATGCTCCAACGTATCCCGCAACGGCAGACTCGAAATCACGATCGGCCCGGTGAACGGCGTGTCGAGATCGACGATCACATAAACCGCCGAAGCAATCGACACCGCTCCCAGCGATATCGTCACCAGCGCCAACGCATTGCGCGGCGCGATCAACCCGAAGCTCAGAAAGATCACGCCTAGCCAGAACGTCAGCGTCTTGAAGAACGGCTGCGAAATCGAGCTGTGCGCTTCCTCGATGATTTTCCAGCGCGCATCGATGACGCGCCGGTACTGCGTCAACGCGTCATCGAGTGCACGTTGCTTCAACGCATCCTGCGTGCGCAGCTGTCGCAATTGCCGCCCCACCGTAGTCAGCATGTCGCCCAGATGCACGTTTTCGAGTTGCTGAGGATTGCCCGGCGGCCCGAGATCGCGCGGATAGTCGCCGCTCGGCGCGGGCTCGCGCGGCCATGTCGAAGCGATCGCCGCCGCCGTGTACTGGCGCAACAGGCGCCGCGATTCGTCGGCCGCGCTGCCGAGCTCGCGCAGCGTCGAGTCGAATTCGATCAGTTCGGCCGCATAGCTGCGCATATCGTTCGACGCGGTGTCGAAGCTCGCTTTCGCCGATGCCGTCATCAAACCCAGCACCAGCGCGGCGAACGTCACCAGCATGCCGATCACGAGCTGCACGAGCTGTACGGTCTCGTGTGCCTTGTGCTCTTCCGGCAGCAGCGGCCGCACCCCGACGCCGAGGCAGGTGGCGATCAGCAGCAGCGCGAACACGAGTACGGCCGAACCGATTTCCGACATGGGCGCGCTCCGGGCAGGAAGGGGCTTCGACAGAAGGGCTTCAGCAAACGGGCTTCGGGACTCTATTGATGTAACGCAAGCCGGGCGAGCGATCAACCATAAAGTTTTCGGCCGATACGCCGTTGTCCCGAATGTGCTGTTTGCTTAACTTTCAGATAAGTTGCGGACCGGGCCGAACGGCGTGGGCGCAGCCTGCGTGGCCATGCAGCTATCGTCAACGATACGGAATCATCGGCCGGGCAGCCCAAGGAGACCAGTCCGATGTTGAAAAAGCTGTCGATTCGCACCAGCCTTACCCTGATGATCGTGTTCTTCGGCATCGTGCTGCTGCTCGGCGCGGCCGCGGGATTGTTGTCGCTGCGCTCGTCGAACGCGTCGCTGCAACAGATGTACACGGTCGACACGCCCGCCGTCGCCGACCTCGAAGGCAGCGCCGGCCAACTGCTGCGCCTGCGGCTCGCGCTCGCGACGTACGCGTCGCTCGTCGCGCTGAACGATCAGGACGGCGCGAGCGCCGTGCTCAAGCGCTTCGATCAGTACCGCAAAGCCTCTGACGAGCGGCTTGCCCACTATTTGAGCCATGCGGGCACGGATGCCGATGAGCAGCGTCTGATCGCCGACATGCAGCAGAAGCGCGACGCGTTCCTGCACGACGGCGTCGACCCGACGCTCGCCGCGCTGAAGTCGAGCGACACCAACGCCTTCCAGCAATTGCAGGCGCATAAACTGCCGTCGCTGTACAGCGCGTACGAGAAGGCCATGCTCGCGCTCGAGCAGTTGCAGCTCGATCACGGCGCACAGCGCTACAAGGATGCGCAGGACCTGTTCTACGCGATCAGCACGGCGGTGGCGATCGGCATTGCGCTGTCGCTGGTCGGCGGCTTGCTCGCCCGCTTCGTGCTCGTGCGCGCGATCGTCACGCCGGTCGATGCGACGATCGCGCAGTTCCAGCGCATCGCCAACGGCGATCTGAGCGGCCGCATCGAGGTGCTCAGCGACAACGAGACGGGCCGTCTCGCGGCCGCGCTGCGCAAGATGCAGGAGTCGCTGATCGCGACCGTCAACGCGGTTCGTCAAGGTACCGATTCGATCGATACCGGCGTCAGCGAGATCGCGGCCGGCAACGCCGATCTGTCGCAACGCACCGAGGAGCAGGCGGCGGCGCTCGAGGAAACGGCCGCGAGCATCGAAGAGCTGACCACGACGGTCAAGCAGACGGCCGACAACGCGAAAGAGGCGAGCTCGCTCGCGCAGGGCGCCTCGACACTGGCCGCGCGGGGCGGCGAGCTGACCGAGCAGGTGGTCGGCACGATGCACGGCATCGTCGACGATTCGCGGCGGATTGCCGATATCGTTGGTGTGATCGAGGGCATCGCGTTCCAGACCAACATCCTCGCGCTGAACGCCGCAGTCGAGGCGGCGCGAGCGGGCGAGCAGGGACGCGGCTTCGCGGTCGTCGCGAGCGAAGTGCGCTCGCTCGCGCAGCGCAGCGCGGCGGCGGCCAAGGAGATCAAGGGCTTGATCGACGCGTCGACCACCCGCGTGGAGCAGGGCTCGCAGCTCGTCGAGCGCTCGGGCACGACGATGAACGACATCGTCGGCGCGATCGCGCGCGTCAGTTCCATCATGAACGAGATCGCGGCGGCGGCGCTCGAACAGAGCACCGGCATCGATCAGGTCAATCGCGCGGTCGGTCAGATGGACGAGGTCACGCAGCAGAACGCGGCGCTCGTCGAGCAGGCGGCCGCGGCGGCGAGTTCGCTGGAAGATCAGGCGCGGCGCCTGTCGACGGCGGTGGCGGTGTTCCGGACCGGCAGCGAATCGCGCAGCCGTGCTCCGGCGCCCGGCGCGAAGCTGGCCGGTGTTGCCGGCGAGCGGAGACTGGACAGCGAGTTTGTCGCGGCGTAACGCGAGCCGTTGCGCTGCGTCAACCCGCGACCTCTCACCGTCCCACTACTGCATGGCCGCGTAATACCTCGCCACGGCATCGATTTCCTCGGGCGTCATCTGCCGCGCGACATTGCGCATCTGCTCGTTGATGTCGTTGCGCCGCGCGCCCGAAGCGAACGCCTGCAACTGCGCGGCCAGATAGGCCGCCGACTGTCCGCCGAGCCACGGCGCCGCGTCCTTGCGATCGAGTTGGCCATGACCCGCCGCGCACGGTGCGATATTGCGTTGCGGGTCGCCCTGCATCACGAGCCTGGATGCGGTCGCATCGGGTCCTTCGCCGGCGCGGTGACCTGCACGGTGCCGAGTACGCCGTGGCACATTGAGCAGTGCTGCGTCGCGATCGTCGCGCCGCGGCTTATCGATCGCAATGCATCATGTAAGTGTGATTAGCTGATGTCGATCGATAAATTTTGCTGTGAATTTCATTTGTGCGTCATGCGAAGAGCCGCACGAGCGCATCACGTGCATTGCTGACCAACTCGCTTTCGCCCGGAAGCCGCGGCAGCAGATGAAACTCGATGGCGGGCAGCGGTGGCAAGCCGAAGTTCGCGGCACACGCCACCACGCCGCCGCCGAGCGACGACTCGTTCAGACAGGAAATCCCGAGCCCCGCCTTCAAAGCGAGCTGCAGGCCCGCGACGCCCGACGCCGAATGCGACACCACGTACGGTACCTTGTGTTGGTCGAGCAGCTTGACGACGAAGCGCTGCAACTGACACGTCGACGGCAGCAGCACCAGTTGATACGGCGCGATGGGGCGGGGGGCGGCATCGGCGCAACTGGCCCATAGCAACCTTTCGCGCCGCACGACGATGCTCGCGGCACCGGCACCCGCGCCGCGCGCACGCAGCTGGCCTGTGACGAGCCGCGCCGACAAACCGATGTCGAACGACGCGTGATCGTCCGCGCCGCTGTCGATCACCGCGCTCGGCAGCACCGTCACGTGCAGCTTCAGCCGCGGATGCTGTTCCGAAAACGTCTTGAGGATGCGCGCGATGTCGTGCGGCCGGTAGTAATCGGTGATCGCGATGCGCAGCTCGCCGTCGAGCGAGCGGCCTTGCAGGTCGTCGAAGGCCGCTTCGCTCATCGCGATGATGCGGCGCGCATGCTCGAGCAGGCGCTCGCCCGCGGACGTCGGACTCACACCCTGCCGGCTGCGCACGAGGAGCGGCTGGCCGGCGCGCTCCTCGAGCTTCTTCAACTGCTCGCTTACCGACGACTGCGACAGGAACACGCGCTGCGCGCCTGCCGACACCCCGCCCGATTCGGCGACGGCGACGAAGGTCCGCAACTGCGCAAGGTCGAAACCACGCTGGCTCATGATTCGGTTTTTCCGATGGTGGCGATCTAAATTTCCGGCTTTGCCGATGGAATGCCCAGCCGTAGCATACCCTCGAATGACACACGGAGGGTGTGATGGAAAACGGATCGATGACAGCGTCGGGCGGCACCGGCGAGCGCGGCGCGCGGCATCGCTGGAAGGTGCTGGGCGTTGGTTTTGCCGCGAATGCGAGCTTTTCGGCGGCATTTTCGGGGATTCCGACGACAGCGGTGTTCCTGCGCTCGGACTACCACCTGGGCAACCACGGGCTCGGCCTCGTGCTCGGCATGCTCGGCCTGGGCATTGCGGTCAGCGAGTTGCCGTGGGGGCTGCTAACCGACCGCTGGGGCGATCGCCGGGTGCTGCTGCTCGGCTTGCTGTCGACCGCGATTGCGCTCGCCGGTCTCGCGCTGTTCGTGTCGCCGGGCGGCGCGCATGTGCCCGGCATCGTCCCGCTCGCGCTCGGGCTGCTGTTGGTCGGACTGCTGGGCGGCAGCGTCAACGGATCGAGCGGCCGGGCGGTGATGGCGTGGTTTCGCGAAGGCGAGCGCGGCCTCGCGATGAGCATCCGCCAGACCGCCGTGCCGGCGGGCGGTGGACTCGGCGCAGTGGTCCTGCCGGTGCTCGCCTCGCACTTTGGTTTTGCGAGCGCCTATGCGGTGCTGGCGTTGGCGTGCGCGATCACCGCATGGTTCGCGTGGCGCTGGCTGCACGAGCCCGCACACGCGGACGATACGCCGGCGCCCAAAGGGGCGCGCGCGGCTGCGACGGCCCGTGCTGCGGCGGGCAACGGTCGGAGGTTGGACTCCTCGAACGTCAGCGCACCGCCGCCGATGATCTCCCCATTGCGCGACATCGCGATCTGGCGCGTCGCGCTCGGCGCGGGCGCGCTGTGCATGCCGCAGATTGCCGTGATCACATTCGGCACGGTGTTCCTGCACGACTTCGGGCGTGCCGGCGTGTTCGCGATCACCGCGACGATGGCCGCGGTGCAGACTGGCGCCGCGATCGCGCGGGTCTGGAGCGGCGCGTGGACCGACCGGCGCGGCAACCGCCGCGCGTATATGCGGGCATGCAGTCTGGTGACCGCCGTGCTGTTCGTGCTGCTCGCGCTCGCGACCGGGCTCATCGGCCTGCGTCGCGCCGGGGCGGTCGCGCCGTTCGCGCTGATGATCGTACTCGGCGGAGTTAGCGCGTCGGCGTGGCACGGCGTCGCGTTCACCGAACTCGCGACGCTCGCCGGTACTCGCCGCGCGGGCACCGCGCTCGCGATGGGCAACACCTGCGTGTTCCTCACGCTGTTCGTGACGCCGCTCGCGATTCCGGCGCTGCTGTCTATCGGAGCATGGCCGCTGGTGTGGACGGTGGCGAGCGCTTGCGCGTTGCTCGCATTGCCGGTGTTTCCGCGCGCCGCGTCGACGCGTGCGATGCGCGCGACGCGTGCTTGCGATGCGGCGTGAGACATGGGGCGAACAGCGCGCGCTTTGCGTTGCCGAATTGATTTTGATTCGATTCGAATCACGGTGCGCATATTGCTTGGTCGAACTATAAATTATCCCGATTATTGATCTGGATTAGGAACGCTCCGATTGTCGTGAATTTGCGAGGGTGATCAGATGGCTGTTCCGGCACGTCGCTTGAGTGCCGCGACGCAGGTCGACGCCTGCCCCCTGCACAGCCACTGCCGCGCGCATTTCGACCATTCTTATAACGAGCGAGACTAATCGTGACAAATCTTCGAATCATTCTGGCGGACGATCACCCGTTCGTCCTGCTTGGCCTGAAATCGACACTGGAGGCGCACGAAGGTCTGTCCGTCGTCGGTCAGGCGCAGATGCCCACTGCGTTGATCGCATTGCTGCAACACACACCGTGCGACGTGCTCGTCGTCGATCTTTCCATGCCGGAGCCCGCCGGCGAGATTGGCGACGGACTCGGCCTGATCCGGCGCATTCGTGGCGAGTGGCCGTCATTGCGCGTCGTCGTCGTGACCGGGCAGACGAATGCCGCGATGTTGCGTGTCGTCGTCGCCGATGCCGCGGTGAGTGTGATCGGCAAAGCCGATTCGCTCGAGGAACTGCCGCAAGCGGTCTGCGACAGTGCGCGCGGCGCGCGCTACCTGGGCCGCTCGGTAGTCGAAACGCTCGCGCGTTTGCAGCCGGACAACGGTCGGTTCGTGTCGGCCCTGCTGCTGTCGAAGCGGCAGACCGACATCCTGCGCAGGCTCGTGAGCGGCGAGTCCATCGTGCAGATCGCGGCGGCGCTCGGCTGCCATCGCCGCACGGTGAGCCGGCACAAGCGC
This sequence comes from Paraburkholderia sp. CI2, assembly GCF_014201055.1. Taxonomy (NCBI): domain Bacteria; kingdom Pseudomonadati; phylum Pseudomonadota; class Betaproteobacteria; order Burkholderiales; family Burkholderiaceae; genus Paraburkholderia; species Paraburkholderia sp. CI2. The sequence continues at coordinate 91,667 of NZ_JACHDL010000007.1, forward strand.
GAAGCGATGGCGCGGCTTGGCGTCAACGACGACCCCGCGCTTTTTTCCTGTGTGCGCGCCTGCGGCACGGTCCTCCTCGAATCGGAAGACTAAGCATCAGGCATACGGTTGTTCGTACCATTTCAGAGCGCTCTGATGTTTGTCGCAATAGAAATGCTCGACCATTGCGTGAGCGCCGGTCACACATAACAAGGTCGAGAAATGAAAGTATCGAGGAGCGCCAGACGATGAACCTCATGGCTGCATCAGGCTCGCCTGTTCGAACGATCATTGCGGATGATCATCCGCTGGTTCTGCTGGCTATAGAAAATCTGATTGGCAACTATCCGGACCTGAAGGTGGTTGGCCGTGCGGCGGATGTCGCCGAACTGTTCATCGAAGTCGATCGCAGTCCTTGCGATATCGTGCTGATGGACCTTTACATGCCAGGAGGGCACAACGACAACCGGTTCGACGTCGTCAGGCAGTTGAAGGCGCGCTATCCCAACGTGGCGCTCGTCATTCTGACAATGGAAACGGAGGCGGCGACGCTGCGCAAAGTGATGTCGCTCGGCGTGGATGGGCTGCTGAGCAAACGTGATCGTATCGATCTGATCCATGTGGCGGTGGTCATGGCGCTGGCGCGCGAATGTTTTGTCGGTCCGGCGGTGCGCGCCATGCTGGCCGATGTCACGCTGACGAAACGTCTCGACTTCGTGCGCGCCACCCTGTCTCGCCGAGAGTTCGAGGTTTTTACGCAATACGCGTCAGGACTCGGCGTCACGGAAATCGCCACGCGGCTGGGACGTAGTGTGAAGACGATCAGCGCGCAGAAGTGCATGGCCATGCGCAAGCTGTCGCTGAATAGCGACGCCGAACTGTTTCGCTTCGCAGTCGAGTATGGCGTAGTGCCGGAAGGGCTTGGTCAAAGCCGTTAAGCGGGCGGCAACATTCTGCGCAGGCGCGCGGCGAATATATCGGCATAACCGGGGGACACATTTCGTGCGGTATGCCCGATCGACACCATAAAAAAGTCACGGAAAAGAATGCCAAACAAGATTCACGTCGTCGTGGCGGACGATCACGACTCCATTCGCGCGGGCGTCCGATCTCTGCTGCGCGACAAGCCGAATATCGAAATTGTCGGCGAAGCTGCCGACACCCGTGGTCTCGCGAAGCTGCTCGATGCCTGCGCATGCGACGTCGTCGTGTCGGACATCGGCATGCCGGGACTCGACGGAGACACCAGCGCGGTGCCGCTATTGCGCCGGCTGCTACGGCGCACGCCGCATCCCCACGTGGTCGTGCTGACCATGATTGGGCGCGCGCATGTGTTGGCCGGCTTGCGCAATATCGGCGTGACTGGAATCGTCGACAAGCGCGACGCCGTGGACGCATTGATCGACGCAATCGAAGCCGTTGCCGCCGGGGGCACCCATCTATCGGAACAGGTTCGGGCCGCGCTTGCGACCGCGGAGCCTGCGCCGCCCCGGCGCGGCGGTGTGATGAGCGCACGCGAGTGGGAGGTGTTTCAACTCTATGTGCGAGGCCTCGCGGTGCACGAGATCGCCACACGTCTGCGACGTAGCGACAAAACCATCAGCACGCAAAAACGCAGCGCGATGCGCAAGCTCGGACTGGAAACAGAAGCCGACCTGATCAACTACGCCACTCAGATTGGGCTGATATGAGGCGCAGCAACGGTCACAAATTCTTGTTCTCGATGGATTTGAGGTAGCCCTTATCAGACTTATCTGATTGCCGTGGCGTGGGGGGCACCCAATAATCTTGGCCGCCTGTCATTGCGCGCCGTGCGCCGCAACTGCCAAGCGGCTGGTTCGTGATCCGATTACCAATGGATCAGGGGAATCCGGTGCAGACCTCTTCGCGCGATCGTTTGGCGTCTGTGCCTCATACTTGATGGACGGGATAGAGATGGTTGCGCTAGGCAAGCGATTGTGCAGCGAGGGTGTGGGTACGGCTTGGCTCGTGTTTGTCGGCTGCGGCAGTACGGTGCTGGACACCACAGGCGTGCTGCAGGGCACTGGCGCGTTGCAAATGTCGTTGGCGTTCGGTCTTGCGCTTGCTACCGGCAGCTATGCCTTCGGCAAGATTTCCGGCGCGCATTTCAATCCTGCCGTCACCATCGGCCTGACGATCGCGCAGCGCTTTCCCGTGCGTGATGTCTTGCCCTATATCGCTGCGCAAATCTGGGGCGCAATAGTCGCCGCGGCGCTTCTCGCCTACCTCGCCAGCGGCCGGCCAGGTTTCGAACTCTCCGCGAGTGAATTCGCGGCGAACGGCTTCGGCGCTCATTCGCCCGCCGACTATCCATTGCATGCGGCACTCGTCGTGGAATGCGTGCTGTCGTTCGTGTTTGTCGGAGCATGCCTGCTGGTCGTCGTTCGAAAAGAGGTGGCAACCATTGCGCCATTCATCACCGGCGCATGTCTGATGCTCGTCTACCTGGTGTCCATTCCGATCACCAATGGAGCGGTCAATCCCGCACGCTCGACCGCGCAGGCGCTGTTCGTCGGCAACTGGGCGCTGGATCAGTTGTGGCTGTTCTGGGCCGCGCCGTTGGCCGGAGCAATCGCGGCTGGCGTGCTGTTTTCGTTTCTGGACGGCGGAGCCGATTCGTCTTCGGTGTCGTTGGTGGACGGGCAGGGTGACGTTTCGTGAGCGAGGGACGGTACTCACCACTTCCGGTGCGTTTGTTGCGGTGTCTTTGGCCGCGCTCGCCGCGCCACTCGATGACGCATTGGCTCGCGTTTTTCCTGCTGGCGGTTACGGATGCGGTCTGCATGGCCGGACCTGCCGGCGCTGCGTCACAGTCACCCGTAATTTCCGCAGTGGGAGCGGGTTCTTCCGCGTCGTCATCCATTGCATTTCCTGCCAGATTGACGGTCGGCATTCTCGAAAGAGGCTGGGCGCCGTTCGACATTCCGCTGGGCGGCCGGCTCGCCGGCGTCAGCGGCGACCTGTTGCGCGCGCTCGTGGGGCCGAACGTCGTCATCGAGACGAAGAGCTTTCCCGACATGGCCAAGCTGGTCGCCGCGGCTTGCGCCGGCGAGGTCGACCTGCTGACGAGCATAGCGCGCACGCCGGAGCGCGAGCGCTGCCTCAGCTTTACGGCTCCTTACTTCCACTCGTTCGCCTCGGCCGTCGTGCGTCGCGACGACGCCCGGCATGTGAACCCCACCGACCTCGCTGGCGCGCGTATCGCGATCGAGCGCGGTTTTGCGCGTGAGCGTTTGTTGCGCGCAGGTTTTCCTCGCGCGAGTATCGTCCCGTTCGCGAGCACGCACGAAGCGCTGAACGCGCTACTGCATGACGATGCAGACGTCTACTTCGGCTTCACGCCGGTCGTGCAATACGAACTGGCGACCGACGCGTATCGCAATCTGCGCGTAGCGTTCGAGCAAGGCGGCAAAGCGCTCGACCTGCGCTTTGCCGTATCGCCTCGCCAGCCTGCTTTGCGCGATCAGCTAAACCGCGCGCTCGTGTCGATGAATCCCGCCGAGGCCGCCGCGATACGCGCGCGCTGGCTGTCCGGCAACTTCAACGCGGCGCCCGCGCCGCATGCACCACGCTTCACGTTGACGCCGGAAGAGAAGAACTGGCTGCGTTCGCTGCCGCCGTTGCAGGTCGGCTTCGACAACGACTGGGCGCCGTTCAGCTATGTTGATTCCGCAGGCCGCCCCGTCGGTCTGACCGCCGATTACCTCACGTACCTGAGCAGCACGCTCGGTGTCGTGTTCAACCGCGCGCGCATGGCCGACTGGGCCGCCGCCGTCGAGGCGTTCCAGCGTGGCGACCTCGCGATGCTGTCCTCCACATCGAGTCGCGCCGCGCTTCTGGTAGGCGCCGACCATAGCCGTGTATACGAGAGCGATCCGCTGGTGATCGTCGGGCGCAGTGGCGCGCCGCCCCCATGCTCGTTCGACGACATCACGTCGTGCCGCGTCGTGATGTCGCCGCATGTGGCCGGCTCGGTGCCGCTCGCGTTGGAAACGGTGCCGGTCGATCACATCGTCGTCGCGGCGAGCCTGGGCGAGGCGATGCGCATGGTCGCGAGCGGCGAGGCCGACGTGCTGGTCGGCAACGCTGCCGCGATCAACGTGCAACTGCGGCAGCACTACGTCGGCGCGCTCAGGGTGCTCGACTCGCTCGGCGAATCCGACTCGTTGTATTTTGCTGTGCGCGAGGATCTGAGCCCGCTCGTCAAGCTGATCGATCGCGCGTTGCAGGCGATGCCGGCAGCCGAAAAGCAGCGCATCCGGCGCAAGTGGGTGAGTCCCGCCGCGCCGGACAACGCCGTATGGAGCGTGACTGCGGTGCGGCTGCTGCCGGTGCTGATCGGCATCGGCGTCGTGCTGCTGGTCACGTTGCGCGCGTACGTGCTGCTGCAACGCGAAGTCCGGCTACGCAAGCAGACCGAGCGCGAACTCGCACTGCAATTGAACTTCCAGGAAACGATGATGAAGACGGTGCCGTATCCGCTCATCGCGAAAGGCCTGGACGGACGGTACATCGCGATCAACGAGGCCTATGAGAAAGCGTGCGGGCTGGAGCGGAAGGACGTGCTCGGGCGCACGACGACCGAGGTCGGCACATGGGGCGACGCAAACAGCCGCGTGCTCGACGACATCACGGGCGAGATCCTGCGCGGCGGCGGCATCGCGAAAGTCGAACTCGAGTTCGAGGACGGCGCTGGCGAGACGCGGCATGGGATTTTCTGGACGAGCGTCTGCGAGGCCAGCGATGGGCAGCCGGCGTACGTGCTTGGCACGATGGTCGACATCACCGACATCCGGCGCGCTGAAATGCGCGCGAGCGAAACCGAACGGCGCCTGTTCGACGTCACGCGCTCGTTGCCCGCCGTCGTGTTCCAGTTGCGGCGCTCGCCGTCCGGCGCGTATTCCTTCCCGTACATCGGCGGCGACACGCGGCATCTGCTCGGCGAGGGTGATTGGCATGGGGGGGCACGAGTCGATTTCCAACGAGTGTCGGAGCTGGATCGGCCGCGCGTTCTCGCCGAGCTCGAGCGTTCCGCGAGCTGCGCCTCCCCCGTGCATATGGAGTTCCGCCTCGAAAACGCCGGTCAACCAAAGTGGGTGCGGGCCGAGCTGGTGCCGCGGCGAGAAGCCGATGGCAGCGTCGTTTGGAGCGGCTATTGGGTCGATGCGAGCGTCGAGCGCGCGCGTTCGGAGGAACTCGCGCGGGCACGCGACGTGGCCGAGGCGGCCTCGCGCGCGAAGGACGACTTCTTCGCGATGATGAGCCACGAAATCCGCACCCCGATGAACGGTGTGCTCGGTCTCGTCGAAGTGCTCGAGCGCACGCCGCTCAGTACCGATCAGAGCGAAATGCTCGGCATGATCCATGAGTCGGCGGGCGCGCTGCTGCAGATTCTCGATGATCTGCTCGATTATTCGAAGATCGAGGCGGGGCGGCTCACGCTCGAAGCCGAGCCGATCGATCTGCGCGAACTCGTCGATAACGCGGTCGGCCTGCTCGCGGGGCGCGCCCACGAAAAAGGGCTGAAAGTGCGCGTCGACATCGCGACCGACGCCGCCGCGACGCTCCGCGGCGACAGCGTGCGTCTGCGCCAGATTCTGTTCAATCTGCTCGGCAATGCGATCAAGTTCACGCCGAAGGGCGAGGTGGGTGTGAGCGTGGCGGTCGTCCAGGATCGCGCGGACTCGCAGACGTTGGAGCTGACCGTTGAGGACACCGGCATCGGCATCGCGCCGGATGTGCAGGCGGGCCTGTTCGAGCCGTTCGTGCAGGCTGAGTCGTCCACCACGCGGCGCTTCGGCGGCACGGGCCTTGGGCTGACGATCTGCCGCAAGCTGATCGACCTGATGAACGGCACGCTCGCGCTGCGCAGCGAACCGGGCCACGGCACGAGGATGATCGTGCGGCTGACGATGCCGATCGTCGAACGGCGCTATTCGATCGACGGTCTGCGCGGCAAACGCGCCGTCGTGATCACGCGAGATCCGCGCATCGGCCGCGCTCTCGCACACTTCGGCGAGGCGCTCGGGCTCGAACTGCGCAGCCTCTCGGCCGTTGGGGCGACGCAGGGCAAAAGCGATTTGCTGAGCCGCGCGGATCTGCTGTTCGTCGGCGAGGACGTCACGTTGCCCGTACGGATCGGCGCAAATGCGCGTGTCGTCACGCTGACCGAAAAGCCGATGCCGACGGGTTACCGCATCCTCGACGACAAGGTGCGCGTGAGCATCAATCCGATTTCGTGGCGCGGCCTCGGCGCCGCATGCGCGGCCGCGATGACGGGCCTGTCGTCGATGTCCCCGATGGTACCGCGAGCGCGAGGCGTGCCGTTCTCGACCGATGGCGTCGCGCCGCCGCCTGATCGTGAACGCGCGATCGCGAGCGGGCGACTGATTCTTGTCGCGGAAGATCACCCAGTCAATCAGGAGTTGATCCGCCATCAACTCGCCCTGCTGGGGTTCGCGTGCGACGTCGCGAACGACGGCGCCGAAGCGCTTCTCGCGCTCGAGCGCACGAGCTATGGCTGCCTGATCACGGACTGTCATATGCCGAACCTGTCCGGTTACGAACTGACTCGCCGTATCCGCGAAGCGGAGGCACTGCGCGGCGGCGCGCAGCGTCTGCCGATACTCGGCATCACGGCCAACACCGCGCCCGACGACCTGAGGCTGTGCCGCGAAGCCGGCATGGACGACAGTCTGATCAAGCCGACTCGGCTTGCCACGTTGCGCGACTACCTGAGCCGCTGGTTTGGCACCGACACCGTTCGGCACCCCGCGCCGGCAGAAACATGCGGTCGCGAATCGTCTGCGCCGGCCGGCGAGCGGCAGATCACGCAGCGCGTCGGTGTCGAACCGTACGTGCCCGTCGAACTAACACACATGACGCAGTTATGGGGAAGCGAGTCGACGGTCAAGGCGTTGCTCGGTTCATTCATCTCGTCGATGCGCGAAGACTTCAACGCGCTTGCGACGTTACTCGAACGCGCGGACACGGGGCGGGTGCCCGAGTGGCTGCATCGGGTGATGGGGGCGGCCAGCGTGCTGCGGTATCAGCCACTCGTACACGCGCTCGAAGCCTATCGTCGCGACATTGTCGCGAAGTCGCCCGAGCAGTTGCGTAACGAGGGGCATGCGCTAATCCGCCAATGCGAGGCGATGCTCGATGGCATCGAACAGCAGGCCGCATTGCTCGCCTAGCGGGCGGCGGGCGGTGACCTCGCGCGAATACGCGGCCGATTCAAACGGGCGCGACCAAAATCGGGACGAAAAAAAACGCGGCCGAAGCCGCGTTAAAGATTTGGAGACATCCTTCGATGAAGGAGTCACTTCTCGCAAATCGAAGCATACCAGGAACGGCGTCATTTATTCATTGCAAATCGCGCAATTAACTTTTTGATTAAATCGATTAAAACGATTTCGCACTACGTTTTTGCCGGTATTTTAGGCATATCGTGACGAACGCCTGTGCGCATTGCGCACCTTGCCTTCTGTTTTAATCACAGTCCGGTTCGAATTAAAGCGGCCCGCGCAAGCCACCATCCCAACCTCACCGGCTCCAAATGATTTGCACTAGTATGTGGAAGCTCCGCACGGCCGACACGGGTGCCGCGGCGGCGCGTCAATGTCCGGAGAAGACCATGATTTCGCTGCGAAAATTGAATCTGGCCGTGGTGGTGTGGGCGCTTGCGTCGGGCGCTGCGTTCGCGGATACGGTTGCGCTGAAGGCGAATCTCCAGCCGTCGAGCGAAGTGCCGCCGCGCGTGAGTCGCGGGCACGGCATGCTGAATGCGACCTTCGACACGTCCACCCAATCGCTGCAGTGGACTGTTACTTACGAAGGCTTGAGCAGTCCGGTCACCGCCGCGCATTTCCACGGTCCCGCGCCGGTTGGCCAGAACGCGAAGGTCCAGGTGCCGATCGAGAAGAATGGCCTCGCAAGTCCGATCAAAGGCACGGCGAAGCTGACCGAGCAGCAGGTCACGGATCTGATGGCGGGGCAGTGGTACTTCAATGTTCATACCGCGCAGAATCCGACGGGCGAAATTCGCGGGCAGGTGTTGCCGGCGAACTAGGCGTGGGCCCCGCGTGGGCCGAGCGCGCGTGCCGCGGCCAAAAGCAGCTTCACACCGTTAGAACCCGCCAACCAACGGCGCCCCCGCCACCGCCCGTACCATGACGGGACTTCAACGAAGGAGCATGTCCCGATGAGCTGGCAAAGCGCGCTCGCTTGCTGGTATTTGCGCAGACAGTTCCGGCCCGAAACCCTCAAGCCGTCTATCAACGTCGAGCGGGCGCGCGCGCTGACCTCGAAGCGGGTGTGGTCGCCACGCGTGCCGCGCGGCTGGCATCTTCGCGAAACGTATGGCGCGGGCGAGGCGCCGCTCGTCGGCGAATGGCTGGAACGCGTGGACGGCGGCACGGCCGGCGGCGCGGAGCCGACGGTGCTGTATTGCCACGGTGGAGGCTACTACTTCTGCTCGCCGCGCACGCATCGGTCGCTAACGTTCGCTCTCGCTACCCGCGCAGACGCGCGGCTCTTCTCCCTCGACTACCGCCTCGCGCCCGAGCATCGCTTTCCGGCCGCGCTTGACGACGCCACCGCCGCCTATCGACAGCTGCTCGCGATGGGCATCGCACCGAGCTCGATCGTGGTCGCCGGCGACTCGGCCGGCGGCGGCCTCGCGCTCGCCACGCTGGTCGCGCTGCGCGACGCCGGCGCACCGATGCCCGCTGGCGGCCTGTTGTTCTCGCCGTGGACCGATCTGGCGACGACCGGCGCGAGCCTGCGCACCAACGACAGCGTCGATCCGATGTTCTGTGGCGCCTCGATCGAGCGCGCGGCCAAGGTTTATCTCGGCGACGCGCCGGCCACGCATCCGTACGCGTCGCCGGTCTACGCGGACCTGCGCGGTCTGCCGCCGCTGTTCTTGCAGGCGGGCAGCACCGAGGTGCTGCTCGACGACGCGCGCCGCGTCGCCGACCATGCGCACGCGGCAGGAGTCGATTGCGAATGCGAGGTGTGGAAAAACCTGCCGCACGTGTGGCCGATGTTCGCGCCGTTCATGCCGGAGGCGAACCGCGCACTCGATCGCGCGGCCGCGTTCGTGCGACGCGCGACGAGCCGCGCCGCGAACAGGGCTCAGGCGTCGAGCGTGACGTCGAGCGTCCGATAGACGGCTTCGATCGTTTGCTGGCCGTATTGCCGCTCGAGCCGCCGCACGGTGAAGTGCCCGTGCGCGACCTGCTGGAAGTGATCGATAAACACGGTGTTGACCATCGCGCCGAGCACCGCGCCGATCGCGGGAATCGATTTGGCAGCGATCTGTTCGCTGACCTGCACCGAAAAGCGCGCGGCGATCGCGTTGAGCAGCCGCAGCAGCGCCGCCGAGCCGTGGGTCGTGAAGCCCTTGCTGGCCACCTCGGACGACGCCCTCGACACCGCCTGCGCTAGCGCGCCGCGCATGAAGAAGTAGCCGAGGTCGGCGTCGTCGTCCTCGCTCGATGTACCACCCATGCCGAGCACGGTCAGGCATTGCAGCTGCGTGTCGACCGAGGTCAGGTCCTCGCCCTCGCTGCGCGCGATGTCGCAGATCGAGCGGAACATCAGCGTAGTCGTGACCGGCAGCTCGACTGGCAGCGCGATCAATCCAAACGCCCCGCCGGCCGCGCCGGTGGTCGCGACCGCGAACTTGTGCAGCAGGTTGTTCGGCTTGTCGGGCGCGAGAAGCCTGGCGTCGTCGCGCCGGCCGAGCGTGCGTAGCGCGATCGACAGACATTTGCGCAACGCGGCCTGCGTCGCATCGGACACTTTTTGGTTGGCGAACGCCGGGATGCGCGATAGCAGCTTCTCGATCGGCGCGCCGACGACGCTCGCGAGCTTCATCGTGAGCGCGGGGCTTTCGAGCTGGTGTTTCGCGCGCCGCAGCGCGGCGAGGTCCTGCTCCGATAAGTATGGAGTTGCGAGCGAACTCGGCTGCATGGGCCTCCCTGGCATGTCGTGTGTTGCGTATCTGGAGTCAGTCTACCGCGTTGCAAGACGCGTTCCGTCCCGCTTGGAGCGTCGCACCATGGTATGATCCACAATCTTTTGACACGTCAACTTTTGCTCCATCAAAAATGGCTGTCCATACCGCCGCTCACCATTCGAGTGGGCAAGTCTTACCGTTCCGCGAATCCCTGCTGGCCATGCTCGGCATCTCGTTCGTCACGATGCTGGTCGCGCTCGACCAGACCGTGGTCGGCACCGCGCTGCCCACCATCGTGTCCGAACTCCGAGGCTTCGAGTTGTACGCATGGGTCGCAACCTCGTATCTGCTGACCTCGGTGATCACCGTGCCGATTTTCGGGCGGCTTGGCGATTATTACGGGCGCAAGCCGTTCGTGATTGCGTCGATCGTCGTGTTTACCGGCGCCTCGGTGCTGTGCGGCGCGGCCAACAGCATGCTGTTTCTCGTGCTCGCGCGCGGGTTGCAGGGCATTGGCGGCGGCATGCTCGTCGGCACCGCGTTCGCCTGCATTCCCGATCTGTTCCCCGATTCCGTCGTGCGGCTGCGCTGGCAGGTGCTGATGAGCTCGGCGTTCGGCATCGCCAATGCGGTCGGCCCGTCGCTCGGCGGTTTTCTCACGCAGTACTACGGCTGGCGCTCGGTGTTCTATGTGAATTTGCCGGTCGGGCTGCTGTCGCTGTTTTTCGTCTGGCGTTTCCTGCCGCATCTGCGGCACGTCGAACATACCGGCAAAATGCGGCTCGACTGGCCCGGCGCGCTGCTGATCGCGATCGCGCTCGGCTCACTGCAGCTGTTCGTCGAATTGCTGCCGAAGCACGGCATCACGCTGAGCGCGTTCGCGCTGCTCGGGCTCGCCGTCGCGTCGGCCGTCACGCTGTGGAAATGGGAAAAGCGCTGCCCGACCGCGATCCTGCCCGTCGACATGTTCCGCAACCGCAGTCTGGCCGCGCTGTTCACGCTGGCCGTGCTCGGCGGCTTCACGATGTTCTCGCTGCTGTTCTACGCACCGCTGCTGTTCCAGGGCGGCTTCGGCATGTCGCCGAAAGAGGCGGGCCTCGTGATCACGCCGCTCGTCGTGTTCATCACGATCGGCAGTATCGCGAACGGGCGCGTCGTGTCGCGGGTGAAGAATCCGAACCTGATGCTGTACATCGGCTTTGCGATGGTCGCGCTGTCATGCCTTGGCATCGTCGTCGCGACCCGTTCGATGCAGCAATGGGTGCTGATGTCGTTCATGGTCGTCGGCGGCCTCGGGCTCGGCTTCGTGATGCCGAACCTGACGATCTTCGCGCAGCAGACCGCGGGCCGCGAACACCTCGGCATCGCGACCGCGCTGCTGCAGTCGCTGCGGATGATCGGTGGCATGATCGGCACGGCGCTGACCGGCACGCTCGTGACCCACATGTACAAGAGCGGTGTGCGCAATGCGCTCGAAGGCGCGGGCGCGTCGCACTGGTTCGCCGATCTCGGCGATCCGCAGATCCTGATCAACCGCGATGCGCAGACCACGCTCGTCGACCAGTTGACCCACGCTGGCCACAACGGCGCGATGTTGCTCGAAAGTGCGCGCGAGGCGCTGGTCGGGGCGATTCATCTGGGTCTCGCGATGGCCGCGGTGATCGCCGTCGTGTCGGTGTGGCAAACCCGCCGCGTGCCGCCGATCAAGCTGCAGCGCAAGCTCGAGCCGGTGATTCACGCAGACTGATTTTTGAACTTGGTGTTGGACAGGCAGATTATGGAAGAACAGGACCGCGTCGCCGTCATGCAGCAATTTGGTCGCACGTATCGGGCGTTCATGTCGGCATTCGAGGCCCAGGTGGGGCATCCGTTGCCACGCTGGCGCATTCTGCTCGCGCTGCGCGAGCAGGCCGGCGAGTCGTCGCAGAAGCGGCTCGTCGAGCGGTTGCGCGTCGATCCTGGCGCGCTCACGCGACAGCTGAAGGCGCTCGAAGGGTTGGGCTGGATCGCGCGCAGCATGGATACGCGCGATAACCGCGTGACCAACGTGCGTCTGACCGAAGCGGGCCACGCCGCGACCGAAGCGAGCCTGCCGCGTCGCAACGCGTTCTTGCACGACACGATGGCCGGGTTGCCGGATGAGGCGCTCGCGGCGTTGTCGAGCGCGCTGAAAATGTTGGAGACGCGCATCGGCGAGGTGACGGCCAACGCCGGCGCCGCGACCGTGGCCGCCGCGCCGCAGGAGACCGCTGGCGACGAGGCGGCGCAGCGCATGTGATTTTTAGTCCGCGCGTGGCGATAAAAAAGGCTGTGAGCCCAGGGGCGCACAGCCTTTTTCTTTAGCGGAACAGATCGCGCTTGAGTCAGCGCGGCGTGGTCCGATCAGAAGAACGTCTCGATCACTTCCTTCACGCGATACTGCGGATCGACGACCAGCACCTGCTTCCACTTGTCGAACGTCAGGCACGGATGCGAGATGTCGAACGCGATCATGTCGCCCACTTTCAGATCGGCGCCGGCGGGAATCCGCAGATACGCGTGCTGATCCATCAGACCGAAGATTTCCCAGCCCTCGCTCGCGGCGATGTCGCGCGGCGCTTGCTGGCCCGGGCGATAGTGGCGCGCCGGCTCCGGCATGCCTGCGTCGAACGCGGAGTCGCGTTTGCCGAGGCCGATGATCGCGCGATCCGGCTCGGGAATGGACTGCACGTACGCCCACAATTGCAGCGCCGGCAGCAACCCTTCGCCCATTTTCTTCGCGACAGGATTGCGCTTGAAAATGTCGGTCTGCGCCTTGCGATAGATGCCGACGTCATGCGTCAGATAGCAGCCGGGACGCAGCACGACCTCGACCTTGCCGGATTGCGTCGCCTGCGCGAACTCTTCGGCGACCACGTCGTACCACGCCGATCCCGCGCCCGATAGCACCGCCGGCGAGCGCGCGAAACGCCCCTGCTCGACAAGTTCGCGAGTGACCGCAACCGCGCCTTGCAGGAACGCGCGCACTTCGGGTTCTTCCTTCAGCACGCCTTCGTACAGTTCGACCCCCGCGAGCTTCAGCACGTCCGGATAGCGTGCGATCGCGTCGAGCACCGCGTTGCGCTGCGCTTCGTCGCGCACGCCGGTGCGTCCACCCGGCACGCCGAGTTCGAGCAGCACCTGCAGCGGCTTCTTCACCGAGGTGAAGAATTCGCCGAGTTGCTCGACGCCTTCAGCCGAATCGACGAGGCAGAAGAATTCGAAATCCGGATCGCTGAGCAATTCGGCGATCATCATCATGTTGTGACGGCCGACCAGCTGATTCGCCATCAGGATGCGCGAGACGCCGCCGTGGTACGCCGCGCGCACCTGATGAGCGGTGGCGAGCGTGATGCCCCACGCACCGGTTTCGAGCTGACGGCGAAACAGTTGCGGCGCCATCGTGGTCTTACCGTGAGGCGCGAGCTTGACGCCGTATTCGGCAACGAACGCCTGCATCCACTTCAGGTTGTGCTCGACGCGATCGGCGTACAGCACGGCGGCCGGCAGGCTGACGTCCTCGGCGAGCAGGTTCCACTCGAGGCGCGCGGCGTCCGTCAGCTGGATGCTCGTGCCCGGAACCATGCCCAAGCCCTTGCTATAAGGATCAATCGTCGCGCCATGATAGTTTGTAACTTTCATGTCTCCGTGCTCCATCGTCCGGGTAAATTGAGTCAGATTTGACTTTACCATGTTATCGAAAGTACGATGTCTGAACGAATGTTATTTAGTACCATGGGTTTCGAAGGCCGCCGGAAAGGGCCGCGAAAGCCGTGCCGCGAACCCCACCGCCTGCCATGAACCGTAGCGCCGAACCGCTCGCTTTCGACATCGTCGCGCGCATTGCCGAGTGCGCGCCGGAGTTGCGCTCGGCCGAACGCAAGGTCGCCGCGCTGATCCTCGACGATCTGACCGGCGCGTCGCGCGCGAGCATCGGCGCGCTGGCACAGCAGGCCGAGGTCAGCATCGCGACCGTCACGCGCTTCGCGAAGGCGGTCGGCTGCCGCGACGTGCGCGAACTCAAGCTGCGGCTCGCGCAGGCGGCCGCGGTCGGTCAGCGGTTTCTCGAGCGCGACACCGCAAGCGACGCACCCGAGCCGATCGCCACGCGCGTCTTCGACGAGCTGCAAACGGCGCTCGCGCACAATCATCAACTGCTGCGCCAGGCGCCGCTCGCCGAAGCGGCGGCCGCGCTGCGCGATGCGCGCATGATCTACGTGTTCGGCATGGGCGGCGGCTCGACCGCGCTCGCTGACGAAATGCGTTTCAGGCTCGTGCGCCTCGGCCGCCCGGTCGCGACCTATCAGGACGGGTTGTTGCAGCGCATGGTGGCGAGCACGGTGTCGCGCGAGTGCGTCGTGATCGCGCTGTCCACCACGGGGCGCGTGCCCGAGATGGTCGAGAACTGCAAGATCGCGCGCAGCTACGGTGCGACGGTGGTCGCGCTGACGGCGCCCGCGTCGCCGCTGGCGAAGCTCGCCAACTGGCTGATCCCGATCGTCGCGTTCGAAACCGATTTCATTTACAAGCCGTCGTCGTCCCGTTACGCGATGATGATGGCGCTCGATGTGCTCGTCACCGAACTTGCCGTCAGTCAGGGCGACGAAAGCCGCGAATTGCTGCGCCGCATGAAGCACGCGCTCGACGCGCACCGCGGCGGCGGCGATCGACAACCGTTAGGAGATTGATCCATGCATTCGCATCCCGAAGCGGCCGACACGCTGATCGTCGGCGCGCAACTGTACGACGGCACGGGCGCGCCGCCCGTCGAGCGCGACGTGGCGATCCGCGACGGGCGCATCGCCGCGATCGGCAATCTGTCGAACTGGCTCGCCGAAGAGGTGATCGAGGCCGAGGGGCGCGCGCTCGCGCCGGGCTTTATCGACGTACACACGCACGACGACACGCATGTGATCCGCTCGCCGCAGATGCTGCCCAAGATCACCCAGGGCGTGACGACGGTGATCGTCGGCAATTGCGGAATCAGCGCGTCGCCGGTATCGCTGAAGGGCGATCCGCCCGATCCGATGAACCTGCTCGGCGAGCGCGACGCGTTCCAGTACCCGACCTTCGCCGACTATGTGAACGCGGTGAACGCGGCGCGGCCGGCGGTGAACGTCGGCGCGCTGATCGGCCACACGGCGTTGCGCAATAACCAGATGGACCGGCTCGATCGCGCGGCGACTGCCGAGGAAATCGAGCGCATGTGCGCGCAGCTCGAAGAAGCGCTCGCGCACGGCGCGCTCGGTCTCAGCTCGGGGCTCGCATACGGTTCGGCGTTCGCCGCGCCGACCGAGGAAGTGATGGCGCTCGCCGAGCCGCTCGCGGCCGCGGGCGCGCTGTACACGACCCATATGCGCACCGAGTTCGACGCGATTCTCGACGCGATGGACGAGGCCTACCGCGTCGGTCGTCATGCGCGTGTGCCGGTCGTGATCTCGCATCTGAAGTGCGCGGGGCCGTTGAACTGGGGGCGCAGCGTCGAGGTGCTGAAGTCGCTCGAAGGCGCGCGCGGCGGGCAGCCGGTCGGTTGCGACTGCTATCCGTACAACCGCAGCTCGTCGACGCTCGATCTGAAGCAGGTGACAGGCGACATCGACATCACGATCACGTGGTCCGAGCCGCATCCGGAAATGGCGGGCAAGCTGATCAAGGAAGTCGCGGCCGAATGGGGCGTCTCGCAGCAGGAGGCGGGCAAGCGCCTGCAGCCGGCCGGCGCGGTCTATCACAACATGTCCGAAGACGACGTGCGGCGCATCCTGTCGCATCCTGCGACGATGGTCGGTTCCGACGGCCTGCCGAACGATCCGCTGCCGCATCCGCGGCTGTGGGGCGCGTTTCCGCGCGTGCTCGGTCACTATGCGCGCGATACCGCTTTGCTGCCGCTCGAGGAAGCGGTGCGCAAGATGACGAGCCTGTCCGCGCGCCGCTTCGGACTCGCGCAACGCGGCGAAGTGCATATCGGCTATCACGCCGACCTCGTGCTGTTCGATCCGGCGAAAGTGCATGACGTGGCGACGTTCGACAAGCCCCAGCAGCCCGCTGCCGGCATCGACGCGGTGTGGGTCAACGGCGTGCTGTCGTATCGCGATGGCGCGGTGACGGGCGAGCGGGCTGGCCGGTTCGTCACGCGCGGCGCGCCGTCGAAGGGCGATGCGCAGGGCGCGTTCTGATTTTTTATCGATTGATGGCGGCACGCGCGGCGAGGGCGCCGCGCGTGCCCGACTTTTTAAGGAGTGTGACGATGAAGCGATATGGCGTGGAAGGCGGAAAGGGAACGGGCGGTCAGGTGATGCCGTTCGCGCGCGCGGTCGAGGCGGACGGCTGGCTGTTCGTATCGGGCCAGACGCCGATGGAAAACGGCGAAGTGATCAACGGCGGCATCGTCGAGCAATCGCACAAGGCGATCCAGAACGTGTTCGCGATCCTGAAGGAAGCGGGCTATGGCGCCGAGCACGTCGTGCGTTGCGGCGTGTGGCTCGACGATCCGCGCGACTTCGCGTCGTTCAACAAGGTGTTTCGCGAGTATTTTGGCGAGAATCCGCCGGCGCGCGCGTGCGTGGTGTCGTCGATGGTGATCGACTGCAAGGTCGAGGTGGATTGCGTCGCTTATAAGAAGCCGGCGGCCTGATCGCTTTGATGGCTTTCATGTGACGAGGGCGCCGCAGGTCGTGATGGCCTGCGGCGCCCTCGTCGCGTTTACCGCTGCTTTTTTGCGTTGGAGTTACTGCCGCGCGAGCCGCATGTTGTCCGGCATCGGCAGGTTGTAGTTGGTGCGGAATGGGTTGATGTCGAGCCCGCCGCGGCGCGTGTAGCGCGCATACACGGCGAGCTTCAGCGGTTTGCACATCTTCATGATGTCGACGAAGATTCGCTCGACGCATTGCTCATGAAACCCCGTGTGATTGCGGTACGAGATGATGTATCGCAAGAGGCCCGCGTGATCGATCTGCGGGCCGGCGTAGTGGATCTGCACGCTGCCCCAGTCCGGCTGACCGGTCACCGGGCAGTTCGACTTCAGCAGGTTCGAGAACAGCGTTTCCTCGACCGGCGCTTCGTCGCGCGCCGCGCTCAAAAGTGACGCGTCCGGCTGATAGACGCTCGCCTCGAGTTCGAGCCGGTCGAGCGACAGACCGGCGAATTCTTCCATTTTCAGCTTGCCGAATTCGTGCGGTGTGCTCAGATGTACCGACACGGTCGCGCCGCACGACGCGGACACGTCGCGCCTGATCGTGTCGCGCACGCTCTCGGCCGAGTCGAACGCGGTCTGCGCGAACGAGCCCAGATACAGCTTGAACGATTTCGACTCGACGATGTTCGGCGAGTCGGCCGGCACGAAGAACGTCGCGACGGCGATCTGCGGCTTGCCGCGCGCGTTCAGCCACGACAGCTCGTAGGCGTTCCAGATGTCGGTGCCGAAAAACGGCAGTCGCGCGGTAATGCCGATCGCCTCGCGCGCATGGCTGCGCGCAATCGGAAATAGCAGCGTCGGATCGTATTGTTCGGTGTAAGTCGAGGACTTGCCGAGCGGGGATTGTTCGGGGGTCATGATGCGTTCACGATGCCACTCAGCACGTGCCCGGTCGCGGTTACGACGCGGGCCGATTCGCAGTGGCCGATCTGGTCGTCGAAGAAAAAGTCGGGCTCGAACTCGCGCAGAAATGCGCTTTTGTCGAGGCCGCCGAGGAACATCGCTTCGTCGATTTCGATGTTCCATGCCATCAGGGTGCGGATCGCGCGCTCATGCGCGGGAGCCGAGCGCGCCGTCACCAGCGCCGTGCGAATGCGCATCGGCGCGGCCGCGTCCGCGAGTTTTTGCAGCCGGTGGAGTGCTTCGAGCAGCGGCTTGAGCGGACCGTCCGCGAGCGGCAGATGCTTGTTGTCGATCTCGTGACCGACGAACGCGCGCAGGCCGTCTTGCTGGAAGATGCGTTCCGCTTCGTCGGAAAACAAGACCGCGTCGCCGTCGAACGCAATGCGGATTTCGTCCGGGTATTTGCTCGCCATTTTCGCCGATTCCGGCAACACGCGTGCGGCTGGGAAGCCAGCGGCGAGCGCATCGCGCACGTCGTGCTGATTCGCCGACAAAAACAGCGAAGCGTTCAGCGGCTTCAGATAACCGAACGGCGCGCGGCCGCGCGTGAACACGCCGCGCTCGATCGCGAGCCCGTGTTCGCGGCAGGAATGAAACGCGCGCAGACCGCTGATCGGATCGCTGCGCGACAGGATCACCACTTCGACGCGATGATCGCCGGCGTTCAGCGCAAGCAGCTTGCGGATCAGCGGAAACGCCACGCCCGGTTTCGCGGGCACGTTCAGACGCTCGCGCTGCAACGCTTCGTAAGCCTTCAGGTCGCCGGCCTCGTAGACACGGTTCTCTTCCTCGAAGTCGAACAGTGCGCGCGACGAGATTGCGACCACCAGTTTGTCGACGAGCGAAAGCGCCATCGTTGCGTTCCGGTTCGAAGAGATCAGGCGAGGAAGAGACGATAGACCGGATTTTTCGTCTCTTCCCAGCACGGATAGCCGAGCGTTTCGATGAAGCGCTCGAACGCCGCGTGGTCGCTCCCAGGCACCTGAATGCCGACCAGAATCGAGCTGTAGTCCGCGCCCTGGTTGCGGTAGTGGAACAGGCTGATGTTCCAGTTCGGCGCCATCGACGACAGGAATTTCATCAGCGCGCCCGGACGTTCCGGAAACTCGAAGCGAAACAGTCGTTCGTCGCGCGCGAGCGGCGAGCGGCCGCCGACCATGTAGCGGATGTGCTGCTTCGACAGTTCGTCGAAGGTCAGGTCGACGGTGGCGAAGCCGTGCGCTTCGAAGGCGCCGGCGATCTGCGCCGATTCGCTGCGATTGCGGATCTGCACGCCGACGAAAATATGCGCCGAGTTCGCGTCGGCGATCCGGTAGTTGAACTCGGTGACGCTGCGCGTGCCGAGCAGTTCGCAGAAGCGCCTGAAGCTGCCGCGCTCTTCGGGGATCGTCACCGCGAAGACCGCTTCGCGCGCTTCGCCTACTTCCGCGCGTTCGGCGACGAAGCGCATGCGGTCGAAGTTCATGTTCGCGCCCGACGTGATCGCGATCAGCGTCTGGTTCTCGATGCCTTCCCGTTCGGCATACTGCTTGGCGCCGGCCACCGCGAGCGAGCCCGCCGGTTCGAGCACGCTGCGCGTATCCTGGAACACGTCCTTGATCGCGGCGCACAGCGCATCGGTGTTCACGAGCAGCACTTCGTCGAGATATTCGCGGCACAGACGGAAGGTCTCTTCGCCGACGAGCTTCACCGCGGTGCCGTCGGAGAACAGGCCCACTTCGTTCAGCGTCACGCGCTCGCCCGCCTGCAACGACGCGGCCATCGCGCATGAATCATCGGTCTGCACGCCGATCACCTTGATCTCGGGGCGCACCGATTTCACGTATGCGGCGACACCGGCCGCAAGACCGCCGCCGCCGATCGGCACGAAGATCGCGTGAATCGGCCCCTGGTGCTGGCTGAGGATTTCCATCGCGACGGTGCCCTGGCCGGCGATCACGTACGGATCGTCGAACGGATGCACGAAAGTCAGGCCGCGCTCTTCCTGTAGCTTGACCGCGTGACCATAGGCGTCGCTATACGACTCACCGAACTGCACGATCTCGACGGTCGGCCCGCCATGCGTGCGGATCGCGTCGACCTTGAGCTGCGGCGTCGTCACCGGCACGACGATGATCGCCTTCACGCCCATGCGCGCCGCCGATAACGCCACGCCCTGCGCATGATTGCCCGCCGACGCGGTGATCACGCCGCGACTGAGCGCCTCGGCCGGAATATGCGCCATCTTGTTGTATGCGCCGCGCAGCTTGAACGAGAACACCGGCTGGTTGTCCTCGCGCTTCAGATAGACCGGGTTGCACAGCCGCGCCGACAGGTTCGGGGCGCGTTCGAGTTCGGTCTCGCGCGCCACGTCGTAGACGCGCGCGGTCAGGGTTTTTTTCAGGTAGTCGTGGGAGGCCATGCGGGTGGCGCGGTGCGCTGTGTAAAACGGGAAGACGTCAATGATAGCGCCAACGGTGCCCGCTCTGGCCGTTCGGCGCGCTCCGCGGACGGGTGCCGTGCACTTAACCGGGCCGTATCGGAATCGCGCGATCGAAGCTCGCCCAACCGTCCGGCCGGTCAATGGACGGTATGCGAAAACGCCGCCGGATCCATCGCCAAAACCTCCGAACCCCCGCCGCCGCCCGATTCCCACCGTCAACGCGTGGCGGAATGATGCGGTAGAATTTCGTTTTGGAATAAGGATCGGAAGATGCACTGGCAGCCTCGGATCGCCCATTTAATGCCCGTCCCGCGCGAATCCTTCCCCGCGGCGGAACGGCATGTCCGCCACGCGTGATCGTGTAGCTGTCTCTGAGTGCCGCGAAGCGACCGCCGTGAGTTGGCCGCCGGTCGTGCTCGCTCCCCTTGAAGCCCTAGAAGATTTCAAGCATTGCGCCCCACGCGCATTGTCCGCCGACGCCTCGTGACGAGTGCGCCAGGCTGACCTACCGAGTCGTCCAACCATGAACGCACCTCAAGTTTTCGATCCGCACGGCGCCGCCGGCGCGGTGGCCGCCGATCCCGAAGCGCGTCTGCGCGAAATTCCCTACAACTACACGTCGTTCTCCGACCGCGAAATCGTCATCCGCCTGCTCGGCAACGACGCCTGGGACGCGCTCGCCGAACTGCGCGCTGAACGCCGTACCGGCCGCTCGGCGCGCATGCTGTACGAAGTGCTCGGCGATATCTGGGTCGTGCGTCGCAATCCGTATCTGCAGGACGACCTGCTCGACAACCCGAAGCGCCGCGCGCTGTTGATCGAGGCGCTCAATCACCGTCTCGCCGAAATCGAGAAACGCCGCCGCGCCGATCTGCGCGAACACGGCGACGAAGCCGGCATCGAGCGCGCCGCGCGCGTCGAAAAGCTGGTGCAGGCCGCGCGCCGCGCGATCGACGAGTTCGCCAGCGAATTCCAGCAGACCTACGACCTGCGCCGCCGTTCTACGCGCGTGCTCGGCAAGGTCACGCAGAAAGACAACATCAAGTTCGACGGCCTGTCGCGCGTCTCGCACGTGACCGACGCGACCGACTGGCGCGTCGAATACCCGTTCGTCGTGCTGACGCCGGACTCCGAGGCCGAAATCGCCGGCATGATCAAGGCCTGCTTCGAACTCGGCCTGACGGTGATTCCGCGCGGCGGCGGCACCGGCTACACGGGCGGCGCGGTGCCGCTCACGCCGTTCTCGGCCGTCATCAACACCGAAAAGCTCGAACAGCTCGGCCCGGTCGAAATGACCCAGCTGCCGGGTGTCGATCGCAAGGTCGCGACGATTTTCTCGGGCGCGGGCGTCGTCACGCGCCGCGTGACCGAAGCGGCCGAGCAGGCCGGCTTCGTGTTCGCGGTCGACCCGACCTCGCTCGACGCGTCCTGCGTCGGCGGCAACGTCGCGATGAACGCGGGTGGCAAGAAGGCGGTGCTGTGGGGCACGGCGCTCGACAACCTCGCGTGGTGGCGCATGGTCGACCCGGAAGGGAACTGGCTCGAAGTCACGCGTCTCGAGCACAACATGGGCAAGATCCACGACATCGAAGTCGCGCGTTTCGAGCTCAAATGGTTCGACGGCAACTACGCGCCGGGCGAGAAGCTGCTGCGCACCGAAGCGCTGGACATCAAGGGCCGCGTGTTCCGCAAGGAAGGCCTCGGCAAGGACGTCACCGACAAATTCCTCGCCGGTCTGCCGGGCGTGCAGAAGGAGGGCTGCGACGGCCTCATCACGTCCGCGCGCTGGGTGCTGCACAAGATGCCTGCGCATACGCGCACCGTCTGTCTCGAGTTCTTCGGCCAGGCGCGCGAGGCGATTCCGAGCATCGTCGAAATCAAGGACTACCTGTTCGAGACCTCGCGCCAGGGCGGCGCGATTCTCGCGGGTCTCGAGCATCTTGACGAGCGCTATCTGCGCGCGGTCGGCTATGCGACCAAGAGCAAACGCAACGCGTTTCCGAAGATGGTGCTGATCGGCGATATCGTCGGTAACGACGCGGACGCGGTCGCGCAGGCCACCTCGGAAGTCGTGCGCATGGCCAACGGCAAGAGCGGCGAAGGTTTCGTCGCCGTCAGCGCCGAGGCCCGCAAGCGCTTCTGGCTCGACCGCAGCCGTACGGCCGCGATCGCAAAGCACACCAACGCGTTCAAGATCAACGAAGACGTCGTGATTCCGCTCGACCGCATGGGCGAATACACGGACGGCATCGAACGCATCAACATCGAGCTGTCGCTGAAGAACAAGCTGCAACTGGTCGACGCGCTCGAAGCGTTCTTCCAGGGCGGCAAGCTGCCGCTCGGCAAGAGCGACGACGCGAACGAAATCCCGAGCGCCGAGCTGCTCGAAGACCGCGTGCAGCAGGCGCTCGATCTACTCGCGCGTGTGCGCACGCGCTGGGAATTCGTGCGCGGCAAGCTCGACCTGTCGCTGCGCGAGGCGCAGCACTACCTGGTCGGCCTCGGCTACGAGTCGCTCGCCGAAAAGTTCGCCGACCGCGTCGACGCGCAACCCGACGCAAACGTATTCCATCTCGCGCAGGACCGCACGATTCGTGTGTCGTGGAAGCAGGAAATCCGCGCCGAATTGCGGCAGATTTTCAACGGCGGCGAGTTCAAGCCGATCCTCGACGAAGCCCAGGCGATCCACAAGCAGGTGCTGCGCGGGCGCGTGTTCGTCGCGCTGCACATGCACGCGGGCGACGGCAACGTCCACACGAACCTGCCGGTCAACTCCGATAACTACGAGATGCTGCAGGACGCGCACACGGCGGTCGCGCGCATCATGAAGCTCGCGCGTTCGCTCGACGGTGTGATCTCCGGCGAGCACGGCATCGGCATCACGAAGCTCGAATTCCTGACCGACGACGAGATCGGCGAATTCCGCAAGTACAAGCAGCGCGTCGATCCGCATGGCCGCTTCAACGCGGGCAAGCTGCTCGAAGGCGCGGACCTGCGCAACGCGTACACGCCGAGCTTCGGCCTGATGGGCTACGAATCGCTGATCATGCAGCAGTCCGATATCGGCGCGATTTCCGAGTCGATCAAGGACTGCCTGCGCTGCGGCAAGTGCAAGCCCGTCTGCGCGACGCACGTGCCGCGCGCGAACCTGCTGTACAGCCCGCGCAACAAGATTCTTGCTACCTCCTTGCTGGTCGAGGCGTTCCTGTACGAAGAGCAGACGCGCCGCGGTGTGTCGATCAAGCACTGGGACGAATTCAACGACGTCGCCGATCACTGCACCGTCTGCCACAAGTGCGTGACACCGTGCCCGGTGAAGATCGATTTCGGCGACGTGACGATGAACATGCGCAACCTGTTGCGCAAGATGGGCAAGAAGAAGTTCAACCCGGGCAACGCCGCGGGCATGTTCTTCCTGAACGCGACGAATCCGCAGACCATCAACCTCGCGCGCACCGCGATGATGGGCGTCGGCTACAAGGCGCAGCGTCTCGGCAACGAACTGCTGAAGAAGTTCGCGAAGAAGCAGACCGCGCATCCGCCCGCCACGGTGGGCAAGCCGGTGATCACGCAGCAGGTGATCCACTTCATGAACAAGAAGATGCCGGGCAACCTGCCGAAGAAGACCGCGCGCGCCTTGCTCGATATCGAGGACAACAAGATCGTCCCGATCATCCGCAATCCGAAGACGACCACCGCCGACACCGAAGCGGTGTTCTACTTCCCGGGCTGCGGCTCCGAGCGGCTGTTCTCGCAGGTTGGTCTCGCGACCCAGGCAATGCTGTGGGAGGCGGGCGTGCAGACCGTGCTGCCGCCGGGTTATCTGTGCTGTGGCTATCCGCAGCGCGGCTCGGGCCAGTACGACAAAGCCGAGCAGATCGTCACCGACAACCGCGTGCTGTTCCACCGCGTCGCCAATACGCTGAACTACCTCGACATCAAGACGGTGGTGGTGTCGTGCGGCACGTGCTACGACCAGCTCGCCGGTTACGAATTCGAAAAGATCTTCCCGGGCTGCCGGATCATCGACATCCACGAGTATCTGCTGGAAAAAGGCATCAAGCTCGATGGCGTGAACGGCGTGCGCTACATGTACCACGACCCGTGCCATTCGCCGATCAAGACGATGGACCCGGTCAAGCTCGTCAATCAGCTGATGGGTTCGGAGCAGGACGGCTACAAGATCGAGAAGAACGACCGCTGCTGCGGCGAATCGGGCACGCTCGCGGTCACGCGTCCCGACATCTCGACCCAGGTGCGCTTCCGCAAGGAAGAAGAAATCCGCAAGGGCGCGGCGAAGCTGCGCGGCATTCCTCTCGTCGCCGAAGCGGGCGCGAATGCGATCAATCCGGCCAATGCATCGGCCGGCGCCGCGGGCGCGCCGAACGGTTCGGTGCTGAAGGCCGGCGACGGTCCGCAGCCCAATCACGGAAACGCGGGTTCGACCGACGTCAAGATCCTCACGAGCTGCCCGTCGTGCCTGCAAGGGCTGTCGCGCTACAACGAAGACGCGGGTACCGAGGCGGACTACATCGTGGTCGAGATGGCACGTCACGTGCTCGGCGAAAACTGGATGGCGGACTACGTTCAACGGGCGAACAATGGCGGAATCGAGCGCGTGCTGGTTTAATGGCACGACCAACGATTTTTGCCGAGGACGACGATGGACTGCGTTTTTTGCCGTGAAGACGGCGGCGATGTGCTGTGGCAGGACGACGCGCTGCGAGTCGTCCTCGCCGACGAACACGACTACCCGGGCTTTTGCCGGGTCATCTGGAACGCTCACGTCGCCGAGTTTTCGGATCTTTCTGCCGACGAGCGCGATCACGTGATGAAGGCCGTGTACGCGGTCGAGCGTGCGCAGCGGCGCGTGATGCAGCCCGCGAAGGTCAATCTCGCGAGCCTCGGCAACCAGGTGCCGCACGTGCACTGGCACGTGATTCCGCGTTTCTCGAACGACGCGCATTTCCCCCTGCCGATCTGGGCGCCGCGCCAGCGCACGGTGTCCGAAGCGATGTTGTCGTCGCGCCGCGCGCACGCCACGCTGCTGCGCGAAGCCGTGCGGCAGGAAATTGAACAGGCGCTGGGCTGAGCGTCGCTGAACCCGTCGCCGCGCATCGCCGGACTGCCGTCGGCGTGCGAGGCGGCCGATCCGACGTTATCACCCGCCGTTATCTGATGAGGCCAACATGAGCGGATTGACTCCCGAGACGCCGGTGCCGACAGGCGTGATCTTGCATTCGAAGTCGCGCGTGCTCGAACTGCAGTACGCGAACGGCGAAGCGTATCGGCTACCGTTCGAACTGCTGCGCGTGTATTCGCCGTCGGCGGAAGTGATGGGCCACGGGCCCGGTCAGGAAACCCTGCAGACCGGCAAGCGCGACGTGACGATCACGATGATCGAAGGCGTCGGCAATTACGCGCTGCAGCCGACCTTCTCCGATGGACACGCCACCGGTATCTACTCGTGGGACCTGCTGTATGACATGGCCGTGCGTCAGGATGAACTCTGGCGCGCGTATCTCGCCAAACTGGCAGCGGCCGGCATCGACCGCGACACGCCGATGGTGCCCGCCGCGGCTGCGCACGGGCACTGTCACTGATACGATTCGCCCCCGAACGCCGCTCGAGCGGCGCAACATTCAAGAACACGCGAAAGGACGAGCGCGATGAGCAAAACCCACTTCGGCTTTCAATCGGTCGACGAACAGGACAAGGCGCAGAAGGTGGCGGGGGTGTTCCACTCGGTGGCCGCCAACTACGACCTGATGAACGACCTGATGTCGGGCGGATTGCACCGGGCGTGGAAGGTGTTCACGATCGCCCAGGCGAACGTGCGGCCGGGCTACAAGGTGCTCGACATTGCGGGCGGCACGGGCGACCTGTCGAAAGCATTCGCGAAACAGGCGGGCGAAACGGGCGAGGTCTGGCATACCGACATCAATGAATCGATGTTACGCGTGGGCCGCGACCGGCTGCTCGACAAGGGCATCATCACGCCGGCGCTGCTGTGCGATGCCGAGAAAATCCCGTTTCCGGACAACTACTTCGACGTCGTGACGGTCGCGTTCGGCTTGCGCAACATGACACATAAGGACATCGCGCTTGCCGAGATGCGTCGTGTGCTGAAACCGGCCGGGCGGCTGCTCGTGCTCGAGTTCTCGAAGGTATGGGATCCGCTGAAGAAGGTCTACGATCTGTATTCGTTCAAGGTGTTACCGTGGCTCGGCGAGCGCTTCGCCAAGGACGCGGAAAGCTACCAGTACCTGGCGGAATCGATCCGCATGCATCCGGACCAGGAAACTTTGAAAACTATGATGGAACAAGCTGGTCTCGACGGCGTCAAATATTACAATTTGTCAGCTGGCGTGGTAGCTTTGCATGTGGGGACCAAATACTAGAGTCCCTAACCCATCGATTTTTAAAGGAAAGTGCGAAATGTCCGATTCGAATTTGTTATCTACTCGTAAGGTTAAGGGGGCGCTGGCGAGAAGAATCGGACTGATCGCGATGGTCGGTCTGCTGATGGCCGGCACGCTTGCCTCTCTCGACGCCGAAGCACGCCGCCTGGGCGGAGGCCGCAGCTTCGGCCGTCAATCGAACAGTCTGCAGCAGCGCCAGACGCCGCCGCCGTCCCAGCCGGCGCAGAACAATCAGGCCACGCAGCAGAGCGCGCAGGCGGCGCCTGCGACTAAGCCCACGCCGCCCGCCGCGCCGAACCGCAATCGCTGGCTCGGGCCGATCGCCGGTCTCGCGGCCGGTCTCGGCATCGCCGCATTGCTGTCGCATTTCGGGCTCGGCGAGGCGTTCGCCGGCATGCTCGCGAACGTGATCGTGATCGCGTTGATCGCGATTGTGGTGATCTGGCTCATCCGCCGCTTCACCGGCCGTAAGCGCAATGCGGCGCAGCCTGCCTACGCGGGCACGGCGCCGTCGCTGAACACGAAAGGCACCGACTATATTCAGGAGCCGCGTTACACGGCGCCGCCCACCGGCTCGTATCTCGAACCGCAGGGCAACCCGTTGACCACGCCATCGCTCGGCGCGACGCCGTCGGTGCCGCCCGGCTTCGATTCGGAAGCGTTTCTGCGTAACGCAAAGGTGTACTTCGTGCGCCTGCAGGCCGCGTGGGACGTCGGCAACGTCGAGGACATCCGCGAATTCACGACGCCGGAAATGTTCGCCGAAGTGCGCGTCGATCTCGCGTCGCGCGGCACGCAGCCGAGCCAGACCGACGTCGTGCAGTTGAACGCCGAGCTGCTCGGCGTCGAGGAGCGCGCGAACGAATCCTTCGCGAGCGTGCGCTTCTCCGGTTTGATCCGCGAGGAGCCGGGCGCGGCGGCCGAGCCGTTCGTCGAAGTCTGGAATCTGACGAAGGCGAACCGCACTGGCGAAGGCTGGCTGCTTGCCGGCATCCAGCAGGTCGAGCAACACTGACATGCCGAAGCATCGAGTCGCGTTTGCCTCGAAAAGAGCCGGCCACGGCATCGCGATTCCTGACCTCGCGCATGGCTTAGGCCGTTCGGCATAGCAGGCCGCGAAGCGAACGGACGTTACAATGGGAGCCCGCGCAAGCACCTCGCTCGCGCGGGTTTTTTCTTGCCACCTTCGATGACCCTCGCCGCCAAGCCCTTCGCTGCTGCTGTCAATCATCTGCTCGCCCGCGAATCGTGGGCCCGCGAGCGCCTCGCCCCGTACGCGGGCAAGACCGCTCGCCTGTCATGTCCGCCGGTTGTGCTCGCGCTGCTCGTGCAGCCCGACGGCTATCTCGGTACGCTCGACGAAGCCGATGCGCATCAGTTCGACGTGACGATCTCGGTGCCGTCCGACGCACTGCCGGCCTTCCTGCAAGGTGGCCAGGCCGCGGTGATGAAGCACGTGAAGATCGAGGGCGACGCCGAGTTCGCGACCGTGATTGCGAAGCTCGCCGAGCATCTGCGCTGGGAGCCGGAGGAAGATCTCGCGAAGCTGATCGGTGATGGACCCGCGTGGCGCATCACGTCGCTAGTCCGCTCAGTCGGCGAGCATGTGCAGCGCACCGGTCGCAATCTGCTCGACACCGCCGCCGAGTACCTGCTCGACGAAAATCCGCAACTGGTGCGGCGCACCGCGCTCGCGGACTTCAACGTCGAGCTGGCGCGCGCGCGCGATTCGCTCGCGCGCGTCGAAAAGCGCATCGAGCGCATCGAACAGAAGGTCGAAGTCCGCGGCGCGCAAACGCCGGGCGGCGCCGCCACGTCGCGCAGCACGCGCTAGTCACCGGGCCCAGCCATGCGTTTTCTGCGTTTTCTCAAGATATTTTTCACGGTCATCCGCTTCGGCCTCGACGAAATGATGTTGAGCCGCATCAACGACCGGCGCGTGCGTCTGCTGCTGCGCATCACGACGCTTGGCCGCAAGTTCGATGCGCCGCCGGGCGTGCGTCTGCGGCTCGCGCTCGAAAGCCTCGGGCCGATCTTCGTCAAGTTCGGCCAGGTGCTGTCGACCCGTCGCGATCTGCTGCCGGTCGATATCGCCAACGAACTTGCCAAGCTGCAGGATCAGGTGCCGCCGTTCGATTCGGCGGTCGCGATCGCGCTCGTCGAGAAGTCGCTCGGCGCGCCGGTCGACGTGCTGTTCGACGATTTCGAGCGGGTGCCGGTCGCGAGCGCGTCGATCGCACAGGTCCACTTCGCGAAGGTGAAGGCCGGCCAGCATGCGGGCAAGGCGGTCGCGGTGAAGGTGCTGCGCCCCAAGATGCTGCCGGTGATCGATTCCGACCTCGCGCTGATGCGCGACATCGCCGTGTGGGCCGAGCGTCTGTGGGCCGACGGCAAGCGCCTGAAGCCGCGCGAGGTGGTCGCCGAATTCGACAAATACCTGCACGACGAACTCGACCTGATGCGCGAGGCCGCCAACGGCAGCCAGTTGCGGCGCAACTTCCTTGGGCTCGACCTGCTGCTCGTGCCCGAGATGTACTGGGAGTTCTGCACGCCCACGGTGCTCGTGATGGAGCGCATGGTCGGCGTGCCGATCAGCCAGGTCGATACGTTGCGCGCGGCGGGTGTCGACATCCCGAAACTCGCGCGCGAGGGCGTCGAAATTTTCTTCACGCAGGTGTTCCGCGACGGCTTTTTCCACGCCGACATGCACCCCGGCAACATCCAGGTGAGCCTCGATCCCGCGCACTTCGGCCGCTATATCGCGCTCGACTTCGGCATCATCGGCGCGTTGTCGGACTTCGACAAAAACTACCTCGCGCAGAACTTCCTCGCGTTCTTCAAGCGCGACTACCATCGCGTCGCGACGTTGCATCTGGAGTCGGGCTGGGTGCCGCCGAGCACGCGCGTCGAGGAGCTCGAAAGCGCGATCCGCGCGGTCTGCGAACCGTATTTCGATCGCGCGCTGAAGGACATTTCTCTCGGCCAGGTGCTGATGCGTCTGTTCTCGACGTCGCGGCGCTTCAACGTCGAGATCCAGCCGCAGCTCGTGTTGCTGCAAAAGACGATGCTGAACGTGGAAGGCCTAGGCCGTTCGCTCGATCCCGAACTGGATCTGTGGAAGACCGCGAAGCCCTATCTCGAGCGCTGGATGAACGAGCAGATCGGCTTGCGCGGCTGGTACGAGCGTCTGAAGATCGAGGCGCCGCAGTGGAGCAAGACGCTGCCGCAGTTGCCGCGCCTCGTCCATAACATGCTGGCCGAGCGCCATCATCCGGTGGGCGGCGCGAACGACGACGTGATCCGCCAGATCCTGCTCGAGCAAAAGCGCACCAACCGTCTGCTGCAAGGCCTGCTGCTGTTCGGCGTGGCGGTCGGCGTCGGCGCGATGCTGGCGCGTGCGTTCCTGGTACTGGCTTATGGAGGTTAGATTCCGATGAGCGATCCGACCCAACCCGCCGCGCCCGATTTCGCAACCCGCGATCCCGACTCGCCCGAGTTCTGGGACGAACGCTTCGAGCGCCATTTCACGCCGTGGGATCAGGCGGGCGTGCCGTCCGCGTTTCGCGCGTTCGCCGAACGGCACCGCGACGCGGCCGTGCTGATTCCAGGCTGCGGCACCGCGCACGAAGCGGTATGGCTCGCGCGCCAGGGCAACCCGGTACGCGCGATCGACTTTTCGCCGGCCGCCGTGGCGGCGGCACGCGAGCAGCTCGGCGCGCATGCATCGCTGGTCGAACAGGCGGATTTCTTCACCTATGCGCCACCGTTCGCACCGGCATGGATCTATGAGCGCGCATTCTTCTGCGCGCTGCCGCCGGCGCGCCGCGCCGACTATGCGCAGCGCATGGGCGAACTGCTGCCGGCCGGCGGGTTGCTGGCGGGCATCTTTTTCATCGGCGCGACGCCGAAAGGGCCGCCGTTCGGCATCGAACGCGGCGAGCTCGATGCGCTGCTCACGCCACACTTCGAGCTGGTCGAAGACGAAGCGGTCGACGACTCGATCGCTGTATTCGCCGGACGCGAGCGCTGGCTCACCTGGCGGCGTCGCGGCTAACGCCACGCGCGCCGCTCTTGAGAGGTCCGGGGGTCGTCCCCATCTGGCGCGGTGGCGGGCGCATCGTGCGTCCGCTTCCCGAAATCCGGGGAACGGACATCGTTTGCGGCTATAATTCAAGGCTTTGCAAGCGTTTACAAGATTTCAGTAGGGATTTGGAGTAAGAAAGGATCATGCCGATCTACGCTTATCGTTGCGGGTCATGCGGTTTCGGGAAGGACGTGCTCCAGAAGATGAGCGACCCCCAGTTGACGCAGTGTCCCGAGTGCGGAAAAGACACCTTTAGCAAACAACTCACGGCCGCCGGCTTCCAGTTGAAAGGCTCCGGCTGGTACGTGACCGATTTCCGCGGCAGCACGAGCGCGCCGGCCGCGTCGGAAGCGAAGTCCGAGCCGGCCGCAGCCGCTGCATCGGCTGCCGCGCCCGCGGCGCCCGCCGCAGCGCCCGCCGCCACGAGCCCGAGCGGTTCCGGCAGCGCCTAGTGGGACTGCCGCCCCGCGCGGGCGGTGTATCTACCGCGCATGGGCTTCGGCCTGCGCAGCTTTCTGGCGGTACACATGACGACGAAAAAATTCACGCTCAAATCGGTGTTTCTGACCGGCCTGCTGGTGCTGGTGCCTCTGGCCATCACACTGTGGGTGCTCGGCCTGGTCATCGGCACGATGGACCAGACGCTGTTGCTGCTGCCTACCTCGTGGCAGCCGGAACGCACGATCGGCTATCGCTTGCCGGGCCTCGGCGCGGTGCTCACGCTCGCGTTCATCTTCGTCGTCGGGCTGTTGACGCAGAACTTCATTGGGCAGAAGCTCGTGAAGTGGTGGGAACTGCTGGTCGCGCACATTCCGGTGGTCGGCCCGCTCTACACCAGCGTGAAGCAGGTGTCCGACACGCTGCTGTCGAGCAGTGGCAATGCATTCCGCAAGGCGCTGCTGATCGAGTACCCGCGCCGCGGGTCCTATACGATCGCGTTTCTGACCGGCATCCCGGGCGGCGACGTGGCCAACCATCTGAAGGAAGATTACGTCAGCGTATACGTGCCGACCACGCCGAACCCGACGTCCGGCTTCTTCCTGATGGTGCCGAAAAGCGAAGTGATCGAGCTCGACATGACGGTCGACGCTGCGCTCAAGTACATTGTCTCGATGGGCGTCGTGGCGCCGTCCGCGCCGCAGCCGGCGCCGGTGCGCCGCGCCACCGTCGAGCCCCCGCTCTAATGCCGGCGCGCAACGCTTCATGCAGGATCGTCTGTGGCGCGCCGTTCAACCAATGCAAAACGAAAGACAAACATCATGTCGATGAGATCTGAATACTGCGGTCTGGTGACCGAAGAACTGCTGGGCCAATCCGTCTCGCTGTGCGGCTGGGTAAGCCGCCGCCGCGACCATGGCGGCGTCATCTTCATCGACCTGCGCGATCGCGAAGGGCTCGTTCAGGTCGTCTGCGATCCGGATCGCGCTGACATGTTCAAGGTCGCCGAAGGCGTGCGCAATGAGTTCTGCGTGCAGGTCAAGGGCATTGTGCGCGGCCGTCCGGAAGGCACGACCAATGCATCGCTGAAGAGCGGCAAGATCGAAGTGCTGTGCCACGAGCTGATCGTGCTGAACGCGTCGGTCACGCCGCCGTTCCAGCTCGACGATGACAACCTGTCGGAAACCACGCGCCTCACGCATCGCGTGCTCGACCTGCGCCGTCCGCAGATGCAGCACAACCTGCGTCTGCGCTACCGCGTCGCGATCGAAGTGCGCAAGTACCTCGACGAGCAGGGCTTCATCGACATCGAAACGCCGATGCTCACGAAGAGCACGCCGGAAGGCGCGCGCGACTACCTCGTGCCGTCGCGCACGAACCCGGGCCAGTTCTTCGCGCTGCCGCAGTCGCCGCAGCTGTTCAAGCAGCTGCTGATGGTCGCGAACTTCGACCGTTACTACCAGATCACCAAGTGCTTCCGCGACGAAGACCTGCGCGCCGACCGTCAGCCGGAATTCACCCAGATCGACTGCGAAACCTCGTTCTTGTCGGAACAGGAAATCCGCGATCTGTTCGAGGCGATGATCCGCCACGTGTTCAGGACGACGATCGGCGTCGAGCTCGACCAGAAATTCCCGGTCATGGAATACGCGGAAGCGATGCGCCGCTTCGGTTCGGACAAGCCGGACCTGCGCGTGAAGCTCGAGTTCACCGAGTTGACCGATGCGATGCGCGACGTCGACTTCAAGGTGTTCAGCACCCCGGCCAACACGAAGGACGGCCGTGTCGCGGCGCTGCGCGTGCCGAAGGGCGGCGAGCTGTCGCGCGGCGACATCGACAGCTACACGGAATTCGTGCGCATCTACGGGGCGAAGGGTCTCGCGTGGATCAAGGTCAATGAAGCGGCGAAGGGCCGTGACGGTCTGCAAAGCCCGATCGTGAAGAACCTGCACGACGAAGCGCTGAAGGCGATCATCGAGCGCACCGGCGCACAAGACGGCGACATCATTTTCTTCGCGGCGGATCGCGCGAAGGTCGTCAACGACAGCCTCGGCGCGCTGCGTCTGAAGATCGGTCATTCGGAATTCGGCAAGGCCAACGGCCTCGTCGAGTCCGGCTGGAAGCCGCTGTGGGTCGTCGACTTTCCGATGTTCGAATACGACGAGGAAGACAACCGCTACGTCGCCGCGCATCACCCGTTCACGAGCCCGAAGGACGAGCACCTCGAGTACCTCGAAACGGACCCCGCGCGCTGCCTCGCGAAGGCCTACGACATGGTGCTGAACGGCTGGGAAATCGGCGGCGGCTCGGTGCGTATCTACCGTGAGGAAGTGCAGAGCAAGGTGTTCCGCGCGCTGAAGATCAACGCGGAAGAAGCGCAGGCGAAGTTCGGCTTCCTGCTCGACGCGCTGCAATACGGCGCGCCGCCGCACGGCGGTATCGCGTTCGGTCTGGACCGCATCGTCACGATGATGGCCGGCGCCGACTCGATCCGCGACGTGATCGCGTTCCCGAAGACGCAACGCGCGCAGGATCTGCTCACGCAGGCGCCCAGCGAAGTCGACGAGCGTCAGCTGCGCGAGCTGCACATCCGTCTGCGTACGCCGGAACCGAAGGCATAAAGCCGCGGCCGCTGCGCGCGGCCGGCGGCCGCAAAAAAACCACACGAGCGAAACGAAAAGGCGCTGAGGTGATCTCCACCTCAGCGCCTTTTTCATTTTTTGCGTTACAGTGAAGCCACCGCTTTCCAGACCCTTTCGACCGTCATCCGACATGTACCGCGCGTATCGTCGCGCCCAGTTTGAGCCATGCCGAAACCGCCGAAAATTCCGCAGTCCGTCCTCGTCATCATTCATACGCCTGCGCTCGACGTGCTGCTGCTCGAGCGCGCCGATCATGCGGCGTTCTGGCAGTCGGTGACGGGTTCGAAAGACCGGCTCGACGAACCGCTCGCCGACACGGCGGTGCGCGAAGTCGGCGAGGAAACCGGCATCATGATCGGCGGCGCACTGGTGCCGCGCAGCGGGTTGTTCGACTGGCACTACTCGATCGACTACGAGATCTACCCGGAATTTCGTTACCGCTACGAAGCGGGCGTGCTCTACAACACCGAGCACTGGTTCAGCCTGCAGGTCCCCGAGTGCATCGACGTGACGCTCGCGCCGCGCGAACACACCGCGTATATGTGGCTGCCATATGAAGAGGCCGCATCGCGCTGCTTTTCGTCGTCGAATGCCGATGCGATCCTGCAGTTGCCGCGGCGGCTCGCCGCGCGCCCGATCGACCCGCAATCCGGCCCGCTGACCGGGGAGCGTGGCCGGTGAGCGCAGGCGGCTCGGGCCGTTTGGCGCGTCTGCGGCACACGTTGCTCGGCCGTCGTTACTGGCAGCGCTACCGCTTCACCAGTAGCAACGAGGTCGAGCTGCTGCGCTCCGGCGACGATTTCTTCGACGCGCTGATCGAGCGCATCGACGCGGCCGAGCACAACGTCGCGCTCGAAACCTATATCTTCTGCGACGACGAAGCCGGCCACGCGGTCAGCGAGGCGCTGCTTCGCGCTGCCGCGCGCGGCGTCAGAGTGCGCGTGATCACCGATGGCGTCGGCACCGCACGCCTGAAGATGTTCGAGCAATGGCCGGCCGGCGGCATCGAGCATCGCATCTACAACCCGCATCTGTTCGGCCGCTTCGGCTTTTCGCGCACGCACCGCAAGCTCGCCGTGATCGACGATCAGATCGCGTATTGCGGCGGCATCAATATCGTCGACGATTACGAGAACAACGGCGAGAAGCTGCCGTACCGGCGCTGGGACTTCGCGGTCGAGCTGCGCGGGCCGGTGGTCGCCGACGTGCGCGATGCAATCGACGTGCAGTGGCGGCGGATTCGCGTCGGCCATCGGCCGCTCGATTCGATGAAGCCCGACCTGTCGTCGCAGGACGCCAACTCGCTTGGCAGTCTGCGCAGACGCCGGCGACGCCGCAACGAGGCACTGTGGGCCGGCGGCGAGCCGTGCGTCGCATTCGTCGCGCGCGATAACCTGATCAACCGCCGCGCGATCGAAAAAGCTTATCTGGCCGCGATCGGCCAGGCGCGCCATGAAATCCTGCTCGCGAATCCGTACTTCATGCCGGGACGCAAGCTGCGTCGCGCGCTGGTGTTCGCGGCGCGGCGCGGCGTGGTCGTGAAGCTGATCATCGGGCGCAAGGAGTTCAAGGCGCTCGATTACGCCGTGCCGTTCCTGTACCACGCGCTGTTGCGCGCAGGCGTGCAGATCGCCGAATACGAGAAGACGCTGCTGCACGGCAAGGTCGCGGTGGTCGATTCGAACTGGGGCACGGTCGGTTCGTCGAATCTCGATGCGCTCAGCCTGATGCTGAACAACGAAGCGAACGTCGTGCTCGTGAACGATCCGTCGATCCCCAAACTGCGCGACGCGATTCTCGACGCGTTCACGGACGCGCGCCCAATCGATGAAGCGCACTACGAATCGCGACCGGCGCGCGTGCGCGCGCTGAGCTGGATCGCGTACACGAGCTACCGCGTCGCGATGAAGCTGCTGACGGTGGGCGGCTACGACTAATACCGCTCGCACGAGAGCCCGCGCTTGCCGCATCACGTCGGCCATCAATCGGCGCCAGCGAAGCGGGGCAAAGAAATAGAACACGCGCGAGAACACGCGCGCGCCGATCGGCAACCATCGATTCAAGGCAAACGCCTCTAAAAATCTGATTGATCTGATGGTCGAAAGCCGCAAAATTAGAAGCCGGTTAGAAACCGGTTTCTAATAAAGTCCTTGTTTCGCGGACGGCAAGCGCTCAATAATAGTACGGCCGTTCGATTTTCAATTCGGTCACATTAGAACGGTAAAACAGCTATGCGAAAAGGCGAACAAACCCGAGCCGCGATTCTCGACGCAGCACTCGATCTGGCAGGCCGAGACGGACTGGAAGGTCTGACGATTGGTCTGCTGGCCGAGCGCATGCAGATGAGCAAGAGCGGTGTGTTCGCGCATTTCGGGTCGCGCGAGGATCTGCAGATCGAAGTCGTGCGCGAATACCACCGCCGTTTCGAAGACGAGGTGTTTTTCCCGAGCCTGCGCGAGCCGCGTGGTCTGCCGCGCTTGCGCGCGATGATTTCCCGCTGGATCGAGAAACGCATTCAGGAAGTCACGACCGGCTGCATCTACATCAGCGGCGCCGTCGAATACGACGACCGCGCGGACAGCCAGGTGCGCGAGCAGTTGGTGTCGAGCGTGACGACGTGGCGTGCGGCGCTCACGCGCGCGATCTCGCAAGCGATGGAAGAAGGGCATCTGCGCGCCGATACCGACCCGCAGCTGATGCTGTTCGAACTGTATAGCGTCACGCTCGGCCTGCATCACGACGCGCGCTTTCTGCATCTGCCGGATGCGGTGCGTCTCACGTGGGCCGCGCTGGAAAAACTGATTAATTCGTATCAAAGCGAAAGCCGTTAGCGGCGTCGCCGGAATCTACCGGAAACGCGCGGCGCAGAAGGTCCGACCACGGACCCGGCCAACGGCCTGGCTTTTTGTCAAACCAGGGAGAGAGAGTCATGGGACAGTACGCCGCGCCACTGCGCGACATGCAATTCGTGTTGCACGAACTGCTCAACGTCGAGGCCGAACTTCGGCAAATGCCGAAGCACGCCGAACTCGACGCCGACACGATCAACGCGGTGCTCGAGGAAGCCGGCAAGTTCTGCTCCGAAGTGCTGTTCCCGCTCAACCACAGCGGCGACCAGGAAGGCTGCACGTATGCCGGCGACGGCGTCGTGACCACGCCGAAGGGCTTCAAGGAAGCCTATCGGCAATACGTCGAAGCTGGCTGGCCGGCGCTCGGTTGCGACCCGGAATTCGGCGGCCAGGGACTGCCCGCGTTCGTCAACAACGCGGTCTATGAAATGCTGAACTCGGCGAATCAGGCGTGGACGATGTATCCGGGCCTGTCGCACGGCGCGTATGAATGCCTGCACGCGCACGGCACGCCGGAACTGCAGCAGCGCTATCTGCCGAAGCTCGTCGCAGGCGTCTGGACCGGCACGATGTGTCTGACCGAGCCGCATTGCGGCACCGACCTCGGCATTCTGCGCACGAAGGCCGAGCCGAACGGCGACGGCTCGTACTCGATCAGCGGCACGAAGATTTTCATTTCGAGCGGCGAGCATGACATGGCGGAGAACATCGTTCACCTCGTGCTCGCGCGTCTGCCGGATGCGCCGAAGGGCACCAAGGGGATTTCGCTGTTCATCGTGCCGAAGTTCGTGCCGAACGAAGCGGGCGAGCCCGGTGAGCGCAACGGCGTGAAGTGCGGTTCGATCGAGCACAAGATGGGCATCCACGGCAACGCGACCTGTGTGATCAATCTCGACAACGCGAAGGGCTGGATGGTCGGCGAGCCGAACAAGGGCCTGAACGCGATGTTCGTCATGATGAACGCCGCGCGTCT
The DNA here is from genome assembly GCF_014201055.1 of Paraburkholderia sp. CI2. Taxonomy (NCBI): domain Bacteria; kingdom Pseudomonadati; phylum Pseudomonadota; class Betaproteobacteria; order Burkholderiales; family Burkholderiaceae; genus Paraburkholderia; species Paraburkholderia sp. CI2. The sequence continues at coordinate 129,073 of NZ_JACHDL010000007.1, forward strand.
CGGCGTCGGCATGCAAAGCCTCGGTCTCACCGAAGTCGCATATCAGAACTCGCTCACGTACGCGAAAGAGCGGCTGCAGATGCGTTCGCTGACCGGCCCGAAGGCGCCGGAAAAGGCCGCCGATCCGATCATCGTGCATCCGGACGTGCGCCGCATGCTGCTCACGCAGAAGGCCTACGCCGAAGCCGGCCGCGCGTTCTCGTACTGGTCGGCGCTGCAGATCGACAAGGAGCTGTCGCACGCCGACGAAGCCGAGCGCAAGGAAGCCGCCGACCTGGTCGCGCTGCTCACGCCGATCCTGAAGGCGTTCCTGTCGGACAACGCGTTCGAAGGCACCAATCACGCGATGCAGATCTACGGCGGCCACGGCTTCATCGCCGAATGGGGCATGGAGCAGTACGTGCGCGACGCGCGCATCAACATGATCTACGAAGGCACCAACGGCATCCAGTCGCTCGACCTGCTCGGCCGCAAGGTGCTCGGCGACATGGGCGCGAAGATGAAGAAGTTCGGCAAGCTCGTCGCCGAATTCGTCGAAGCCGAAGGCATCAAGCCGGAGATGCAGGAGTTCGTGAACCCGCTCGCCGAGATCGGCGAAAAGGTGCAGAAACTGACGATGGAAATCGGCATGAAGGCGATGCAGAACCCGGACGAAGTCGGCGCCGCGGCCGTGCCGTATCTGCGCACGGTCGGCCATCTGGTGTTCTCGTACTTCTGGGCGCGCATGGCTCGTATCGCGCTGGACAAGGAGGCATCGGGCGATCCGTTCTACAAGGCGAAGCTCGCGACCGCGCGCTTCTACTTCGCGAAGCTGCTGCCCGAAACGGCGATGACGATCCGCCAGGCGCGCGCCGGTTCGAAGCCGATGATGGACGTCGAAGAAGCGTTGTTCTGACGCTCGCACATCGAGCGAGGCCACACACATCGCGCGAAGCATGGCTGACGCTTCGCGCCATCGCACAACTCTCCGGAGAAACGACGTGAGCAATCTGATCATTCGCAAGGTAGCCGTGCTCGGCGCCGGCGTGATGGGCGCGCAGATCGCCGCGCACCTGATCAACGCCAAGGTGCCCGTGCTGCTGTTCGACCTGCCCGCCAGGGAAGGCCCGAAGAACGGGATCGCGCTGAAGGCGATCGAAAATCTGAAGAAGCTGTCGCCGGCGCCGTTCGGCGTGAAGGACGACGCGCAATACATCCAGCCCGCGAACTACGACGACGACATCGACAAGCTCGCCGGGTGCGACGTCGTGATCGAAGCGATCGCCGAACGCATGGACTGGAAGCACGACCTGTACAAGAAGGTCGCGCCGCACATCGGCCCGAACGCGATTTTCGCGACCAACACGTCGGGGCTGTCGATCACCGCACTGTCCGAAGGTTTCGCGGACGAACTGAAGGCGCGCTTCTGCGGCGTGCACTTCTTCAATCCGCCGCGCTACATGCATCTGGTCGAACTGATCCCGACCGCGACGACGCGTCCGGAAATTCTCGATCAGCTCGAAACCTTCCTGACCAGCGTGGTCGGCAAGGGCGTCGTGCGCGCGAAAGATACGCCGAACTTCATTGCGAACCGCGTCGGCGTGTTCTCGATCCTTGCGGTTATTGCCGAAGCCGCAAAGTTCGGCCTGCGTTTCGACGAAGTGGACGACCTGACCGGCGCGCGCCTCGGCCGCGCGAAGTCGGCGACGTTCCGCACCGCCGACGTGGTCGGTCTCGACACGATGGCGCACGTGATCAAGACGATGCAGGACACGCTGCCGGACGATCCGTTTCTGCCGGTCTACGAAATGCCGGCCGTGCTCGCCGAACTGGTGCAGAAGGGCGCGCTCGGCCAGAAGACCGGCGCCGGCTTCTACAGGAAGGAAGGCAAGGCGATCAAGGTGCTCGATCCGAACACGGGTGCATATATCGACGGCGGCGGGAAGGCAGACGAACTCGTCGGCCGCATTCTGAAGCGTCCGGCTGCCGAGCGTCTGAAGCTGTTGCGCGAAACGCAGCACCCGCAGGCGCAGTTCCTGTGGTCGATCTTCCGCGACGTCTATCACTACATCGCCGTCCATCTGGAATCGATCGCCGACAATGCGCGCGACGTCGATCTCGCGATCCGCTGGGGCTTCGGCTGGAACGAAGGTCCGTTCGAAGGCTGGCAGACGGCCGGCTGGAAGCAGGTCGCCGAATGGGTGCAGGAAGACATCGCGGCGGGCAAGGCGCTCGCCAACGTGCCGCTGCCGTCGTGGGTGCTCGAAGGCGCGGTTGACGAGAAGGGCGGCGTGCACACGGCCGATGGCTCGTGGTCACCGGCCACGCAGACCTTCGTGCCGCGCTCGTCGCTCGACGTGTACCGCAAGCAGGTGTTCCGCGCGCCGCTCGTCGGCGAAACCGGCGCCGATCCGAAGACCTACGGCAAGACGCTGTTCGAGACCGATGCGGTGCGCGCATGGGTCGACGATCGCGCGGGCGAGGACGACGTGCTGATCGTGTCGTTCAAGAGCAAGATGAACACGATCGGACCGGCGGTGATCGAAGGGCTCACGCAGGCGATCGAACTGGCCGAGAAGGACTACAAGGGCCTCGTCGTGTGGCAGCCCACATCGCTGAAGCTCGGCACGCCGGGCGGTCCGTTCTCGGCGGGCGCGAACCTCGAAGAAGCGATGCCCGCGTTCATGATGGGCGGCGCGAAGGGCATCGAGCCGTTCGTGAAGAATTTCCAGCAGGGCATGCTGCGCGTCAAGTATGCGAACGTGCCGGTGATCTCGGCGATCTCTGGCATCGCGCTCGGCGGCGGCTGCGAGCTCGCACTGCACAGCGCGAAGCGCGTCGCGCACATCGAGAGCTATCTGGGTCTCGTCGAAGTCGGCGTGGGTCTCGTGCCGGCGGGCGGCGGCCTGAAGGAAGCGGCGCTGCGCGCGGCCGAAGCCGCAAGCCAGGTCGGCGCGACGAACGATCTGCTGAAGTTCCTGCAGAAGTCGTTCGAGAACGCGGCGATGGCGAAGGTGTCGGCCTCCGCGCTCGATGCCCGCGCGATGGGCTACCTGAAGCCTTCCGACACGATCGTCTTCAATGTGTTCGAACTGCTCGACGTCGCGAAGAAGGAAGCGCGCGCGCTCGCCGCGGCGGGCTACCGTGCGCCGCTGCGCGCGACCCAGGTGCCGGTCGCGGGCCGCTCGGCGATCTCGACGATCAAGGCGTCGCTCGTCAACATGCGCGACGGCCGCTTCATCAGCGAGCACGATTTCCTGATCGCGAGCCGCATCGCGGAAGCGGTGTGCGGCGGCGACGTCGAAGCGGGCAGCCTCGTCGACGAAGAATGGCTGCTGCAACTCGAGCGTCGCGCGTTCGTCGAGCTGCTCGGCACGCAGAAGACGCAGGAACGGATCATGGGCATGCTGCAGACCGGCAAGCCGGTGCGCAACTAAGCGGCGACCGCACAATGTGCATGGGACCAGAGTAAGAGCTTTGGCCAACTCTGGTCGACAAAGGAGATTCCCAAATGGCAAAGCAATTGCAAGACGCATACATCGTCGCCGCGAGCCGTACGCCGATCGGCAAAGCGCCGCGCGGCATGTTCAGGAACACACGTCCGGATGAGCTGCTGGTTCACGCGATCAGGTCGGCCGTCGCTCAGGTGCCCGGCCTCGACACCGGCGTGATCGAAGACGCGATCGTCGGTTGCGCGATTCCGGAAGCGGAGCAGGGCCTGAACGTCGCGCGAATCGGCGCGCTGCTGGCCGGTCTGCCGAACACGGTCGGCGGTGTCACGGTGAACCGCTTCTGCGCGTCGGGTCTGACCGCGCTCGCGATGGCCGCTGACCGCATCCGCGTCGGCGAGGCGGATGCGATGATCGCGGGCGGCTGCGAATCGATGAGCATGGTGCCGATGATGGGCAATAAGCCGTCGCTGTCGCCGCATATATTCGATCGCAACGAAGACGTCGGCATCGCGTACGGCATGGGCCTGACCGCGGAGAAAGTCGCCGAGCGCTGGAAGATCAGCCGCGAAGCGCAGGACGCGTTCTCGGTCGAATCGCACCGCCGCGCGATGGCCGCGCAGCAAGCCGGCGAATTCGACGACGAAATCGCCGCGTACACGATCGTCGATCGCGTGCCCGATCTCGCGACCGGCGAGATCAACGTGAAAACGCGCGAGGTGTCGCTCGACGAAGGTCCGCGCGCGGACACGTCGATGGAAGGCCTCGCGAAGCTGCGCGCGGTGTTCGCGAACAAAGGCTCGGTCACGGCCGGCAACAGCTCGCAGACGTCGGACGGCGCGGGCGCGTTGATCGTCGTGTCGGAAAAAATCCTCAAGCAGTTCAACCTGACGCCGCTCGCGCGCTTCGTCAGCTTCGCGGTGCGCGGCGTGCCGCCGGAAATCATGGGCATCGGCCCGAAGGAAGCGATTCCGGCCGCGCTGAAAGCCGCCGGCCTGAAGCAGGACGACCTCGACTGGATCGAGCTGAACGAGGCGTTCGCCGCGCAGTCGCTCGCGGTGATCCAGGACCTCGGCCTCGATACGTCGAAGATCAACCCGCTCGGCGGCGCGATCGCACTGGGCCATCCGCTCGGCGCGACCGGCGCGATTCGTGCGGCGACCGTGGTGCACGGCCTGCGCCGCCGCAACTACAAGTACGGCATGGTGACGATGTGCGTCGGTACCGGCATGGGCGCGGCGGGCATCATCGAGCGTCTGTGAGCCGCTGATCGAACGGGGGATCCTTCTGTGATCCACCAGGGACCGCGCAACGGTTCGCAGGCCGCGCGGCTTGCGAACCGTTTCTACATTCAGCAGGAGCACAAGGAGATGAACGGGATGACGACGGATATTCTGGTCGAGCGCGCCGACGCGGTGCTGACCATCAGCTTCAACCGGCCCGGCAGGAAAAATGCGTTCACGGCCGCGATGTATCAGACGATGGCCGACGCGCTCGTAGACGCGCAGGGCGACGCGTCGGTGCGCGCGATCCTGATTCGCGGCAGCGCGGGCATATTCAGCGCGGGCAACGATCTCGAGGACTTCATGAAGTCGCCGCCGGTTGGCGAAACCCCGCCGGTGTTCCAATTCCTGCGCGCGCTATGTTCGGCGGAAAAACCGGTGGTGGCGGCGGTCGCGGGGCCGGCGGTCGGCGTCGGCACGACGCTGCTGCTGCATTGCGATCTGGTCTACGCGGCCGACACCGCGAGCTTTTCGCTGCCGTTCACGCAGCTCGGGCTGTGCCCGGAAGCAGCGTCGAGCCTGTTGCTGCAGCGCGTGGCCGGCTACCAGGCGGCGGCGGAAAAACTGCTGCTCGGCGAGGCGTTCGACGCGGCCGAAGCGCACCGCATGGGCTTCGTGAATCGCGTGCTGCCGGCGGGCGAAGTCGACGCGTTCGCGGCGGCGCAGGCCGCGAAGCTGGCGGCGCTGCCGGCGTCGTCGTTGCGCGTGACGAAGAGCCTGATGAAGCGCGCGAGCCAGCAGGAACTGCAGACGCAGATGACCGAGGAAGCCGTGCATTTCGGCAAGATGCTGCTTGCGCCCGAAGCGCGCGAGGCGTTCAAGGCGTTCTTCGAGAAGCGCAAGCCGGATTTCCGGCGGTTCGACTGAGGGGGGCGACGCTGGCGGGCTTCGGGTGGGTTAGCCGTGAATCGTCGCTGCGCCGCTTCAATTGCTCAAGCTTGCTGCTGCCACGTGTCGTAATCGACGTAGCTGCCTTCGCGGCAGAAGCTCACGAGCCGCACGCCCGCCTCACGCGCGATCGCAATCGCGAGCGACGACGGCGCCGAGATCGTCGCGACCATCGGCACGTCGACGCGCGCGGCCTTGCGCACCAGCTCGTAGCTCGCGCGGCTCGACAGAAACACGAAACCGTCGCGCGTATCGGCGCGGTCGAGCACGAGCTGGCCGATCAGCTTGTCGAGCGCGTTGTGGCGGCCGACGTCCTCGAACGCAGAGTGGATCGCGCCTTGCGCATCACACCACGCGGCCGCGTGGAGGCCGCCCGTCAAACGAGTGAGCGCCTGGTGCTCGGGCAGCGCGCGCGCGGCGCGTGCGATCGCATCGGGCGCGAGCCGCTGCAAGAAGCCAGTGTCGGGTACACGCTGCGGTTTCAGATCCAGCAGATCGATGCTTTCGATGCCGCACACGCCGCAGCCGGTGCGCCCGGCGAGCGCGCGGCGCTTTTCCTTCAAACCGGTGAACGCCTGCTGCACGACCTGCAATTGCACCTCGGCATGCGGCAGCTCGCCGTGCCCGTGCAATTCGACCTCGATGTCCTGAATGTCGCTGCCGCGCTCGACGATCCCCTCCGAAATCGCGAAGCCGACCGCGAACGCTTCGAGATCGCGCGGCGTGCACATCATCACCGCGTGCGAGATGCCGTTGAACACGAGCGCGACCGGCCACTCCTGGCCGACGTGATCGGTGGCGGTTTCAACCGCCGCGCCGCGATGGCGGCGCACTTCGAGTTGCACCGCGCCGGGTTGTTCGTCGCTGTCGAGGGCGTGGGGCTGGCCGTTCGCCCGCCCGGTTTGGCGCCCGTTTTGCTGTCCGTTCAAGCTGCTTCACTCCTGTATCATGCCGCGCGTCAAAGGGTGCGCCGGCCTCGCCGTATGCTTCGCGGCGGCCGCCGCGCGGGGCGCCGTCGCGCGAATAAGGTTCTAAAATACCTCAAGCGACGCCCGCACGCTGTCCGCCACCGACAAGGAGCACTGACATGGGACTCAACGAAGCACCGCTTCTGTTCGACTTCGAAGTCGCGTCTTCGGAGAATTTCACTTATATCCCGATGTCGGTGCGCTTCAATCTCGACCGTTTCGGGCTGCGCATCACGCTCGCGCAGTGGCAGCAATTGCCGCTCGAAGATCGCAAGCTGCTCGCGCGTTTCCCGGTCGAAGACGACACGCAGATCGAACCGAATTTCGATCACGCGCTGTTCGAGATGCTGCGCACGCACGCGAACGTCGAACCGGAGTGGTTTACGCCGGAGGAGTCGCCGGCCTGGCGTCAAACCGACAGCGTGCCCGACGGTGTCGCGCATCAGGCGGGGCTGGCCGGTCTCGCCGCGCCGAGCGTCGCGCGCTGGGCCGAGCTCGAACCTTTCAAGCGCTATGTGCTCGCGAAGCTGTCGCGCAAGCCCGAGGCGAGCCACGATTTCGTCCCGGCGATGAAGGAATTTGGAGCGGCCGGCTAGGTGCGGCCGGCTAGGCGCGGCCGGCTAGGCGCGGCCGGCCAGCCGCTCCCAGCCAGCCGCTCCCAGCCAGGCGCCCCCACCAACTCGCAGCGTTGCCCCCAATCATCAGATTTTTTTCACGCCGACCCTCAACCCGCTTCCGATCGCTGCCGATATCCAAAGGATGGCGCGTAAAAGACTTGCATCGGTGCGGCCCGACGCACCGGCAGCGAGCGCGCTCTCCCGCCCTCGGAACGATTGACGTTCGGAACCCATGAATCCTTTTCTATCGAAGCGACTGCTGATCAATATTGCGGTCGTGGTCGTCGCGGTCGGTGCAAACGCGTTCGTCGCGTACACGCAGATTCGCGGGCAGCGCGACGCCGATGCGCGCCTCGCGCGCTCGACCAGCGTGCGCCAGAACCTCGATGCGTATCACGCCGCGCTCGATAACGCGCTCGCCGCTCTGCACCGCCTGAAAGAATCGGGCAAGCCGGTGCCGCCTGACGCGGCCGCTTCGATGACGAACACACTCGCGAGCCGCGAGCAATCACTGCGCGACGAGCTCGCGAGCGAGCCGTACATGTTGGGGGCGCTCGCCAGCCTGAGCGCGGCGCGGCACGCGTTGCAGCACGATCTCGAGGACACGCTGCGCAACCAGGCGAGTGACCTGCCCGGAGCGGCAAGCGCGGCGTCGGGGGCGGCGCACGCGGCATCGACCGAAGCGCCAGGCGCGGCCCCCCTCGACGCGCCATTCGAGGCATCCCTCGACCCTGCGCCGTCGAACTCGCATCTTGCCCCCGCGCCAGAGCGTGTCGAAGCCGCGCTCGCCACGTTGCGCAGCGAGGAAAACCGCTCGTTGCAGACCTCGCTCGCGGCATCGGCGAGCGACAGCGAGCGCGCGATGTTCGTGCTGCTCGTGACGATGCTCACCGGCAGCGTGCTGCTGTTCCTCACGTTCGGCGTGCGCGAGAACAGCGCTCGCGAAAAACTGCGCAGCGCCCGCGCGCTGGTGCGCAACGACGAGCGTTTTCGCAGCCTGTTCGACGATCACACCGTGCCGATGTACATCTTCGATCGCGACACGCTGTGCTTTCTCGCCGTCAACAAGGCCGCGATCCAGCAATACGGCTACACGGAAGACGAGTTTCTCGGCATGACGATCCGCGCGATCCGCCCGAACTCGGAAATCGGCCGACTGGAGACGCACTTGCAGCGTAGCGCCGACCTCCGCCAGAGCCACACGATGGCGGGCATCTGGCGGCATCGGCGCAAGGACGGCTCGATCCTCAGCGTCAACGTGTCCTATCACGCACTGAACTTCATGGGCCGCGACGCCTCGTTCGTGCTGGCGGACGACGTGACCGACCAGATCAACGCCGAAGCCGAAGCGCAGCGCTCGAATCAGATGCTCGAAGCGGTGATCGACAACATTCCGCAGCGCATCTTCTGGAAGGACCTGAACTCGCGCTATCTCGGCTGCAACATGGCGTTCGCGCGCGACGCGGGGCTCGCGTATCCCGAGCAGGTGGTCGGCAAGAGCGACGCCGACCTGGCGTGGCGCGCGTTCGCCGACCTGTTGACCGAGCACGATCGCGAAGTCGTGAGCACCGGCGTGCCCAAGATGAACTTCGAGGTCGACTTCGTGATCGACGGCGTGCACCGCACGACGGTCACGAGCAAGCTGCCCTTCACCGACGGCGGCGGTCAGGTGATCGGCGTGCTCGGCTCGTACACCGACATCACCGAGCGCAAGCGCGCCGATCTCGCGCTGCGTCTGCAAAGCCGGGCGCTCGACGCGAGCGTCAACGCGATCCTGATCACCGCGCCGTCGCCGTCGGGCAATCTGATCGAATACGTGAATCCGGCGTTCATGCGCATCACCGGCTACGATCCCGCCGAGGTGATCGGCCACGACTGCCGCGTGCTGCAACGCGACGACCGTGACCAGGAAGGCGTCGCGTTGATCCGCGAGGCGCTCGCGGCGAATCGCGAGGTCAGCGCGGTGGTGCGCAACTATCGCAAGGACGGCGCGCTGTTCTGGAATCAGCTGTTCATCGCGCCGGTGCCGAACGCGGAAGGCGTGATCACCCATCATATCGGCGTCATCAACGACGTGACCGAGCTGATCCGCTATCAGGAGCAGCTCGAATACCAGGCCAACTACGACGGCCTTACGCGGCTGCCGAACCGCAACCTGCTGCGCGACCGGCTCGAACATGCGCTCGTCGTCGCGCAGCGGCATCATTCGGGCGTCGCGGTCGTGTTCCTCGATCTCGACGGCTTCAAGAACGTCAACGACAGCCTCGGCCATAGCGTCGGCGACCGGCTGCTCGGGGTGGTCGCCGAACGGCTCGCGCGCTGCTCGCGCACCAGCGACACGGTTGCGCGCCACGGCGGCGACGAGTTCGTGATCGTGATGACCGACACCGTCGACGAGCAATCGCTGATCACGTGGATGGAGCGCGTGCGCGCGTCGATCGCCGAGCCGGTGTGGCTCGACGGCACCGAGCTGTACGTCGGCTGCAGCATGGGCGCGAGCCTGTTCCCGCAGGACGGCGAGGATGCCGAAACGCTGATGAAGAAGGCCGACGTCGCGATGTATCGCGCGAAGGACATGGGGCGCAACACGTTCCAGTTCTATCAGCCGGAGATGAATGCGAGCGCGGGCGCGCGCCTGAATCTCGAACGACGCCTGCGCCGCGCGCTGCGCGACAACGAGTTCCTGCTGCACTATCAGCCGCAGGTCGATATCGGCAGCGGACAGATCGTCGGCATCGAGGCGCTGGTGCGCTGGCACGATCCCGAGGTCGGGCTCGTGCTGCCGTCGTCGTTCATTCCGCTCGCCGAGGAAAGCGGGCTGATCGGGCCGCTGTCGGAGTGGGTGCTGCGCGAGGCGTGCCGGCAGAACAAGGCGTGGCAGGATCAGGGCTTGCCGCCGGCGCGCGTGTCGGTGAATCTGTCGGCGCGGGTGTTCCAGCAGCGTGACATCGCGAAGCTCGTGATGCAGGTGCTCGACGAGACCGGACTCGAACCGAAGTACCTCGAACTCGAGTTGACCGAAAGCACGATCATGCGCAACGCGGAAGAAGCGGTGTCGATGCTCAACGAACTGCACGCGCTCGGCATCGGTCTCGCGATCGACGACTTCGGCACCGGCTATTCGAGCCTCAGCTATCTGAAGCGCTTCCCGGTGGACCGCTTGAAGATCGACCGCTCGTTCGTGTCGGATATCGGCGTATCGGGCGACGATGAGACGATCACGTCGGCGATCATCGCGCTCGCCCATTCGCTGAAGTTGCAGGTGATCGCCGAGGGCGTGGAAACGTCGGCGCAACTCGCCTTCCTGAAGGAACGCGCGTGCGACGAAATGCAGGGCTTCTATTTCGCGAAGCCGCTATCGACGGAAGCGATTTCCGAACTGCTGCACGGCGGGTTGGTGCCGGAGCTGGAGCCGGCGTGAGGCGAGCGTGACGCGGCGACGGGCGTCGCCGCGTGTCGCCGCGTGTCGCCGCGTGCCGCGTCCAACGCCGGTCACTGAGCCGGCGTGTCCTTGAACACCGGCAGGCTTTCCGCGAACGCGGAAAAGTTCTCGAGCCGCGGATGATCGGCCTTGCTGACCGCCTCCGGCAGCATCATGTGCGTGAACTGCCAGGCTACGGCGACGGCCACGTCCGCCGCGCTGAACTGCCGCTGCGTGTCGGGCAGCGGCCCTTCGCCCAACTCGCGTTCGAGTTCGGCATAGGCGGCGAGCAGTTGCGCGCGCACGCGCTCGACCCACGGTTCATGCTGCTTCTCCTGAGGCCGCAGATTGCGCTCGTAGACGATCTGCACGCTCTTTTCGCACGCGGCGAGCGCGAGACCCGTCAGACGCGCGGCGCGCAACGCCGCGTCGGCCTGCGTCGGGAACAGCGGGGTGGGGCCGGCGAGCGTTGCCAGATACTGCAGGATCACCGTCGAGTCCATCAGGATCGCGCCGTTGTCGGCGACGAGCGTCGGCGCCTTGACGACCGGATTGATCTTCGCGAACTGGTCGTAGGTGCGGAATACCGAAATCGACTCGTGTTCGAAGTCGAGCGCGAGCAGCTTCATGCAGATGGCGACGCGCCGCACGTAGGGCGAGTCGAGCATTCCGATCAGTTTCATCTCGTTTCCATGAGAAGAGCGACTATGGGGGCGCCCCGGGCCTCGTGCGCTGATCGGCTGGAACGGCTAGCGGGTGGCGCGGCGCGTGACGCGTGGAATCGCTAGCTTAAGCATCCTCGCCGGCTCAGTCCAGCGCGGGCAGCGCGCGCGGACGGCGGTCGCTGTCGGTGGCGACGTAGGTGAGGATCGCTTCCGTGACCTTGACGACTTCCTGCGAGAGCCTCAACCGCTGCGCATAGACCTCGACCGACACTGTCACCGACGTATTGCCGGTCTTCACGATATCCGCGTAAAAGCTCAGCAGATCGCCGACGAACACCGGTTGCTTGAACAGGAAAGAATTAACCGCGATCGTCGCGACCCGCCCATTCGCGCGACGGCTTGCCGGAATCGAGCCGGCGATGTCGACCTGCGCCATGATCCAGCCGCCGAACACGTCGCCATGAATGTTCGCGTCCGATGGCTGCGGCATGACGCGCAGCGCGCACGGCTTGGACGGAAGTTGAAGAAGATCGGTCATCGGGACATCCTTGGGAAACGTGTTCGAGTGTATTGACGCGCATTGACGCAATGGCTGGGCCAGTTCGACAGTAGGCCATGCAAAGCGCCGCCAGTCGGCTTCTGCGACAATGGAAAGATCAGGAATTGTACGGGAAAGCACCCAGCGAAGCGCGCGCGCCGCGCGCCGCTGCGAACTCCGGCAGCTCCACACTCTCCCCACGATTTATGCGCCGCGCTCCTTCGTCCGAACCCTCGCCGATTTCCACCGCACCCCGCAACGACTGGCAAACGATCCTGTCGCTGCTGCCATACCTTGCCACCTACAAATGGCGAGTCAGCTTCGCGCTCAGTTGCCTGATCGGCGCGAAGGTCGCGAACCTCGGCGTGCCGATCGTGATGAAGCGCATCGTCGACAGTCTCGCGTCGGTCCGGCATCTGACCGCGCTCGGCCGCGCGCAGGACGCGCCCGGCATCGTGCTGCTCGGCGGCGTCGGCCTGCTGGTGGTCGCGTATGCGGTGGCGCGGCTGTCCACGTCGTTTTTCACCGAGCTGCGCGAAATCCTGTTTTCGAAAGTGACCGAAAGCGCGGTGCGCCAACTCGCGCTGAAAGTATTCCGCCATCTGCACGGACTGTCGCTGCGCTTTCATCTGGAGCGGCAGACGGGCGGCATGTCGCGCGATATCGAACGCGGCACGCGCGGCATCACGCAGCTGATTTCCTATTCGCTGTACAGCATCCTGCCGACGCTCGTCGAAGTCGGTCTCGTGCTCGGCTTTTTCGTCGTCAAATACGAGGCCTATTACGCGATCGTCACGTTCGTCGCGCTCGCGGTGTACATCGCGTTCACGGTGAAGGTCACCGAGTGGCGCACGCACTTTCGCCGCACGATGAACGAGCTCGATTCGAAGGCGAATTCGCGCGCGATCGACTCGCTGCTCAACTACGAGACCGTCAAGTACTTCGGCAACGAGGAGTGGGAAGCGAGCCGCTACGACGAGAACCTGAAGCGCTATCGCGCGGCGGCGATCAAGTCGCAGCGTTCGCTGTCGGCGCTGAACTTCGGGCAGCAGGCGATCATCGGCACGGGGCTCGTGTTCATCCTGTGGCGCGCGACCCAGGGCGTGATGGCCGGGCGTCTGACGCTCGGCGACCTGGTGCTGATCAACACGTTCATGCTGCAGCTGTATATTCCGTTGAATTTTCTCGGCGTGGTCTATCGCGAGCTGAAGCAGAGCCTGACCGACATGGACCGCATGTTCTCGCTGCTCGGCGCACCGCGGGAAGTGCCCGACGCACCCAATGCGGTGGCTTTGCAAGTGAGCGGCGCGCAGGTGCGCTTCGACGACGTGAGCTTCGCGTACGAGCCTTCGCGGCAGATTCTGCACGGCGTGAGCTTCACGATCGCGGCCGGCACGACGACGGCGGTGGTCGGTCACAGCGGCTCGGGCAAGTCGACGCTCGCGCGGCTGCTGTTCCGCTTCTACGATCTCGACCGCACGACGGGCGGCGCGATTCGCATCGACGGGCAGGATATTCGCGACGTCACGCAGGATTCGCTGCGCGCGTCGATCGGCATCGTGCCGCAGGACACGGTGCTGTTCAACGACTCGATCTACTACAACATCGCGTACGGTCGGCCGTCGGCGACGCGCGACGAAGTGATCGCGGCGGCGCGCGCCGCGCATATCCACGAGTTCATCGAGAGTCTGCCGAAGGGCTACGGCACGCCGGTCGGCGAGCGCGGGCTCAAGCTGTCCGGCGGCGAAAAGCAGCGCGTCGCGATCGCGCGGACCATACTCAAGAATCCGCCGATCCTGTTGTTCGACGAAGCGACGTCCGCGCTCGATTCACGCTCCGAGCGCGCGATCCAGCATGAGCTCGACCTGATCGCGCGCGAACGCACGACGCTGATCATCGCGCACCGGCTGTCGACGGTCGTGCACGCGCAGCAGATCATCGTGATGGACAAAGGGCGCATCGTCGAGCGCGGCACGCACGCGGAGCTGTTGCGCGCGAACGGTTTGTTCGCGCAGATGTGGGCGCTGCAGCAGCGCGCCGCGCACACCACGGATGCGGTGGAAAGAGCGGAAGCAGTCGGGGCAGGTGAGAGCCCGGCGAAGTAAAGCTCAGCGCGCGCGCAGCAGCCGATCGAGCGCTTCCAGCTGCGCCTGGGTGCCGATGTTCTCCCACAAGCCTTCGTACAGCTCGCCGCTCGCGAGCCCACGCGCGATGGTCGCGCGGTAATACGGGCTCAGCGCGCGCCGCGTGCCGCGCGGCAGATCGCGGAACATGCGCGTGTCGTACAGACCGAAACTGCCGAACGTGAGGCGCGGCTGCGCGTCGAGCGACAGCACGCCGTCGACGAGACCAAAGTCGCCGTTTGGGTGAAATCCCGGATTCGGCACCATCGCCAGATGCATGCCGGGCTCGGGCAGCGCCTTCAGCCGGCCGGCGTGCGCGTGCAGCGCGGCGTAGTCGTAATCGGTGTACACGTCGCCGGCCACCGCGACGAACAACTGATCCGCGCCGTCGTCGGTCAGTAGCGGCAGCGCCTGCGCGATGCCGCCCGCGGTCTCCAGCGCCTCGTGCTCGGGCGAATAGCGCAGCTCGACCTGCCAGCGCGAACCGTCGCCGAGGGCGGCTTCGAGCTGCGCGCCGAGCCACGCATGATTGATCACGATGCTACGGATGCCGGCCCGCGCGAGCCGTTCGATCTGCCATACGATCAGCGGCTTGCCGCCCACTTCGAGCAAGGGCTTCGGGCACGCGTCGGTCAACGGACGCATGCGCTCGCCGCGGCCCGCGGCGAAAATCATCGCTTTCTTTACGGACATCGTCATCGGTCAGAAGGTGTAGCCGATTTCCTGCGCGCGGCCGTCGAGGTCGTCGAGCAGTTTCGCGAACCCGCGCAGCGGCGCGTAACGCTCCGCCACCTTGCGTGCATAGCCGATGAAGCGCGGCAGGTCGTTCATGTAATGCGCCTTGCCGTCGCGGTAGTTGATGCGGCAGAACAGGCCGAGCACCTTGATGTGCCGCTGCAGCCCCATCCATTCGAGCTGGCGGTAGAACTCGCCGAAATCGGCATCGACCGGCAGGCCGGCTTTTTTGGCGCGCTCCCAGTAGTACGCGAAGCAGTCGAGCTCGAACTCCTCGTCCCAGCTGAGGAACGCGTCGCGCAGCAGCGACACGACGTCGTACGTGATCGGCCCGTACACCGCGTCCTGGAAGTCGAGCACGCCTGGGTTCGGCTCGGCGATCATCAGATTGCGCGGCATGAAATCGCGCAGCATGAAGCTTTGCGGCTGCGCGCGCGCGCTTGCGATCAGCAGCGCGAACGTGCGATCGAGCAGCGCGCGCGTGGCGGCATCGACCTCGCGGCCAAGGTGCCGGCCGATGAACCACTCGGGCATCAGCTCCATCTCGCGGTGCAGGAACGCTTCATCGAACGGCGGCAGCACGTCTTCGCGCGAGCTGAGCTGCCAGCGGATCAGCGCGTCGAGCGCGTCGCGCATCAGCGCGCGAGCCGCGCGCGTGTCGCCCGCGGCCTGCGCGTCGGTCAGCGCACCCAGATACGACGCGGTGCCGAGATCGGTGACGAGCATGAAGCCCGCGTCGAAGTCGACCTCGAGCACGCGCGGCACGTGCACGCCGGCGGCGGCGAGCAATTGCGCGATCTGTGCGAATTCGCGGCATTTTTCGGGCGGCGGCGCGTCGACGGCGATCAGCGTGGCCGCGCCGTTGCCTTGCGCCGCCTTACCGGCGAGCCGGAAATAACGGCGGAAACTGGCGTCGGACGAGGCCGGAACGAGGGTGTCGGGCTCGAGCGCATGGCGCGCCGCGTGGCCTTGCAGCCAGGCCTTGAGCAGGGAGAGACGGGTGTCGGTGAAATCTTGGGTGGAAGGCAGCGTCATGAAAAGCGGCGGCAAATTCTTGGGGACAACGTCTTGCCATATAATACCCCACGACTTTTTTGACGCGACTCACACGCCAGCTTTCGCGTGCTCCGTTTCACCGCCCGCCTTATCACTCGGCAAATTTGGAATCCAGACGTGCAGCCGACTCTAACGGTCGCGGTGTGCAGGCGGTGGATCGTGACGACGAAAGCTTGCGCAGGGGTCGACTCGCCAAACGATACATGCCGCCCAGACAGCTTTCCGATACCACTCCTTCCTGTGCAGCAGTGCCGCGCAAAAGGCGGCTCGTCGCGGCGCTGATCGCCGTTCCGGGTCTGATGCCCGCGCTTGCGCACGCCCAGCTGGTGGGGGAAGCTGCGCAACCGCAGGCGGTCTACCCGCCGTGGGGCATGCAGCTTGCGCCGCAGCTCGAGGATCATCCGTTGCAAACGGGCCAGCGGCCGGCCACCTTCGTGCTCGGCGACCACGCGAGCGGCACGATCGACCAGGATCTGGCCGCCAAGGGCTCGGCGGAAGTGCGGCACAACACGTCCGTGATCAAGGCCGACGCCCTGCACTACGATCAGGACACGGACATGGCCGATGCGTACGGCAATGTCCACGTGATCAATACCGGCAATACCTTCATCGGACCCGAAGCGCATCTGCGCGTCGATTCGACCGAAGGCTTCATGACCGCGCCGAAGTACCACTTCACGCTGACGGGCGGCTCGGGCAGCGCGCAGCGCGTCGACCTGCTCGACGCGGAGCGCTCCGTGTTCACGAAGGGCACCTACACGGCCTGCGCGTGCACGGACAATCCGGCCTGGTACATCAAGGGCAGCGAGTTCGATTTCGACACCGGCGCGGACGAAGGCGTCGCCTACAACAGCGTGCTGTTCTTCCAGGGCGTGCCGGTGTTCGCGTCGCCGTGGCTGTCGTTCCCGCTGTCGGGCGATCGGCGCAGCGGCCTGTTGCCGCCCACGTTCTCGCTGAGCTCGACGAACGGTTTCGAGCTGTCGGTGCCGTATTACTTCAACATCGCGCCGAATCGCGATCTGACGGTCACGCCGCGTCTGATCTCGAAGCGCGGTGTGCAGTTGCAGAGCACGTTCCGCTATCTGTCGCCGACGTATTCCGGGTCGATCACCGGTGAATTTCTGCCCGACGATCGCCTGACGAAGACCAACCGCTACGCGCTGTACATCCAGCACAACCAGAATTTCGGTAACGGCTTCGGCGGCTACATCTATTACAACAAGGTTTCGGACAACACCTATCCGGAAGACCTGTCGTCGTCGGTCAACCAGTTCATGAACGGCACCCAGCTCCTGTATCAGCAGGAAGCCGGGTTGACCTACAACAACGGACCGTGGTCCGTGCTCGCGCGCGAGCAGCACTGGCAGACGCTGGAGCCGTCGGTCGCGCCGTACGGCCGCCAGCCGCAGTTGAACGTCAAGTACGCGAAGTACAACATCGGCGGCTTCGATTTCGGCGCCGAAGCCGACTACACGAACTTCCGCATCACCACCGCGGATCTGAGCGAAGGCCAGCGGGTAGTGTTCAACCCGTACCTGTCGTATTCGGTGGTGGGGCCGGGCTACTTCGTCACGCCGAAGGTGCAGTGGCACTTTGCGTCGTACAACCTGAACAACATCGGCACCGATCTGGCGAACGTGCCGGGGGCGCAGAAGAATTTCACCGAGTCGATTCCGACCTTCACGTTCGACACGGGACTGACGTTCGAGCGCTCGGTGCGCATTTTCGGCGCGGACTATATCCAGACGCTGGAGCCGCGCCTGTACTACGTGTACACGCCGTACCGCAACCAGAACAACGCGCCGCTGTTCGACACCGCCGAATCCGACTTCGGTCTCGCGGAAATCTTCACGCCGAATACGTTCGTCGGTAACGACCGGATCGCCGACGCGAACCGCCTGACCGCCGGTCTCACCACGCGCTTCATCAACCCGTCCACCGGCGACGAGCGCGCGCGCTTCGTGATCGCGCAGCAGTATTACTTCCGGGATCAGCGCGTTACGCTGACGCCGACCCAGACCAGTACCCAGGCCACGCACTCGGACCTGATCGCGGGCGCGTCGATCAAGCTGGGCGCCGGTTTCGCTTCGGAAACGGCGTTCCAATATAATGCGGACAATAACCAGCTCACGAAGACGAGTGTCGGCTTCGGGTTCAGTCCGGCGAGCGGCAAGGTCATCAACGTCGCGTACCGCTACACGCGCGCCAACACCACGCTCGACAACCAGCCGATCAATCAGGTGCTGATTTCGGGCCAATGGCCGCTGACGCACCGGATGTACGGTGTCGGCCGGTTCAACTACGACCTGGGTGGCCACCGTATCGTCGACGGCCTGGTCGGCCTGCAATACGACGCGGACTGCTGGACGCTCGGCGCCGGCATCCAGCGCTACGCGAACGGCCTGAACTCGTCGGGACAGAATCAGTCGAGCACACGGTTTCTGGCGCAGTTGACGTTCAAGGGCTTGTCGAGCGTCGACAACGGGCTGATGACCGCGTTCCGCAGCAGTGTGGCCGGCTACATGCCGTTGCCGCCACCGCCACCGCCGGAGTCGCGGTTCACCAACTACGAATGACGCTCGCCCGGTCATTCACGGCTTGCGAAAAGACGGGCGAAGCGCCCGACATCATTGGAGTATCTGTGGCAATCATGAAACAGCTTCGCTTGGCAATACTCGCGGCGGGTCTCGTCGCCGCGGCGTCCTTCGTTCCAGTCGCGTCGGTACAGGCGCAGGCATTGGGCGGCAATAGCGGCCAGACGGTGGACACCATCGCCGCAGTGGTCAACAACGGTGTCATCACGCAGCGCGAGCTCGACGAGCGGGTCGGTCTGATCGCGCACCGGCTGAACCAGCAGAACGCTCCGGTGCCGCCGACGGACCAGTTGCGCCAGCAGGTGCTCACGCAGATGGTGCTCGAGCGCATCCAGCTGCAGAAGGCCAAGGAAGACGGCATCACCATCGACGACGCGGCCGTGCAGCGCACGCTCGAGCGTCTCGCGCAGGCGAACAACATGTCGCTCGCCATGTACCGCGCGCGCATCGAGGCGCAAGGCGTGCCCTGGACCACCTTCTCGAGCGACGCGCGCACGGAGCTGACGCTGTCGCGTCTGCGCGAGAAGGAAGTGGACAGCAAGATCACAGTGACGGACGCCGAGGTCGCGAACTATATCGCCAGCCAGCGCGGCCCGGGCGCCGGCCAGACGAACGACCTGCACGTCCAGCACATTTTCGTGAAGGCGCCGCTGAACGCGTCCGAGACCGACATCGAGGCGGCGCAGAAGAAGGCCGAGGGTTTGCTCGCCGAAGCGAAGGGCGGCGCGGATTTCGAAAAGCTCGCGAAAGCCAATTCGCAGGCGCCGGACGCGTCGAAGAACGGCGGCGATCTCGGCTTCCTCGCGCCGTCGAAGCTGCCGCCCGAGTTCGTGAAGGCCGCGTCGGCACTGCGTCCGGGTGAGATCAATCCGGATCTGATCCGCACCAACGACGGCTTCGAGATCGTGCGTCTGGTCGAGCGCCGTGCCGGCCAGGGCACCAGCGCGGACGCGCCGAAGCTCGTGCAGACGCACGTGCGCCATATTCTGCTGCGCGTCGGCGACGGTCTGTCCGAACCGCAGGCACGCCAGAAGCTGCTCGACATCCGCAACCAGATCGCCGCCGGCGGCGACTTCGCGAAGTTCGCGCGCACCTACTCGCAGGACGGCTCGTCGTCGCAAGGCGGTGACCTCGGCTGGGTCAGCCCGGGCGAGACGGTGCCCGAGTTCGAGCGCGCAATGAACTCGCTGCAGGACGGTCAGATCAGCGAGCCGGTGCGCAGCGAATACGGCTACCACCTGATTCAGGTGCTCGGCCGCCGCGATGCGCAAGGCTCGATTGCGCAGCAGATGGATCTCGCGCGTCAGGCCATCGGCCAGCGCAAGGCCGAACAGGCGTATGCCGACTGGCTGCGCGAGCTGCGCGATACCGCGTACGTCGAAGTGAAACCGGCCACGGCGAACGTGCAATAACAGAGCCAATGCGATGACGAGCGCTGCCCAGCCCACCCACCGCCCGCTGCAGATCGCGATCACGACCGGCGAGCCCGCCGGCGTCGGTCCCGAGCTGACCGCGCAGGCGCTGGCCGGCGCGGCGGCGCACTGGCCTCACGCGCAGTTCACCGTGCTCGGTGATGCGCAACTGCTCGCTGAGCGCGCGCGCGCGGTCGGCGTCGATTGGGCGGCGCTGCTCGCGCCGGGCCCGCGCGTGCGGCTCGAACATCACTCGCTTGGCGCACCAGCGCAGGCAGGCAAGCTCGACGCCGCGAACGGCCGCTACGTGCTCGATCTGCTCGATGCGGCGATCGACGGCGCGGTAGCCGGCAGGTTCGACGCGATCGTCACCGCGCCGCTGCAAAAAAGCACGATCAACGACGCCGGTGTGCCGTTTACCGGCCACACCGAATATCTGGCCGAGCGCACCCATACGCCGCGCGTCGTGATGATGCTCGCGGGCACCGGCAAGCGGCCGCTGCGCGTCGCGCTTGCGACCACGCATCTGCCGTTGAAGGACGTGTCGGCGGCTTTGACGATCGAAAGCCTCGTCGCGACGCTGCGCATCATCGATCACGACCTGCGTCACCACTTCGGCTTGCCCGCGCCGCGCATCCTCGTGACGGGGCTCAATCCGCACGCTGGCGAAAACGGCTATCTGGGCCGCGAGGAAATCGACGTGATCACGCCGGCGTTGCAGCAGGTGAACGGCGAGGGCGTCGACGCGCGCGGTCCGTATCCGGCCGACACGCTGTTCCAGCCGCGTTATCTCGACGAAGCCGACTGCGTGCTCGCGATGTTCCACGACCAGGGCCTGCCGGTGCTGAAATTCGCGACGTTCGGCGAAGGGATCAACGTGACGCTCGGCCTGCCGATCATCCGCACGTCGGTCGATCACGGCACCGCGCTCGATCTGGCCGGCACCGGCCGCGCCGACGCGGGCAGCCTGATGGCCGCGATCGACACGGCGGTGTCGATGGCGCAGCATCGTCGCGCGGGCTGAGGCGCGGGTAGCGTGGGCGGTCGCGGTGCTCGTGACGCGCCGCGTGGCGTCGTGTTTCCAGCGTGACGTCTTTCATTCTCAAGCAGTTTTCTTTCTAGCGTTTCTCCGATGTCCACCAGCAGACAGCAAGGCCGGCACCAGGGCCATCTCGCGCGCAAGCGTTTCGGTCAGAACTTCCTGGTCGACATGGGCGTGATCGATTCGATCGTCGACGTGATCCGGCCGCAGCGCGGCGAGCGGATGGTCGAGATCGGGCCGGGCCTCGGCGCCCTGACCGAACCGCTGATCGAGCGGCTCGCGACGCCCGAGACGCCGCTGCACGCGGTCGAACTCGACCGCGATCTGATCGGCCGTCTGAAGACGAAGTTCGGCAACCTGCTCGAACTGCACGCGGGCGACGCGCTCGAATTCGACTTCGGCTCGCTCGCGGCACCGGGCGACAAGGCGTCGCTGCGCATCGTCGGCAATCTGCCGTACAACATTTCGAGCCCGCTGCTGTTTCATCTGGCGACGTTCGCGGAGCGCGTGATCGACCAGCACTTCATGCTGCAGAACGAGGTGGTCGAGCGGATGGTGGCGGAGCCGGGCACGAAGGCGTTCAGTCGCCTGTCGGTGATGCTGCAGTACCGCTACGTGATCGACAAGCAGCTCGACGTGCCGCCCGAGTCGTTCCAGCCGCCACCGAAGGTGGATTCGGCGATCGTGCGGATGATTCCGTACGAGCGGCACGAACTGCCGGTGGTCGACGAAAGCGTGCTCGGCCGGGTGGTGACGGCGGCGTTCTCGCAGCGTCGCAAGATGTTGCGCAACACGCTTGCCGCGCTGCGCGGCACCGTCGATTTCGACGCGCTCGGCTTCGATCTGCAACGCCGCGCGGAGGACGTGCCGGTCGCCGAATACGTGAGTGTGGCGCAGGCGGTGGCGGTGCGCTCGGCCGCTGCGCCGGAATAGACTCGACGCTCGACGGCGGCAGGGCGCCGCCGTCGAGCCCGCTTACCGTTTCGCCGGCGCGTTGACGAGCGCGATGCCGGTCAGCACCAGCAGCGCGGCGATCAGAAAGCGCGCGCTGAACGACTCGCCGAGCAGCAGCACGCCGAAGGTGACGCCGAACAGCGGCGTCAGAAACGAAAACACCGACAGCCTCGACGCGATGTAACGCGTCAACAGCCAGAACCACAACAGATAGCTGACGAACGCGACGATCACGGCTTGATACGCGAGGCTCGCGAGCGCGAGCGGCGTCACGCTTTCCACGCGCACCTCGCCGAGCCCCAGCGCCAGCGCGAGCAGCACCACCGCCGACACAGTCAGCTGATAGAACAGCGTCTTGCTCGCGCTCGTCCGCGCGAGCCGCGAGCCGCGCACGATCACCGTGGTCGCGGCCCACGCGACGCCGCCGAGCACGCCGAGCGCATCGCCGGCCGCGCCCGCGAGCGTCGAGCCGTGGGCCGCGCTTGCAGCCGTGCCCGCGTCCGTGTGCAGGAAGCCGTCCGCGAACGCGAGCGCCATCCCCGCGAACGCGACGACAATGCCGAGCCACTGGATGCGCCGCATGCGTTCGCCATCGACGAACCAGTGCAGGCCGAGTGCCGTGAAACACGGCGCCGTGTACAGAAAGACCGCCATGCGCGACGCGCTCGTCAGCGTCAGGCCGAGAAAGATGCAGACGAACTCGGCCGCGAACAGCACGCCCGCGAGCAGGCCCGCGCCGAGCGTGCCGTCATCGCGAAAGAGCGGCGTGCCGCGCGAGCGTGCCCATGCCCACACGAGCAGCGCCGCGATCGTCGAGCGCAGCCCCGCCTGAAAGACCGGCGGCACCGCCGCATTGGTGGTCTTGATCGCGACTTGCTGCAGCCCCCAGATTGCGCACAGGCCGATCATCAACAGGATCGCGAAGCTATCCGGGGTGCGGCGCGCGGGCAAGGCGGTGGTCGTGCTCATGGCGGTGTGGTGAAGAGGGGGAGAGTGCACGGCGAGCCGGTCGGTCCGGTGCGCGGCGAAAACGCCGAGCGTCAGTCGTCGGCGTTTTTTGATGGCGTCGGCACGAGGCAAGATTGCCGGGCGAATTCGCCCGGCGTCAATTCGCCGGGTGCAACGTGAAGCCGGGCTGTGTTTTCATCGTTCTGGCTGACAGCGCGACTCGTGCTCGCCACCGGACGTTCAGTCGACTCGCCCCTTCTTCTGTATCAGCTCGATCTTGTACCCGTCCGGATCGGCGACGAAGGCGATGACAGTCGTGCCGTGTTTCATGGGCCCAGCTTCGCGTGTAACGACACCGCCGCGTTTCTTCACTTCTTCGCATGCCGCATAGGCGTCGTCGACTTCGAGGGCGATGTGACCGTAGCCGGTTCCGAGGTCGTACTTGCTCGTGTCCCAGTTGTACGTCAGTTCGATCGCCGCGCTTTCGGATTCGACCTCGTAACCGACGAATGCGAGGGTGAACTTCCCGTCCGGGTAGTCGTTCTTTCGAAGCAGGCGCATTCCTAGAACTTCGGTGTAGAACCGGATCGATGCGTCCAGATCACCGACTCGAAGCATGGTATGCAAGATTCGCATGAGGACTCCTTTGATAGTTTGTCGATAAATGCGTCGACCTCCGGCAATTGTAAATGATTGCCGTATAGCTTGAGCCCGAAGCCGCGCCGCCCGCCCGGCCCACTGCGGACTCGATGCGCATCGTGGAATTCGATCGGATCTATTTGAACAAAAAAGTATGGGCAATAAGGGTTTGTGTGCGGTTGCCGGTTTGATATTAGTGTCCAACACTCAGCATCAATCCGGTTCGTCAGATAGCAGTCTGATATATCGGACAATCGATGCGTGACCCGGCAATTCGTTGAGCGTGCAGACAGGCGCTGAAGCCGATTCGTCCGCTCCGGACCACTCTTCTCCGCTTAGGACCCTGCCATGAAGCTTGCCAAACGAGGCGCCCAAGCCGCCTTTCTGTTCGCTGTTGCTGGATTGCTCGCCATCACCGGCTGCACCAAGGTTGCCACGCCAGGGCAGAGCGCAGCGGCATCCCCCTCGACGCTTCAGGCCGTGCTGCAGCGAGGCACGCTGCGCGTCGGCGACTGCCTGACGTTCGCGCCGTTCGGGTTCTATAACAAGGATGGCCAACCAGACGGCTATGATGTGGACCTCGCGAAGGAACTCGCGAAGCAGATGGGCGTGAAGCTCGAGGTCGTGAATACGACGAGCGCGAACCGGATTCCGAATCTGCAGACCAGCAAAGTGGATGTCGTGTTCTGCAACTTCACGCGTAATCTCGAGCGCGCGAAGGTAATCGAATTCACGACCCCCTACGTGGTTGCCAGCGAAGCACTGCTGGTCAGAAAAAATAGTGGCGTTCAGTCGATCAAGGACATGGGCGGTCGCACGATTGCGACGGTCAAGGGCTCGACCAATGGCGACGAAGTGCGCTCGCTGAATATCCCGATCAAGATCCAGGAATACGACAGCTCGCAGGCCGCGATTCTTGCCGTCAAGCAGGGGCAGGCCGACGCGATGATCGAGGACAACAACTTTCTTGCGTATCAGGCCAAGCTCGATCCTGAACTTGCCGTCACGAACGAAGCGCTGGTCCCGCTCGAATACAACGCGTTCGGCGTCAAGGCCGGCGATCAGGAATGGCTCAACTACCTGAATCTGTTCCTCTTCAACGTCAATGCGTCGAAGCTCAACGCGCAGCTCTACAACAAGTGGTTCGGCACCGATCCGCGCTACCCGCTCAATCCGCAGTTTTGAGGAGCGGGAGATGCCGATATCTATTGAAACCCGAACGATGCGGAGGGTGAGATGAGTTACGAGTGGCTCACTCTGTGGGGCTACGTGCCCGAGTTTTTGAGCGCGAGCTGGCTGACGTTGCAAGTGACCGTGCTGGCATTCGTACTGGCGCTAGTCCTCGGCTTGTTGACCGCGCTTGCCAGCGTTTCTCCGCTCGCGCCATTTCGGTTGATTGCTCGCGGCTACGTTGAAATCATCCGCAACACGCCTGTTCTCCTGCAGATTTTCATCGTTTTCTTCGGTCTGCCGTCGGCGGGTATTTCGCTCGACGCATACTGGGCGGGCGTCATTGCGCTCGGCGTCAACGTCGGTGCTTATCTATCGGAAGTGTTCCGCGCCGGCATACAGTCGGTGCCGCGCGGCCAACTCGAGGCCGCCGGCATTCTCGGTCTCGAACGCGCGCAGATCTTCGTCGAGGTCGTGCTACCGCAGGCGACGCGCGCGGTCTATCCGGCCATCGTCAACTACCTGATCCAGTTGCTGCTCGGTACGTCGCTGCTGTCCGCCATTGCGTTGCCGGAGTTGACCGGCACTGCGACCGTGATCAACTCGCGGACGCTTCTCTACCTTCAGACGTTCAGCGTGACGCTCGTCGCGTATCTCGTGCTCAGTAACGTACTGTCCTGGCTTGCGGGCCAGCTCGGAGCGCGGATCTTTCATCCTCCCCTCGTCATGCCGGCGCGCACCGGTTTCCGGACCGGCTTTATGCGCCGGACGAAACGGGCCTGATTCCCGGATTGGAGTTGGATCATGTCAGTCGAATTGCTGAAAACCAGTTTCTCCATCCTGCTGCAGGGTCTGGTGACGACGCTGTTGCTTTCCATTGCGTCCATCGCGGGCAGCACGCTGATCGGCCTTTTCGCCGCGGTCTTGCGGTCGTTCGGACCGTGGGGCACAGCCCGCATTGCCAGACTCTATACGGAGCTGTTTCGCGGCACGCCGGTACTCATCACGCTGATGTTCATCTATTTCGGCGTGTCGTACTTCGGTTACGCGATCGACGTCTTCGCAGCCGGCGTCATCGGCTTGAGCGTCTATCAGGGCGCCTACATCGCCGAAATCTTCCGCTCAGGGATCGAGGCGGTACCCAAAGGTCAATGGGAGGTATCTCAGATCCTCGGTCTTACGCGGGCTCAGTCGTTCTCGTTCGTCGTGCTGCCTCAGACGGGAAAGATCGTGTTGCCGCCTCTCGTCGGTCAGTATCTGTCGCTCATCAAGGACACGTCGATCGTCAGCATGATCGGAATGTCCGAGTTGATGCATGGTGGCCAGGCGATCGTCGACCGGGTCGGAAAGCCCGTGGAAATCTACGGACTCGTCGCCCTCATTTACTTCGCCGTGTGCTTCCCGCTCTCGCAATGGGTGCGCCACCATGACCGCAGGAGATTGTCGTGAGTAACCAAAGCCAAACCAGACCCATCATTTCACTGACGGGCGTCAGCAAAGCATTCGGTTCGACTCGGGTGTTGAACGAAATCAATCTCGAGGTTCGCTCGGGCGAGGTGCTGGTGCTCATTGGCGCGTCCGGCTCAGGTAAGAGCACGGTCTTGCGAATCATGGCGGGATTGGAGACCACCGATTCCGGCGAGGTCTGGGTCAACGATGTGCCCATGCATGATCCGCGCCGGGCGCGAGAGATTCGTGGCCATGTCGGCATGGTCTTCCAGCAGTTCAATCTGTTTCCTCACAAGACCGCGCTCGGCAATGTCACGCTCGCGCTTATCAAGGCACGCCGCATGAGTCCGGACGACGCGCGCAAGCGCGCCATGGAGACACTCGACCGTGTCGGGCTCGCGGACCGCGCGGCACACTATCCAAGCCAGTTGTCGGGCGGTCAGCAGCAACGCGTGGCAATTGCGCGAGCGCTCGCGGTCGAGCCCGGCATCATGTTCTTCGACGAGGCGACGTCCGCGCTGGATCCGGAGCTGGTCGGCGAGGTCACCGAGGTGATGCGTGGGCTCGCGCGCGACGGCATGACGATGGTCGTCGTCACGCATGAAATGGGCTTTGCCCGCAAGACCGCCGACCGCGTCGTCTTCATGGACAAGGGCGTCATCGCCGAGCAGGGCGATCCGGAACAGATCTTCGTCAATCCCGCGAACGAACGCACGCGGCAGTTTCTGCACAGAGTTCTCGACCATTGACCTGTCGCGGCCTGAAAGTCGCTTTCGCGGGTCTGCCGCGGGATAAACTCACGTCGCTTGAAAGACAACCGGTCGGATGAACGCTTTACGGAGTGAACGCATGGCTGTAACCGAATCGTCTCGGGCGAGAGGCGTGGATCGCGTCATCGCGATGTTCCGGCAATTGCACGTCGCCCAACGCCCGCTGACCATGCGCGAATTAATCGAGGCGACTGGCGCGCCGCGTTCGAGCATTTACGAGCTGGTCGCGATTCTCGCGGAAGTGGGCTGGCTCGAGACGGCCGCGGATGGGAGCGTGTTCTTCGGGCGCGAGATGCACTACTACGGGTCCGACTATGCAACGCACAACGATCTGATTAGCCGCGCGCATCAATCCATTCTGGCATTGGTACGGAAGTACGACGAGACCACGCAGCTGTGCATGCTGGAAGGCAACAAGTACACGGTCGTGTTATCCGAGAACAGTGCCCGGCCATTCAACATCAGTTCGGACATCGGCGTGAGAGTGCCGATTCCGTGGACCGCCACGGGACGTCTGCTGCTAGGTCACCTGAATGCCGACGAGATTCGCGCGCTCATTCCGGCCGAAGATTTCATCCTCGACAACGGGGTGAATATCGAATTCGACGAATTCCTGAACGACGTGCAGGCCGCAAAAGAACGAGGCTACTGCTGCACCGAAGGACTCTCGAATGCGTTCAGGCTTTGTATGGCAGCGCCGATTCGCGACCGTGCGGGACTGCCGATTGCGGCGCTGTGTTTCATGACCGGCCGCGACACGAGCCCGGACAGGCGCGGCGTGATGCTCGACGATCTGTTGCAGTCCGCGAAAGCGCTCTCGCATAGATAGCACCCGGCCTCAAAGCGTCGGCAACAGCTCCGGCGGATGCGACTTCAGTGTCTGCCGCGCCTCGCGAAATTCCGGAAAAATCGATTCGACCGTCTGCCAGAAGCGCGGACTGTGATTCATCTCGCGCAGATGCGACAGCTCGTGCGCGACGACGTAGTCGATGATCGACAGCGGAAAGTGGATGAGCCGCCAGTTCAGGCGGATTTTGCCGTCGCTCGAACAACTGCCCCAGCGCGTCGCCGCCGAAGACAAGGCATACGCGCGATAGTTGACGCCCAGCTTCTGCGCGTAGATCGCCAGACGCTCGCCGAACAGCCGCTTCGCTTCTCCTTGCAGCCAGCCCTGCACGCGGTCCTTGATCTGCTGCGGGTCGGCTTGCAACGGCAGCGGCAATTGCAGCGCGCCGTGCTCGGCGCTGAACGCGAGCATGCCTTGCGGCGCGCCGAGCGTCACGCGCACCGGCTGACCGAGGTAGGGCACTTCGGCGCCGTCTTGCCAGTCGATCTTCGGCAATGCACGCTGCTCGACGCGCGTTTGCCATTCGATCAGCTTCGTAAAAATCCAACGCTGTTTTTCGGTGATCGCGGTTTCGATATCGGCGAGCGTGACCCAGCGCGGCGCGGTGATCGTGAGGCCGGTGCTGTCGATCGCAAAGCCGATCGAGCGGCGCGCGGAACGCTTGAGCGCGTAATGCAGCGTGCGTGAACCGATGGCGAGACTGCGCAGCTTGCTGCCGTCCGGCGCGAGCGGCGCGACGGGCGGCCGGGCCGGCGCTGAGCCCAATGAACCCGGCGCGGAAGGTGAAGGAGACGACGACGTCGACCCCGGCTCGGCGAAGAGCGGGAGATCGAGCTGCCGGTTTTCGAGCGCCGCGGCGGGCTGCGGCGTAGGAGACTTCTGCATCGGCTTCGCTTCGCGCAATACGCCTTCGGAGTTCGAGGGCGTGGCGCGTCAGATGGGCGCGGCGGCGGAATCGTTAGCCGCCGCGCTGTAGGCAGTCGGATCGATGCGGCGCATTTCGGCTTCGATCCACTGTTCGACGCGCGTGTTCACTTCGTCGGGCGTGAGCCCCGTCGTGTCGATCGGCTTGCCAATCGACACCGTGACTATACCCGGATATTTAAGAAACGAGTTGCGCGGCCACACGCGGCCCGCGTTGTGCGCGATCGGCACGACGGGGGCACCGCTCGCGATCGCGAAGCGCGCGCCGCCGGTCTTGTACTTGCCCTGCTTGCCGGTCGGCGTGCGCGTGCCTTCCGGAAACATGATGACCCATGCGCCTTCGGCCATGCGGGCCTTGCCCTGGTTCGTGACCGATTTGAACGCGTATTTGCCTTCCTTGCGGTTGATGTGAACCATCTTCAGCATGCCGAGCGCCCAGCCGAAGAACGGCACATACAAGAGCTCGCGCTTGAACACGTAGCACAGCGGGCGCGGCATGAGCGCCGGAAACGCGAGCGTTTCCCACGCCGACTGATGCTTCGACAGCAGCACGGCCGGGCCGTTGGGCAGATTCTCGAAACCTTCGATGCGGTAGCGGATGCCGTTCAGGTAGCGCACCGTCCACAGCGTCAGACGACACCAGCCGGCCGCCATCCAGTAGCGGTTTTCCGCGCGCAGGAACGGAAACGCGATGAAGCACGCGGTCGCGTACGGCACCGTGAACACAACGAAATAAATCAGCAGCAGCAGGGAACGGATAAAGCGCATCGGCGTGGTCGGTGGGGGGTGGGAGCGCGGTGCGCGCGTTTATTCCTGAGCGTCGGCGAGAAAGTCGAGCGCGAACGCGCGCAGGTCGTCGTGCACGATCGTGCCTTCGGGCAAGCCGCCCGCGGCGAGGGTCTTGCGGCCCTTGCCGGTCAGCACCAGATGCACCGGGTGACCGAGCGCAGCGCCCGCCTGCAGATCGCGCAGAGAATCGCCGACCGTCGGCGTATGCGCCGGATCGACCTCGAATCGCTCGGTGATCATCTTCAGCATGCCGGGCTTCGGCTTGCGGCATTCGCATTGATCTTCCGCCGTGTGCGGACAGAAGAACACCGCTTCGATGCGCGCGCCGACCGCTGCCGCCATCCGGTGCATCTTCAGATGCATCGCGTTCAACGCATCCATGTCGAACAGACCGCGGCCGATGCCCGACTGGTTCGTCGCGATTGCGACGCGATAGCCGGCCTGGTTCAGGCGTGCGATCGCTTCCAGCGAGCCGGGCAGCGGGACCCATTCGTCCGGCGACTTGATGAACGCGTCGGAATCGACGTTGATCACACCGTCGCGGTCGAGGATCACCACTTTCTTGATCGGCATGGCGCGGTGCTCAGGCGGCGAGTCGGGAAATGTCGGCGACGCAGTTCATCTGCTGATGCAGCGCGCCGAGCAGAGCCAGACGGTTCGCGCGCAACGCGGGGTCTTCGGCGTTGACCATCACGTCGTTGAAGAACGTGTCCACCGGCTCGCGCAGCGCGGCCAGCGCCGTCAGTGCGCCGGTGTAGTCGCGCACGGCCAGTTGCGATTGCACGCGCGGCGTGACCTGTTCGAGCTGCGCGTTGAGCGCCTTCTCCGCTGCCTCGGTGAGCAAGCTGGGCTGCACGCTGCCGTTCGTCACGCCTTCCGACTTCTTCAGGATGTTCGAGATACGCTTGTTGGCCGCCGCGAGCGACGCCGCTTCGGCGAGCGACGCGAATTCGCGCACCGCGTCGAGGCGCGCGACGAGGTCGTCGAGCCGCGTCGGGTTCAGCGCGAGCACCGCGTCGATTTCGCCGGCCGCGTAGCCGCGTTCGCGCAGCAGGCCGCGCAGGCGGTCCATGCTGAATTCGTAGATCGCGTCGGTCGAATCGGCAACGCTCGGCACACCGGCGAATTGCGCATAAGCGATGCGCAGCAGCTCGATGAAGTCGACGTTCAGCTGCTTCTCGACCAGAATGCGCAGCACGCCGAGCGCATGACGGCGCAGCGCGAACGGGTCTTTCTCGCCGGTGGGCTGCAGGCCGATGCCCCAGATGCCGACCAGCGTTTCGAGCTTGTCGGCGAGCGCGACGACGGTGCCGGTCGCGGTGGTGGGCAAGGCGTCGCCCGAGAAGCGCGGCTGGTAGTGTTCCGAGCATGCGAGCGCGACTTCTTCCGGCTCGCCGTCGTGGCGCGCGTAGTACGTGCCCATCGTGCCTTGCAGCTCGGGGAATTCGCCGACCATGTCGGTGATCAGGTCGGCTTTCGCGAGGCGCGCGGCGCGCGTCGCGAACGCGACGTTGGCGCCGGTCAGTGCGGCGATCGCGCCGGCCAGCCCTTCGAGCCGCTCCACCCGTTGCAGCGCCGAGCCGAGCTTGTTGTGATAAACGACGTTCGCGAGCAGTGGCACGCGATCCGCGAGCGGCTTCTTCTTGTCTTGCGTGAAGAAGAACTTCGCATCGGCGAGACGCGGACGCACCACGCGCTCATTGCCTTCGACGATCTCGACCGGCGTCGCCGTCTCGATGTTCGACACGATCAGGAAGCGCGAGCGCAGCTTGCCGTTCGCATCGGTCAGCGCGAAGTACTTCTGGTTCGTCTGCATCGTCAGGATCAGGCATTCCTGCGGCACTTGCAGGAATTCGTCCTCGAAGCGGCACTCATAGACGACCGGCCATTCGACCAGCGACGTCACTTCGTCGAGCAGCGCTTCGGGCATCACGACCTTGTCGTCACCGGCTTGCGCGAGCAGTTGCGAGCGGATCGCTTCCTTGCGCTTCGCGAAGCTCGCGATCACGCGGCCTCTGTGTTCGAGCGTTTCGGCATACGACTGTGCGTGCTGAATCTGCACGAAGCCTTCGGACAGGAAGCGGTGGCCGAGCGTGGTGTCGTCGGCGTCGATGCCGAGCACGCTGACCGGCACGACCTCTTCGCCGTGCAGCGTGGTCAGTCGATGCACCGGGCGCACGAACTGCACGCTCGAACCGTCCGGGCGCTGATACGTCATCGGCTTTGCGATCGGCAGCTTCGCGAGCGTTTCGTCGAGCGCGCCTTGCAGGCCGTCGGCGAGCGTCGCGCCCGGCGCCGCGTAGCGCAGGAAGAACGCTTCGGCTTTACCGTCCTGGGCGCGTTCGAGGTCGTTCACCGTGAAGTCGGGGAAGCCGAGCGCGGCGAGTTTCTTCGCGAGCGGCGCGGTGGGCTGGCCGTCTTTATCGAGCGCGACGGAAACCGGCAGCACTTTTTCGCGCACGTGTTTTTCCGGCGCGACCGCGCGCACGTTGTGAATCGTCACCGCGAGACGACGCGGCGTGGCAAAGCGTTCGAACGACGGCTCGCCTTCGATCAGGTCGCGCGCCGCGAGGCGCTGCGCAATACCTTCGGCGAAAGCGTCGCCGAGACGGGCGAGCGCCTTCGGCGGCAGTTCTTCGGTCAGCAGCTCGACGAGCAGGGTAGCGTGTTGAGATTGAGTCATTGGTTGAAGTTCTCGTCAGTCCTGGTCGATCTTGCGTTCGACTTTCAGCGGCGGCGCCCACGCGGGCATCGCGGCTTCCTGCTCGTCGGTGGTGAGGCCGGGCACGCCGTGCACCGGATTGCCGAGCATCGGGAAGCCGAGCTTTTCGCGCGAGTCGTAGTAGGCCTGCGCGACCAGACGCGACAGCGCGCGAATCCGGCCGATGTACGCCGCGCGTTCCGTGACCGAAATCGCGCCGCGCGCGTCGAGCAGGTTGAACGTGTGGCCGGCCTTCAGCACGAGCTCATAGGCGGGCAGCGCGATCTGTGCATCGATCATGCGCTTCGCTTCCGCTTCGTAGCTGTTGAAGAACGTGAACAGCAGATCGACGTTCGCGTGCTCGAAGTTGTAGGTGGACTGCTCGACCTCGTTCTGGTGATACACGTCGCCGTAGGTCAGGCGGCGCAGTTCGGGGCCGTTCGGGCCTTGTTCTTCCCACTCGGTCCAGACGAGGTCGTAGACGTTCTCTACCTTCTGCAGATACATCGCGAGGCGCTCGAGACCGTAGGTGATTTCGCCGAGCACCGGCTTGCAGTCGAGACCGCCGACCTGCTGGAAATACGTGAACTGCGTCACTTCCATGCCGTTCAGCCACACTTCCCAGCCCAGCCCCCATGCGCCGAGCGTCGGGTTTTCCCAGTCGTCCTCGACGAAACGCACGTCGTTCTGCTTCAGGTCGAAGCCGAGCGCTTCGAGCGAGCCGAGGTACAGGTCGAGAATGTTTTCCGGCGCGGGCTTGAGCACCACCTGATACTGGTAGTAGTGCTGCAGACGGTTCGGGTTCTCGCCGTAGCGGCCATCTTTCGGGCGGCGCGACGGCTGCACGTAGGCGGCGCGCCACGGCTCGGGGCCGATCGCGCGCAGGAACGTATGGACGTGGGACGTGCCCGCGCCGACCTCCATGTCGATCGGCTGGAGCAACGCGCAGCCCTGCTTGTCCCAGTAGGACTGCAAGGTCAGGATGATTTGCTGAAACGTGAGCATGAAGTGCCTTTCGGGCATGGGGCCATGCCGCGTGCGCCTAAGCGCGCGAGGGGGCCGTGGAGCGAAGTGCTAAACCCGACATTTTAACGGAAAGGAAGGGGGGCGGCCCGTTTTGCGGGGTCGGACGGGCCGCGATGCGGTTTTTGGGCGACGGGCGACGCGGCAAGGGCCGCGCGCACGTTCAGCTCGCCGCCAGCTCTGCCTTCGGCGAGAACGAATCGCTTTGCGCGATCGGCCAGTACGTCTCGAACAGCGTATAGCGATAGTTGCCGTTGAGTAGGTCATTCGGTTCGAGATATTTGAGCAGATCCGACATCAGCCGCACCTCATGCGAGGACACGCGCCGCACGATGTGATGCGCGCGCAACTCAGCCGGATGCCGGAGCCCGGCGGCCTGGATGATTTCCTGCAACGCGTGCAGCGTGTTGTGGTGGAAGTTGAACACGCGATCGGCCTTGTCCGGCACCACCAGCGCGCGCTGGCGCACCGGGTCCTGGGTCGCGACGCCGGTCGGGCAGCGGCCGGTATGGCAGGTCTGCGCCTGGATGCAGCCGACCGCGAACATGAAGCCGCGCGCCGCGTTGACCCAGTCCGCGCCGATCGCGAGCGTCTTCGCGATATCGAACGCGGTGATCATCTTGCCGCTCGCGCCGATGCGGATGCGTTGCCGCAGACCGATGCCGACCAGCGTGTTGTGCACGAGCAGCAGCCCCTCCTGCAACGGCACGCCGACGTGATCGGTGAATTCGAGCGGTGCCGCGCCGGTGCCGCCTTCCGCGCCGTCCACGACGATGAAGTCCGGCAGAATGCCCGTTTCCAGCATCGCCTTCGCGATACCGAAGAATTCCCACGGATGCCCGATGCACAGCTTGAAGCCGGTCGGCTTGCCGCCCGACAGCGTGCGCAGCCGCTCGACGAATTCGAGCAGCTCGCGCGGCGTCGAGAACTCGGAGTGCGTCGCTGGCGAGATGCAGTCGCGGCCCATCGGCACGCCGCGCGTCTCGGCGATTTCGGGCGTGATCTTCGCGCCCGGCAGCACGCCGCCGTGACCGGGCTTCGCGCCTTGCGACAGCTTCACCTCGATCATCTTCACCTGCGGTTCGGCGGCCTGCTTCGCGAACTTCCCGGCGTTGAAGGTGCCGTCGTCGTTACGGCATCCAAAATAGCCGGACCCGATTTCCCAGATGATGTCGCCGCCATGTTCGCGATGATATTTCGACATCGAACCTTCGCCGGTGTCGTGCGCGAAGTTGCCTTTCTTCGCGCCGAGGTTCAGCGCCATGATCGCATTGGCCGATAGCGAGCCGAAGCTCATCGCCGACACGTTGAAGATCGACATCGAATACGGCCGCGCGCGATCGGGGCCGACGACGATGCGAAAGTCGTGACCGTCGAGCGTGGTCGGCGCGAGCGAGTGGCTGATCCATTCGTGCGCGACCGCCTTCACGTCGATCCGCGTGCCGTATGGGCGACTGTCGACATCGTTCTTCGAGCGCTGATAGACGATGCTGCGTTGCGCGCGCGAGAACGGCTTTTCGTCGGTATCGTCTTCGACGAAATACTGACGGATCTCCGGGCGGATGGATTCGAAAATGAAACGCAGGTGGCCCCACAGCGGGTAATTGCGCAGGATTGCATGGCGCTGTTGGCTCAGGTCGAACACGCCGAGCGCGACGAGCGCGGCCGGCACGAGGATCCAGAACCACGACAGGTGATGCGTCGCGGCGAGCGCGGCACATGCCGCGGTGAGGGCGATTGCGCACCACATGGCCAGATAGCGTCGAGAAAACATGGGGACTCCAGTGCAGTGAAGATCATTGCGGCGGCATCGTCCGCACGGGGGTGCGGGCGGTATCGGTCGCGAGGGAAAACTGGCGGTTGCGGGTCACGGTGCGACGCGGACCGGCGAAGCCCGAAGATAAGGCCTGCGAATGGAAGCCAAGCGTCGCACGCGAAGGTGAAGTGTGTGTGAATGCGCCAGGCGGGGGAAACATGGTGAACGGCGCGAACCTGCCGGAATGGTACGACCCGCCGCGCCCGCCGTTATGCATCGCTCAACGCGCGCCGAGCAGAGCCGCGTTTTGCCGCGGGGTTTGCGGCTCGTCCTGCGCCTGGCCTTGCGGTTGCTTTGGCTTGTGCGCCTGCTTGCGACGCTGCGCGCGGGTTTGCTTCGGCGCCTGATCCTGCGGCAGCTCGGCCGGTTGCCCGGTCATCGCGCGTTCGATGATGCCGCCGCCGAGGCACACGTCGCCGTCATACAGCACCGCCGATTGGCCCGGCGTGACGGCCCATTGCGCGGCGCCGAAGCTCAGTTCGAAGAGGCCTTCACCCGAACCGCCTCCCGCCGAGGCGTTGAACGTGCACGCCGCGTCGGCCTGCCGGTAGCGCGTCTTCGCGCCGCACGCGAAGCCGTCGGCCGGCGGCTCGCCCGCGACCCAGCTCGTGTTGCCCGCCGACAGCGTATGGCACAGCAGCCACGGATGGTCGTGTCCCTGCGCGACGTACAGCGTATTGGTCGGAATATCCTTGCCGGCGGCGAACCAGGGCTCGCCGCTGCCGTCCTTGCTGCCGCCGAGACCGATGCCCTTGCGCTGGCCGAACGTGTAGAACGCGAGGCCGATGTGCTCGCCGACGATCTTGCCGTCGGTGGTCTTCATCGGGCCCGGCCTGGTCGGCAGATAGCGGTTCAGGAAGTCGCGGAACGGCCGCTCGCCGATGAAACAGATGCCGGTCGAATCCTTCTTCTTCGCGTTCGGCAGGCCGATCTGCGCGGCGATCTCGCGCACTTTCGTCTTGGGAATTTCGCCGAGCGGGAACAGTGTTTTCGACAGCTGCGCCTGGTTCAGCCGGTGCAGGAAGTACGACTGGTCCTTGGTATGGTCGAGCGCCTTCAGCAGCTCGAAGCGGCCATCGTTCTCGCGCACGCGCGCGTAGTGGCCGGTCGCGATCGTTTCCGCGCCGAGCGACATCGCGTGATCGAGGAAGGCCTTGAACTTGATCTCGGCGTTGCACAGCACGTCCGGGTTCGGCGTGCGGCCGGCCGAATATTCGCGCAGGAATTCGGCGAACACGCGGTCCTTGTATTCGGCCGCGAAGTTGACCGCCTCGACGTCGATGCCGATCAGGTCCGCCACCGACACCACGTCGATCCAGTCCTGGCGCGTCGAGCAGTATTCGCTGTCGTCGTCGTCTTCCCAGTTCTTCATGAACAGGCCGACCACGTCGTAGCCCTGTTCCTTTAGCAGCCACGCGGTGACCGACGAATCGACGCCGCCCGACATGCCTACTACGACTTTGCGCTTGCTCATAAGGTACTCACTGGGTGCTGCATGACTGCATGGATCTATGGGGCCGCTCGTGACGGCCTTATTGCTTCGGCGCAACCGAATGCGTATGGACGACGTCGAGCGGGAAACGCCGGCCGGCCAGGTAATCGTCGATGCACTGCATCACGAGCGGCGTGCGATGCCGCTCGGGGCAGGCGCGCAACTCATCGGCGCTCATCCACAGCGTGCGGACGATGTCGGGATCGAGCGAACTCGCCGGGTCCGGTTCGCCGCCCGTGCCGCAATAGGTGAAGCGCAGGTACGTGGTGCCCGCGCGGTCCGGCTGCTCGAAGTGGGTCATGTACATGCCGACGAGCGCCTCGGGCGCGAACGGATGCGCGGTTTCCTCGAACGTTTCGCGGACCACCGCTTCCAGCAGCGTTTCGCCCGCCTCGAGGTGGCCGGCGGGCTGGTTCAGGCGCAGGCCGGCGGCAGTGTGTTCCTCGACTAGCAGGAAGCGCCCGTCACGCTCGACGATCGCCGCGACGGTCACGTGCGGCCGCCAGGTTTCCGGTTTCATGGGTGCGCATTTTACCGGTTATGCGCGCCGGCTGCCTGGTGACCGCTGGCAGCCGGTTTGCAGCATGTTCGAGGTGGGATCGCGACCGATCCGTAACAGTTTGGCGGTCTGCCGCGCATTCGCATCGACCCCGATATTTGTGATGTGGCGGTTTCCGGTTAAAGTGGGGCCTGCGTTAGCCGTTGCATGTGCAAGCCGGCGAGCCTCGTCGGCAGATCTGTCGTCAAACAGGAAGTCGAGGAGGAACAACGATGCACATCGGAGTGCCAGCCGAGACGCGCGCGCATGAAACCCGCGTTGCCGCGACGCCCGAGACGGTCAAGAAGTACGTGGCGCAAGGCCACCGGGTCACGCTCCAGAGCGGCGCCGGCGCCGGCGCGAGCTTTCCCGATGACGCCTATACGGCCGTGGGCGCGGAAATCGTCGATGCCGCCACTGCATTCGGCGCAGATCTCGTCCTCAAAGTCCAATCCCCCACCGATTCCGAACTGCCGCTGCTCAAGCGCGGCGCGACGCTCGTCGGCATGCTCGATCCGTTCAACGCCGACAACGCGGGCAAGCTCGCCGCGGCCGGCGTCACCGCGTTCGCGCTCGAAGCCGCGCCTCGCACCACGCGCGCGCAAAGCCTCGACGTGCTGTCGTCGCAGGCGAACATCGCCGGCTACAAGGCGGTGCTGCTCGCGGCGACGCTCTATCCGCGCTTCATGCCGATGCTGATGACCGCGGCCGGCACCGTGAAG
Source organism: Paraburkholderia sp. CI2 (assembly GCF_014201055.1). Classification (NCBI taxonomy): domain Bacteria; kingdom Pseudomonadati; phylum Pseudomonadota; class Betaproteobacteria; order Burkholderiales; family Burkholderiaceae; genus Paraburkholderia; species Paraburkholderia sp. CI2. The sequence continues at coordinate 166,625 of NZ_JACHDL010000007.1, forward strand.
GCCGCGCGCGTGCTGATTCTCGGCGCGGGCGTGGCTGGCCTGCAGGCGATCGCCACCGCGAAGCGCCTCGGCGCCGTGCTGGAGGCGTCCGACGTGCGCCCGGCCGTCAAGGAGCAGATCGAGTCGCTCGGCGCGAAGTTCCTCGACGTGCCCTACGAGACCGACGAGGAGCGCGAGGCCGCGCAAGGCGTGGGCGGCTATGCACGGCCGATGCCGCCGTCGTGGCTCGCGCGCCAGTCGGCGCTCGTGCACGAGCGCGCGAAGCAGGCCGACGTGGTGATCTCGACCGCATTGATTCCAGGCCGCCCCGCGCCGACGCTGCTGTCGGTCGAAACCGTGCAGGCGATGAAACCGGGCTCGGTGCTCGTCGACCTCGCGGCCGGCCGCGGCCCCGAAGTCGACGGCCGGCGCGGCGGCAATTGTCCGCTGACCGAGGCGGACCAGGTGGTGGTGCGCTATGGCGTGCAGATCGTCGGCTATACGAATCTCGCCGCGATGGTGCCCGCCGACGCGTCGTCGCTGTACGCGCGCAACGTGCTCGACTTCCTGAAGCTGATTATCGCCAAGGAAGGCACGCTGAACATCGATCTCGCGGACGACATCGTCGCGGCCACGCTGCTGGCTCGCGACGGCCAGGTCACGCGCAACGCATAAGGGGAAGCCGAAGATGGAAGTCATCAATCACACGGTGATCAACCTGATCATCTTCGTGCTGGCGATCTACGTCGGCTATCACGTGGTCTGGAACGTCACGCCCGCGCTGCATACGCCGCTGATGGCCGTGACCAATGCGATCTCGGCGATCGTGATCGTCGGCGCGATGCTCGCGGCGGGTCTCACCGTCGGCAGCGCCGGGAAGTTCTTCGGCACGATCGCGGTGGCGCTCGCGGCCGTCAACGTGTTCGGCGGATTCCTCGTCACGCGGCGAATGCTCGAGATGTTCAAGAAGAAAGAACCCAGGAAACTACCGGCTGGCGGCAAGGAGGGTACGTAAATGAGCCTGAACGTCGTCACGCTGCTGTATCTGGTCGCGTCGGTCTGCTTCATCCAGGCGCTCAAGGGGCTGTCCAATCCGAAGACCGCGCGCGTCGGCAATACCTTCGGCATGGTCGGCATGGCGATCGCGATTCTGACGACCATCGCGCTGATCTCGCGGCAGGCCGAAGCACTTGGCTCCAATCTCGGTCTCGGTCTCGGCCTGCTGCTGTTCGGGCTCGTGATCGGCGGTGCGATCGGCGCGTTCGTCGCCGCGCGCGTCGAGATGACCAAGATGCCTGAACTGGTCGCGGCGATGCACTCGCTGATCGGTCTCGCGGCCGTGTGCATCGCGTATGGGGTGGTGTCGGAGCCGGCCGCGTTCGGCCTCGTCGATCCCGACGTGCCGATCGAGGGCTTCCTGCCGTACGGCAACCGCATCGAACTGTTCATCGGCACGTTCGTCGGCGCGATTACTTTTAGCGGCTCGGTGATCGCGTTCGGCAAGCTGTCGGGCAAGTACAGGTTCCGGTTGTTTCAGGGTGCGCCGGTCGTCTACGGCGGCCAGCATCTGATCAACCTGATGCTCGCGCTCGCGATGCTCGGCTTTGGCGTCCTCTTCTTCCTCACGCAGTCGTGGCTGCCGTTCATCATCATGACGATCATCGCGTTCGTGCTCGGCGTGCTGATCATCATTCCGATCGGCGGAGCGGACATGCCGGTCGTCGTGTCGATGCTGAACTCGTACTCGGGCTGGGCGGCGGCGGGCATCGGCTTCTCGCTGAACAATCCGATGCTGATCATCGCCGGCTCGCTGGTGGGGTCGTCGGGTGCGATCCTGTCGTACATCATGTGCCGCGCGATGAACCGCTCGTTCTTCAACGTGATCCTCGGCGGTTTCGGCAACGAGCCGGGCGCGGCCGCGGGCGGCGCGGCGGAGCAGCGTCCGGTGAAATCGGGTTCGGCCGATGACGCGTCGTTCATGATGGGTAACGCGGAAACGGTCGTGATCGTGCCGGGCTACGGGCTGGCCGTCGCGCGCGCGCAGCATGCGTTGAAGGAGCTGACCGACAAGCTGGTCGAGAAGGGCATCGAGGTGAAGTACGCCATTCACCCGGTGGCCGGGCGGATGCCGGGTCACATGAACGTGCTGCTCGCCGAGGCCGAAGTGCCGTACGACATGGTGTACGAGATGGAGGACATCAACGGCGAGTTCGGCCAGGTCGACGTGGTGCTCGTGCTCGGCGCGAACGACGTGGTGAATCCGGCCGCGAAGAACGATCCGAAGTCGCCGATCGCGGGCATGCCGATCATCGAGGCGTACAAGGCGCGCACCGTGATCGTCAACAAGCGCTCGATGGCGGCGGGCTACGCCGGGCTCGACAACGACCTGTTCTACATGGACAAGACGATGATGGTGTTCGGCGACGCGAAGAAGGTGATCGAGGATATGGTGAAGGCGGTCGACTAGAGCGCTAGCGGTGAATCGGCGTCAGGATCGCGGTGGGTCACCGCGATCCTTCTCATCTGTTCGGCTTCGCGTTCAGATGCCGCAGCAGATCCGCGAGCCGCCTGCCTTCCTGATCCGGATACGTCTCGAGCACTTCGAGATCGCTGGAGGACCACCTTGCGTTGCTCGCTCTCGATCAGGAGAGCGAGCATAAGTGAGCCGCCGTCGGCGGATTTTTCGCGGACGCGAAAGTTTCTCTTTCGGAACTCACAACGTAGTGACTTGTCTACGTTCCTGACATGTAGTAACGTTACTACGTTAGATAGCGGGAGGGAATATGACGATTACGACCTTATCCAGCAGGGAACTCAATCAGGATGTGACCCGGGCGAAAAAGGCGACCAAGGACGGCCCGGTATTCATCACCGATCGCGGCAGGCCCGCCCATGTTTTGCTGAGCATCGAGGAATACTGGCTTCTCGCCGGACAACGTCGCAACATCGTGGACGCCTTGGCCATGCCCGAGGTTGCTGACATTGAATTCGATCCGCCGCGCGTGGATATATCTATCCGGCCGGCTGAACTCTGATGTTTGTTATCGATACGAATGTCGTTTCCGAACTCCGTAAGGGGCGCAGGGCGGATGCCAACCTCGTCGCCTGGGCAAAGAGCGTCGATGCTTCGGCGCTCTTTGTTTCTGCAATCACGATCATGGAGCTGGCAACGGGCGTTTTGCTGAAGGAGCGCAGCGACCCGAGCCAAGGCGCGTTGCTGCGTGCATGGCTCGATGAGCACGTCTTAACTGAATTTGCGGATCGCGTGCTGCCTGTCGATACGGGCGTTGCCTTACGCTGCGCGCGCTTGCATGTACCGGATCGGCGCTCGGAGCGTGATGCGCTTATCGCCGCTACGGCGATCGTTCATGGTATGACCGTGGTGACGCGAAATGTCGCTGATTTCGTAGCAACGGGCGTCTCCCTTGTGAACCCTTGGCAGGCCGCGTGATTTTTCGCGGACGCGAAAAATTTCGCGTCGGGTCAATGCCGGTAACTGGACCTACCGGAATGCGTTTTACCTGCGATAACCGCCTGGATCGCCGGGCACCCCGGCCGTAAGCCTGATGCGGCGGGCTTTCATAGGGAGCTTGACCCAATGACCATCAACGCATCTACATGGACAAGACGATGATGGTGTTCGGCGACGCGAAGAAGGTAATCGAGGATATGGTGAAGGCGGTTCGAGTAGCTCGTTAGCGGTAAACAGACCCTGAGATCGCGGTGCGTCGCGCCGCGATCCTTTTCATATTTTCGGCCTCGCGTTTACGTGCCGCAGCAGATCCGCGAGCCGCCTGCCTTCCTGATCGGGATACGTCTCGAGCACTTCGAGATCGCGCATCTTCTCCAGTCCGAAGTTGCGGAAATCAGCACGCAGCTCGCACCATGCGCCGAGCGTCCAGCGCGCGCCCCAGTACGCGAGCGCGAGCGGCCAGACGCGGCGCTCGGTGTCGGCGCCGTTGGCGTCGGTGTACGCGAAGCGCACCACCTGGCGCGCATCGATCGCGCGATGCAGCGAGTCGAGCTGCGTCGAAAAATCCCCCTTGATGTGAAACGACGGCGCGAAGATCGCGAGCCGTTCGAGCGTCGCGCGCTTGTCGGCGGGCATCGCCGATGCGATTTTGGCCAGCGCGCCCCGCGCGCCGCTCGCGAAGCCCGCGCCGCCCCATGATTCGAGCATGCGCGCGCCGGCGGCGAGCGCGGCGAGTTCGTCGGCGGTGAAGGTCAGCGGCGGCAGACTTGCCGAGCGCGACAGCCGATAACCGATGCCCGCTTCGCCTTCGATCGGCACCCCCGACAATTGCAGATCGCGCACGTCGCGATAGACCGTGCGCGGCGAGATGTTCAGCCAGTCGGCTAGTTGCTGCGCGGTGGTCAGGCGCCGGCCGCGCAGCAGCTCGGCGATCTGGAACAGGCGGTCGGCGCGGCGCGTCATCGTGGGCGTCGGGTAGAGGAGGAAGGCGACGGTCCCGCGATGATAGCGCCGCATGGCGGCCTTCGGTCGGGGCGCAGCGGCTTCAGGTGCGCGCTTAGCCGTTGGTGCGCGAATGCAGGCCGAGGCGGTTGCCTTCGGTATCGGTGAAGAACGCGATATAGCCGATGTCCTGCGGCAGCTTGATCACCGGGCCGTCGGTCTTGCCGCCCGCCCGTTCGATGCGCGCAAGCGCCGCGTCGACGGTGGGCAGCGCGTTCAGGTAGACGGTGACGCCGTCGACGCCGGGCGTCATCGACGGATTGTGGACGATCGCGCCGCCGGTCGCGGGCTCCTCGTAGCTGAACACGGCGATCGGCTGGCCGCCGATCTCCTGGCGATTCAGCGGGGCGTCGAGCGCGGCTTCGTAGAAGCGCACCGCGCGATCGAAATCGACGGACGGGATTTCGAACCAGGCAACGAGTTTGGGCAATGCGGACATGACACTCTCCTTCGGTTGGCAGTAGGCCGTTCAAGCGCCGGATGGCGTGAGAAGGAGTGTGCGGGGGGGCTGCTGACAGCGTGGTGGCAGTAGGGTGCGAAGACGCGACCGCTTCACCCCACCAGCAACTGAAACACGCCGACCACATCGCTCATGCGCGTGGCCTGCTTTTCGAGCGACGCGATGACGACAGGGCGACGACAGCGCGCCGCCCCGCTAGAAACAGCCTCAAGCCGCCGGCGTATCGCCCTGCGGACGCTGCCGCACGCTGCCCGCGATCAGATCGAAGCGGAACAGCCGGCATTCGAGCGCACCGTTGAACAGCGGCGTCTTCGTCGATTCGCGCAGCCGCAGTTGCCCCGGAAGCTTGCGATCCGACGTCAGGATGAACGCATGCCATCCGGCAAAGCGCTGCTTCAACGCATTGCCGAGCAACTGGAAAAACTCGCTGTCCGGCGCTTCTTCCTGAATGCGGCGGAAGCCGTCGTCGTCGCGATTGCCGCGGCCTTCGCGAAGCTCGCCGCGCGCATTGCGGCCGCGCACTTCGATCCGCTCGCCATACGGCGGATTCGCGACGAGGATGCCCGGCGCCGAGCCAGGCGGGGTCATGTCGCGCGCATCGAGCTGCTTGAGCGAAATGGCCGGCAAGCCGGCGCGCTCGAAGTTCGCGCGTGCTTTTTCGAGCATGTCGCCGGAGATGTCGCTGCCGAAAATCTCCAGATCCGCGCCGCGCGAGCCGCGCGCCGCATTTTTCGCCTCGAGCGCGGCGCCCTTCAGCGCTTGCCAGCTCCGCGCGTCGAACTGTTTGAGCTTCTCGAAGCCGAAGCGCCGCTCGACGCCCGGCGCGATGTTCAACGCGAGCTGCGCCGCTTCCGCGAGGAACGTGCCGCTACCGCACATCGGATCGTAGAGCGGCGTGCCGGCCTGCCAGCCAGTCAGACGCAAAATGCCAGCCGCGAGGTTTTCGCGCAGCGGCGCCGCGCCCTTGTCGAGACGCCAGCCGCGCTTGAATAGCGGATCGCCGGACGTGTCGAGGTACAGCGTGCAGTCGGTCGCGCTCAGGAACGCGAACACGCGCACGTCGGGCATCGCGGTGTCGATGCTCGGCCGCACGCCGCTTTTTTCGCGCAGACGATCGCAGATCGCGTCCTTCACGCGCAGCGTCGTGAACTCGAGACTGCGCAGCGGCGACTTGATCGCGGTGACGTCGACGCGCAACGTCTCGTGCGCGGAGAACCACTGCTCCCAGCGCTGCTCGAGCGCGAGCGCGTAGATGTCCTGCTCGCTGCGGTAGGGCCGCTCCGCGATTTTCAGCAGCACGCGGCTCGCGAGACGCGAGTGCAGATTGGCGGCCATACCGGCGGCCCAGCCGCCGCGAAAATGCACGCCGCCCGGTACCTGGGCGCCGGCCGTGAAGGGGGCGCCGTTCAGATGTTTGGCGGCAATTTCGGCGAGTTCGGCCGCGAGCGGAGCTTCGAGCCCGCGCGGGCAAGGAAGGAAGAAATCGAAGGACATTGAGGTTGCCGCAAGGCGTTGGATAAGGCGCTATTGTACGCGGTCGGGGTCGGCGGGCCGGCGCGATTGGCGCGCCGGCCCGTCGTCTGTCCTCGCGCTATCTCGCCTCGCGTCCCGCTTTGGCCGGCCACACGAGTTCCAGCGGATGCCGCCTGACCCGCTGCCAGATCGCCCCGCGCAGCGAGCGCACCGCATTGCGCCGCAAATCGCGCGATTTCACCGCCATGTAGAACGCCAGCGCAAAACTCACCGCGACATTGAGAATCGCCATGCTGCCGACGCCCGCCACCGCCCACCACAGAGTCGGCAGCTTCAGCGCGCTTTCGCCGAGCACGCCGAGCGCCACGCCGATCGAGCCGGCAGACAGCGTCACGTGACGCACGTCGAACTTGAACGTGAAGGCGGTGAGGATCGCCGGCACGAGCCCGAGCATCAGGCCGAGCGTGATATTGCCGACCACGCCCGCGACGTTCGCGCGGCACAAGCGCGCGAGACGGTCGGCGCCGGCCACGCCGAGCGTCATGCGCAGGCGCCGGTTGTAGGCGAGCGCGTCGGCGACGCGATGCAGGATGAACCAGTTGTCCGCCCAGCCCGCGAGCAGGCTGGACGACCACAGCAGCACGCCCGTCAACGCCGCATAGAACGGCGTCGGCCCGATCAGCGAGAACGACTGCAGCGTCGCGATCGCCTTGTCGGCCGAAATGAGGTCGGTGTTGAACAGCGCGTGGTACAGCAGATCCACGCACAGACTGACGGGAAACACCAGCAGCACGTTGCCGAGCACCGCCGCGGCCTGCGTGCGCATCAGTGCGGTCACCGAACTCACGAAACTGTCGACGCCGGCCGGCGTGCCGACGCCGTCGAGTTCGCGCGCGAGCGTCGGCGCGGTCATCGCGGGCTGTTTGGTCGCGAGCGAGAAGTGCAGGAAGTGGATCAGCAGAAAGCTCGCCGCGTAGTTGATGCCGGCGAGCACGCCTTCGAGCATCGCGTGCAGATGGGCGCCGGTGATCGCGAACTTCACGCACACGGTGACGACGGTCACGAGTCCGCCGCCGGCCGCCATGCGCATCATCTTCAGATACTCGGCGCGATCGCGCGTGATGTAGTGTTCGCCGGTGTCCGCGCTGTACTCGACGATCTTGCGCGCGAGCAGCGATGAATTGCTGCGCGCGAGATGCGCGACGCTCTGGCTCGCGTGATTGGCGCGCACGAGTTCGGCGGTCAGGCGCGCGGCCGCGTGCAGATCGTCCTGCGCCATCCAGGCATCGAGCAGATGCTCGGCGCGCTCGATGCGCATGCGCATCCGCTCGACCTGGAACACGATGTCGACACTCACGCCGTTGCGGTACAGATGCGCGAACACGTTGTCGGTTGCGCCGCGGCATTCGTCGAGCAGCAGCCGCAGATAGTTGACCTCGCGTAGCAGCGGCTCCTGCGGGGCGCCCGCCGCGTACGCGTCGTGAGCGGCTTCGACCGCGAGCATCGCGCGGGTGAGGCGGTAGAACGGTTGGCTTTCCATGGCGACGCGCACGCCGTTGACGTCGGTGGTTCGTGCGTCGATTACGCGGTCGACGCGGTCGTCGATGCGATCGCCAGGTGGCGCGACACCGCCCAGCCGGCTGCGCACCGTTTGCGACAGTCCGGTCGAGCTGATCTGGCAGGTCAGGTTGTGCAGCGCGGCCAGCAGGTCGAGCGAGAAGGGCGTGCTGTCGCGTCCGTCTTCGTCGTCGTCGGGCGCGTAGTCGAATAGCGCGTGGATACGCACCAGCAGATCGGTGGGCAGCGTGTCGATCCATTCGGCGTCGGGCTCGGAGCCGAACATCAGCGTGACGATCGCGGTGAGGTCGCGGCGGTTCGGCGCGGGCGGAATCAGCGACGCCTCGATGCGTTCGAACACCGCGCCGAAGAAGCCCGAATGCACCGGCATGCCGGCGTCGCACAGCAGCGAGAGGCCATCGCTTTCGCGCAGCAGCGCGCGCAGGATGCCGGCGACGTTCGCCTTCCACGCGGGGTTGCGATCGAGCACGCGCAGCAGGTAGCGGATGCGCGTATGGGCGGGGTTGGACTGTGGGGCGGCGGTGTCGTCGGTATCCGTCGTGACGGGCCGCATCGTACGGTCGCGGCGAATCCAGTGCGCGAGTTCGATCAGCCACTCGCTGCGTTCCGCATACGGTGCGCTCTTGTCGGCGATCGCGAGCAGGACATCGAGTTGATGGCCGCCGTCGCGCGACGCGCGCCATTTTTTTATCAACCGTGTGATGGAGTCGAACATGGTGTTTTCGTGCAGAGACGCGCGGAATCGGAGGGGCAAGCAGGTATTGCGGATGCGCGTCTGCTGAAGGTGTGCGCTGAAGTGGGTGCGGCCCGGCTCAACACGCGTGTGCACGCGGGCACCGGGCTCGCGCCAGCCGGGCCTGTCAGGCGCCGGCTCCCGCGGCCGTTCCCGCCGAAGGACAGGGCGGCACGGCCGGCGCCGCGGCGGGTCTGGCCGAAGACGAAGGCCGGCCCGTCGTGTTCGTGGAAGCAACGGCCGTTGCCGCCATCGCGCGCACGCCCATCGCGATCTGTGTCGACACTTCCGCGAGCGCGCGCCGATGTCCATCGACGAGCGCGTCGTACCCGCCGCCAACCGTCTCGCTGACCACGCTGCGACAGGTCATCACCGCATTGCTGCGCACGGCCCGCACGCTCCACACCGCATCGATCAACGCATGCGAGCCGGGCCACGACTCGAAGCGCTGCACGTTCATGGCGATCCGGTACACGGCCGCGTCGTCGGGGTGCGCGGTGCCGAACGTATCGATGGTGCCGAGCTGCTGCGTCAGATTCGTCGACAGCGCGCGGCGGATTTCATCGCCGGGCAGCGACGCCCAACGCTCCTGTTCGAGCAACTGCACCTGAGTCGGCCCGGTCTGCACGACCAGCTGATTTCTCGCCACCTGCGGCGGCACGTTGACCGGCGCGACTTCGATCAGCCAGGCAGGCGCGGCGCTCGTGCGCGCGACGGCCGGCGCGGTGCCATGCGCGGCGGTGCTTGCGCTATCCGCGCCACCCAGCGTATAGAAACGGCTCGACGGCGACGAGCACGCCGCGATGGCGAGAGCCGCAGCCAGTGCGGTGCCGTACGCGACGCCGCGTACGGCACCGCGCACGAGCGAGCGCGGCGGACGGGGGAGCCGGGCAAACATCATGGTTTATCTCCTGATTTACCGCGCAACAGCGATTCGGGATGACGCTCGAGGTAGTCCGACAGCGCGTTCAGCGACTGCAACGTGCGCGTCAGTTCCTGCAACGCCTGATGAACGTCGGACTGCATCGGCGAATCCTGCTGCAAGGTTGCCTGGGCCGAACTGAAGGTCTGCTTCGCGGCCGTCAGCGTGTCGCGCGCCTGCGGCACGACTTCGTTGTCGAGACGCGAGAACAGCTGGTCGGCGTTCTTCAGCGCGGTGTTCAGATTCGCGCCGATCTGGTCGAACGGCACCTTGTCGAGCTTCTTCGCGATGTCGGCGACCTGCAGCTGCAATTCGTCGAGCGTGTTCGGAATGGTCGGCAGCTCGAACGGATCGGTCGTCACGTCGACCTTGGCCGGCGGCGCTTTCGGGAAGATATCGAGCGCCACGTACAGCTGGCTCGTGATCAGGTTGCCGGTGCGCAACTGGCCGCGCAGGCCGTGCCTGACGAGTTCCTGCAGCAGGTTCTCGCCGGCGAGCGTGCCCGGCTGCGGCGAGCTCTCGCGGAAGCGCTTGCCGAGGCGGTCCGGGTACAGGTTCATCGTGACCGGCATCGTGAAGCTCTGCGTCTTCGGATCGTAGTCGATGCCGATATTGGTCACCTGGCCGAGCACGATGCCGCGGAAATCGACCGGCGCGCCGATCGACAGCCCGCGCAGCGACTGGTTGAAGTTCATCACGACGCGCAAGGGCACGCCGTCTGGTTCGCGCATCGCGTCCGCTTCGTCCGAGCCGAGGCGGAAGGTCTGGTTGTTCGGCGCCTGCGGGCCCATGTTCTGGCCGGGCGGCGACTGGAAAGACAGACCGCCGACGATCACTGTCGCGAGCGACTGCGTATTCAGCTTGAAGCCGCTCGAATCGAGCCGCAGATCGACGCCGCTCGCATGCCACCAGCGCGTGTTGGTGCCGACGTACTGGTCGAACGGCGCCGACACGAACACCCGCATCGTCACGCCGGTGCCGTCCCTGTCGAGCGAGAAGCCGACCACCTGACCGACCTGCACGCGCCGGTAGAAGATCGGCGAGCCGATGTCGATCGAGCCGAGCGAATCGCCGTGCAGCGTGTACTGGTGGCCTTTCTGGTCGCCGGTGATGGGCGGCGGCGTTTCGAGGCCGACGAAGTTGCTCTCGCTTTCGGTCGAGCGGCCCGCGTCGGCGCCGATGTACGAACCCGACAGCAGCGTGGTCAGACCCGACACGCCGCTCGCGCCGACGCGCGGACGCACCACCCAGAAGCGCGAGTCCTTGACCGCGAACTTTCCGCCTTCCTTGGTCAACTGCACCTGCACGAGCACGTGCGACAGATCCTGCGACAGCGTGATCGTCTTCACCGCGCCCACGTCGACGTCCTTGTACTTGACCTTGGTCTTGCCCGGCTCGAGCCCTTCCGCGCTGATGAAGCTGATCGTGATCACGGGCCCGCGCTCGGTCACCGACCTGATCACGAGCGCGATGCCGATCAGCGCGGCAATCAGCGGAATCACCCAGACGAGCGACGGCAGCCAGCGGCTGCGTGGCTCGATCTCGGGGTCGGGCAGTTGGGGCGGCAGTCTGGGTCCGTTCGAATCGTTGCGCGGCGCGTCATCGGAAGCGGGCGTCGGTCCTTGCGGGCTAGTCATGGTCGAGATCCTGAGGTGTTGGGGTACGGCTTTCCACGGGGTCCCAGATGAGTCGTGGATCGAATTGCATGGAGGCCAGCATCGTCAGGATCACGACCGAGCCGAACGCGATCGCGCCCGGCCCGGCCGTGATCACGGCCAGCGATTTGAAACGCACGAGCGCCACGGTGAGCGTGACGACGAACACGTCGAGCATCGACCAGCGGCCGATCCGCTCGACCATCCGGTACAGCGTCGTGCGCTGTTGCGGACGCCAGCGCGAGCGGCGCTGAGCGGTGACGGTGAGCAGCACGAGCACCGAGAGCTTCAGCATCGGCACCAGGATGCTGGCGATGAACACGATCATCGCGAGCGGCCAGTCGCCGGAAGTCCAGAAATAGACGACGCCGCTCATGATGGTGTCGTCCTCGGAGCCGAGCAGCGACGACGTATGCATCACCGGCAGCAGATTCGCCGGGATATACAGCAGCGCCGCGGCGATCAGCAGTGCCCATGTGCGCATCAGGCTGTCGGGGTTGCGCGAGTGCAGATGCGCGCCGCAGCGGCCGCAGTGCTGCGGCGTGACCGAGCGGATGCGCGGTTCGACGCGCCCGCACGAATGGCAGGACAGCAGGCCCGCGCGTTTCGCGGTGACGTATTTCATCGTGGGCTCATCCTTCGCGCGGCGTGGGCGGCAAGCCGGGCGGGGTGCCGTCCGCCGTGCTGTTGGTTGTGCCACCAGCGCTGCCGCTGGTCGAGCCCGCGAGCGCGGACGGCGCCGGCGGACCGGCGAGCGAGCCGACCGCGACCGCCGCGCTGTCGTCCGACGTGCGCGGCAACGGCCGATCGCCGCTCGCGTCGATCTCGTCGGCGACATCCCACAGCACGCGCGGATCGAATGTGACGACGACCGCGAACATCAGCGTCAGCGCGCCGAACGCGAACAGCGCCGCCTCGGGAATCACGCGCGCGAGGCTCACCATCTTCACGATCGTGATCAGCACGCCGAGCATGAACACTTCGATCATGCCCCACGGCCGCACGAACTGGATCGCGCGCAGCACGCGATTGAAGTGCGCGGGCACGTAGCCGGCGCGTAGCGGCACCAGCACGTACAGCAGCGCGACGAGTTCGGTGAACGGAAAGAGGATCGTCGAGCAGAACACCATCACGGCGACGATCTCCATGTCCTCGCCCCACAGCGCGACGAGCGCGCCGAACAGCGTAGTCTGTGACGTGATGCCGTTGGTTTCGAGTTCGACGATCGGAAAGCCCTGCGCGATCACGAACGTGATCAGCGCGGCGAGCGTCAGTGCGCAGATCGCGTCGAGCTTGCGCGAGACGCCGCGATAGAGCGTCGCGCCGCAGCGCGGACAACGCGCGGCGACGCGCCCGACAAGCCGTGGCTTGCGGAACAGCGTATCGCATTCATGGCACGCGATCAGGTTGTCATGTTCCATGCGGCAGATGGGCTAACGACGTAGTGGCGGCGTGCAAGGCCTGCTCGTTTCGAGGGGTCGGACGGCGGTGAGCAGCAATAGTACCAAACGCGGCCTCGCGACCGACGCGAGCCGCGCGCGGCGCGGGGCGTGGCGCCGTCCCTCGCGCGCGCTGGTCCGGGCCTGAGATGGCGTCGCTTCGGGGACTTCCGTCCCCGAATCGTTCAACGCAAGGGCGGTGACGCGGCGCCTTGGGGCCATTGCAGCGCAAAATTCGGGCCCGTTCCGCCGACGCGCTCCAGCCAGCTTTTCGCGCTTGGGGTAGCATGGCGCCCGTGGCATGCCCGGCGGCCTTTTGTGGCGATGATGTCCGCCGCATCGGCCGCGCGTGCCGCGCCGATGCGCGGCGGTGATCGCGGAATAGCTGGCCGCGGCGCGCCGTTAACTTCTAACTGCCTGCGTTGATCTGTCATGACACTCAATCCATCGTTCGGTACCCGGGAGTCGTACACGCGGACCGCCATCGCGTTTCACTGGCTGATCGCACTGCTGATCGTCTGCGGCTTTGCGCTCGGCTGGGTGATGACCGACATCCCGGGCTTCACGCCCACCAAGCTGCGCTATTTCTCGTGGCACAAATGGATCGGCGTGACCGTGTTCGCGCTCGCGATCGTGCGCATCCTGTGGCGCGCGACCCACGCCTCGCCGCCGATGCCGCGCCGCATGCCCACCTGGCAGCGTGGCGCCGCGCATGTCACACATCTGTTGCTGTACGTGCTGATGATCGTGATTCCCGTGTCCGGCTATCTGTATAGCTCGGCGGCGAACGTGCCGGTCGTCTACCTCGGGCTGATTCCGCTGCCGCGAATCATCGCGCCCGATCCGCACCTGAAGGAAGTGCTGAAGAACCTGCACATCGCGTTGAATTACACGTTGCTCGTGCTGGTCGCGCTACACACCGCGGCGGCGCTCAAGCATCAATGGCTCGATCGCGACGGCCTGCTGTCGCGCATGCTCCCCTTCCTCAAATAAGGACAACCATGAAGGGTTCGTTTTATCGCTACATGCTGGCCGCGTTCGCAGCGGCGTCGCTGAGCGCCGCGGGCGCGGCGCTCGCGCAGGTCGACGTCGCGAAGAGTTCGGTGACGGCTACCTCGAAGCAGATGAACGTGCCGGTCGAAGGCAAGTTCAACAAGTTCACGGCGCAGGTCAGCTTCGATCCGGCCAAACCGACGGCCGGCAGCGCGCAGCTCGACATCGACGTCGCCAGCTACGATCTCGGCGACGAGAGCTACAACGAGCAGGTGCGCGGCAAGGAATGGTTCGACGCGAAGACCTTTCCGAGCGCGACGTTCGTGTCGAGCGCGATCGCGCCGGCCGGCGGCAGCCAGTTCAAGGTGACCGGTAAGCTGACCATCAAGGGCAAGTCGGAGACGGTCGTGGTGCCGGTCACGGTCGGCCAGCAGGGCGCGATGCAGACTTTCGACGGCGCGCTGCCGATCAAGCGCTCGCAATTCGACATCGGCACCGGCGAATGGAAGGACACATCGGTCGTCGCCGACGAGGTCGTGATCAAGTTTCATATCGTCGCCGCGCGCAAGTAACGCGCACGGCGTGCGCGAGGTCCGCCGCGCCACGTGGGGCGCGGCCGCTTTCCCACCGCAGGTTGCACCGCGATTTTCAACGCAAAACAGGAGCACGAATTGAAAACGTCCATATTGATCGCTGTTGGCGCGCTGGCTTCGTCGCTGTCGCTCGGCGCCTTCGCCGCCGATACCTATCTGCTTGATCCGATGCATACGTTTCCGAGCTTCGAGGCCGACCACTTTGGCGGTCTGTCGATCTGGCGCGGCAAATTCACGAAGACCACGGGAACGGTGACGCTCGATCGCGCGGCCAAAACCGGCACCGTCGACGTCACCGTCGATCCCGCTTCGGTGCAGACCGGCAACCCGAAGCTCGACGATCACCTGAGGGCCGCCGAGTTCTTCGACGTCGAGAAGTATCCGACCGTGACCTACAAGGGCACCGAGATCAAGTTCGACGGCGACAAGCCCGTCGAGGTGATCGGCACGCTGACGATTCGCGGCATCACGAAGCCGGTGAATCTGAAGATCGATTCGTTCAAGTGCATGCAGCACCCGGTCCTCAAGCGCGAAGTCTGCGGCGTCGAGGCGAGCACCGAATTCAATCGCGCCGATTACGGCATGGAGTTCGGCGCGAAGTACGGCTTCAGCATGCAGACGCGCCTGCATATCCAGTCGGAAGGTATCAAGCAGCAGTAGGGGCGCCGGCAGTTGTTGCGATTCGATCCGCGCTGCGCCGCAATACGAAAACCGCTTCGGTCGTTCACCGACGAAGCGGTTTTTTGTCGCCCGTTGCGAACGCCGCGGCCATGGTGGCGCGCCTCGGCCATTTGTCGCTCGCATCACTTTTATTTTTTCAGTTAAATAGAGCGCAAGCAGTCATGCCGGTGCTGCGCGTTGCCGGGATGGCCTGGGCGGACGTTATGCGTTCGTGTCGATAAATATTTCGCGCAGTACAGGAGATCTGGATGAATGCAACGACAGCAGCAAGCGTCGCGGGAAGCCGGCAGAATTCGTGGCGCGCGGTGGTGGCCGCCTCGATCGGCAACGCGCTCGAATGGTTCGATCTCGTGGTGTACGGCTTTTTCGCCGTGACCATCTCCAAGCTGTTTTTTCCGGCCGGCAACGACACCGTATCGCTGCTGCTCACGCTCGGCACGTTCGGCGTGTCATTCTTCATGCGGCCGCTCGGCGCGATCGTGATCGGCGCGTACTCGGACCGCGCCGGGCGCAAGGCGGCGCTCACGCTTTCCATCCTGCTGATGATGAGCGGCACGCTGATCATCGCGATTTTGCCGACCTACCAGAGCATCGGTCTCGCCGCGCCGCTGATCCTCGTGCTCGCGCGGCTGATGCAAGGCTTCTCGGCCGGCGGCGAATTCGGCAGCGCGACTGCGTTTCTCGCCGAGCACGTGCCGGGCCGGCGCGGCTTCTACGCGAGCTGGCAGATGGCGAGCCAGGGTCTGACGACGCTGCTCGCGGCCGGTTTCGGCGCGTTGCTGACCGGCCAGCTGTCGCCGGAACAGATGGCATCGTGGGGCTGGCGCGTGCCGTTCTTTTTCGGTCTGCTGATTGGGCCCGTTGCGTTCTACATCCGCACCAGGCTCGACGAGACGCCCGAATTCCTCGCCGCCGAAACGACGCAGACGCCGCTGCGCGATACGTTCGCGACGCAAAAGCTGCGGCTCGTGATCGCGATGGGCGTGGTGATCCTCGGGACCGTGTCCGCGTATCTGATGCTGTTCATGCCGACCTATGGCGTGCGGCAACTGGGGCTCGCGCCGTCGGTCGCGTTCTCGGCGATCGCGGTGACGGGTCTGATCCAGATGGTGTTCTCGCCCGTGGCCGGGCATTGGTCGGACCTGCATGGACGCACACGCATCATGCTGGGCGCGGCCGTGCTGCTGTTCGTGCTCGTCTATCCGGCGTTCGCGTTCCTGATCGCGCATCCGAGCTTCGGCACGCTGATCGTGTGGCAGATCGTGTTCGGTTTTCTCGTCAGCGGCTACTTCGGCGCGACGCCGGGACTGCTGTCGGAGATATTCCCGGTGCAGACGCGCACGACCGGCATGTCGCTCGCGTATAACATCGCGGTGACGATCTTCGGCGGCTTCGGGCCGTTCATCATCGCGTGGCTGATCAGCGCGACCGGTTCGAAGGCAGCGCCGAGCTACTACGTGATGTTTGCCGCGCTGCTGAGCATCGCGGCGCTGATCGGCGCACGGCGCAAGCTGGGGTTCCGCTAGGGCCTGAACAGGCCCTGGGAACGAGGCGGTAACGACGGCGTACGTAAACGCAAAAGGCCGGTTCGACAGAACCGGCCTTTTTTATTGTGCGCATCCTCAGCGGTTACGCGCGCATCAAACCTGGGCGCCCGCGTTCGGATCGTCCGGATCGACGCGTTCCTTCTTGTCCTTGATCAGGTCTTCGCGCTTGACGCCGAACCACATGGCAAGAGCCGCGGCGACGAACACCGACGAGTAGATACCGAACAGAATACCGACCGTCAGCGCGAGCGCGAAGTAGTGCAGCGTCGGGCCGCCGAACAGGAACATCGACAGCACCATCATCTGCGTACAGCCGTGCGTGATGACGGTTCGCGACATCGTGCTGGTGATTGCGTGGTTGATCACTTCGATCACGGTCATCTTGCGTTCGCGGCGGAAGGTTTCGCGAATCCGGTCGAAGATAACGACCGACTCGTTGACCGAATAGCCGAGCACCGCGAGCACCGCGGCCAGCACCGACAGCGAGAACTCCCACTGGAAGAACGCGAAGAAGCCGAGAATGATGACGACGTCGTGCAGGTTGGCGATCACGCCGGCGATCGCGTACTTCCATTCGAAGCGGAACGACAGGTAGATCACGATGCCGGCCACCACGCAGGCGAGCGCGAGCAGACCGTCGGTGGCGAGCTCCTTGCCGACCTGTGGACCGACGAACTCGACGCGCTGCAACTGCACTTCCGGCGTGTCGGCCTTCAGCGCGCCCATCACCTGGTCGCTCTGCTGCGCGGACGTGTAGCCCGTCTTCAGCGGCAGACGGATCAGTACGTCGCGCGAGGAGCCGAAGTTCTGCACCTGCGCGTCGGCATAGCCGAGCTTGCCGAGCGTGTTACGCACCGGGTCGAGCGGCACCGCGCCCGGATACTGCACCTCGATCACGGTACCGCCGGTGAATTCCACCGACAGATGCAGCCCGCGATGCACGAGGAAGAACACGGCGGCGAGGAAGGTGATCAGCGAGATCGCGTTGAAGATCAACGCGCGCTGCATGAACGGAATGTCTTTACGGAAACGGAAAAATTCCATGGTCTTGTTCTCCGGGACTCAGCGGGATGAACCCGGTTTATGCCGCGTCGAGTCATTCGACGTCGGCGTGCCCGGCGCATTGCGGCGGCGCACGGTCGGCTTCGCGCGACCCTTCGCGCCGGCCGCGGCCGGTGCCTTCGAGCTTGCCTTCGCGCTCGCCTTCGCCGTGGCGATGGCCTGCGCGGTGTCGGTCGCGGCGTCGCTGCCGCCGAGGGTGTTGCCGGCATATGCGGCCGAGCCTGCCGCCGCCGTTTGCGGACGCCACACCTGGCCGATGGACAGCGACTTCAGCTTCTTCTTGCCGCCGTACCAGAAGTTGACCAGGCCGCGCGAGAAGAACACCGCCGAGAACATCGACGTCAGAATGCCGATACAGTGGACGATCGCGAAGCCGCGCACCGGACCGGAGCCGAACGCGAGCAGCGCGAGGCCGGCGATCAGCGTGGTCACGTTCGAGTCGAGAATCGTCGCCCATGCATGCGCGTAGCCGTTCTGGATGGCCAGTTGCGGCGGCGCGCCGTGGCGCAGTTCCTCGCGCACGCGCTCGTTGATCAGCACGTTCGCGTCGATCGCCATACCGAGCGCGAGCGCGATAGCGGCGATCCCCGGCAGCGTGAGCGTGGCCTGCAGCATCGACAGCACCGCGACCAGCAGCAGCAGGTTCACGGACAGGCCGACCATCGAGATCACGCCGAACAGCATGTAGTACGCGCTCATGAATACGGCGATGGCCGCGAAGCCCCACACGACCGAGTGGAAGCCCTTCTTGATATTGTCGGCGCCGAGGCTCGGGCCGATCGTGCGTTCCTCGATGATTTCCATCGGCGCGGCGAGCGAACCGGCGCGCAGCAGCAGCGCGAGGTCGGCGGCCGCTTGCGGGGTCGGCTGGCCGGTGATCTGGAAGCGGTCGCCCAGTTCCGACTGAATGGTCGCGACGGTCAGCACTTCGCCCTTGCCGCGCTCGAACAGCACCATCGCCATTGGCTTGCCGATGTTGTCACGCGATACCGCGCGCACCGCGCGGCCGCCGGCCGAGTCGAGACGGATATTGACCGACGGACGCTGATGCTCGTCGAAGCCCGCCGACGCGTCGATGATGCGGTCGCCGGTGAAGATCACCTGCTTGCGCAGCAGCACCGGCGTCTGGTTGCCTTGCGTGAAGAGTTCATCGCCCGGCGGCACCGGCTCGTTCGGGTTCGGATGCGTGTTGACCGGATCGGCGAGGCGCGCTTCGAGCGTCGCCGTACGGCCGATGATGTCCTTCGCCTTCGCGGTGTCCTGCACGCCCGGCAGCTCGACGACGATGCGGTCCGTGCCCTGTTGCTGGATCACCGGCTCGGCCACGCCGAGTTCGTTCACGCGGTTATGCAGCGTCGTGATGTTCTGCTTGAGCGCGGCTTCCTGCACCGCGCGCTGCACGGCCGGCGTGAAGGTGCCGACGAGCTGCACGCCGCCGTCCGCGCCGGTGTTCGGCTGCGACGCCCACTGCAGTTCGCTGACGCTGCGGCCGAGCAGCTTGAGTGCCGCGTCCGCCGTGGCCTGGTCGGCCAGATTCACCACCACCGACTGGTTCACGCGATTCACGCCGCCGTCGCGCACGTTGTTGTCGCGCAGCAGCGTGCGCACGTCCGAGGCGTCCGAGTCGAGCTTCTTGTTCAGCGCGCCGGCCATGTCGACCTGCAGCAGGAAGTGCACACCGCCGCGCAGGTCGAGACCGAGGTACATCGGCAGCGCGCGCAGCGCGGTCATCCAGGTCGGCGACGCGCTTTGCAGGTTCAGTGCGACGACGTACTGCGGATCGTTCGGGTCGCTATTGAGCGACTTCTGCAGCAGGTCTTTCACGCGCAACTGCGTGTCCGTGTCCGTCAGGCGCACGCGGATGTTCGCGTTGTTCTGCGAGTTGTCGAACGTGATTGCGGTCGGCTTGATGTGATTGGCCGCGAGCGCGGCTTCGATCGACGCTAGCGTGGCGGCGTCGAGTCTGACCGTGGCCTTGCCGCTCGACACCTGCACCGCCGGCGCTTCGCCGTACAGATTGGGCAGCGTGTACACGAGGCCGATGACCAGAGCCACCAGCATCACGGCGTATTTCCAGAGGGGGTAGCGATTCATGAGTGGTCCAACGGGAAGGTTGGCTTGGATGCGATGCGTCCGGCGATGAGCGCGGGCCGTTCAGCGAACTGCCTGAACCGCCGGCGAGGCCGCACCGGACGCGGGGAGTGCAGGCCTTACAGCGACTTGATCGTGCCCTTCGGGAGAATTGTCGTGACCGACGCCTTTTGCACGGTGACTTCCGTGCCTTCCGAGATTTCGATGCCGACGTAGGCTTCGCCCACCTTCGTCACCTTGCCGACGATACCGCCGTTCGTCACGACTTCATCGCCCCTGGCCATCGCTGCGAGCATGTTGCGATGTTCCTTCTGACGCTTCATTTGCGGGCGAATCATGATGAAGTACAGCACGCCGAACATCAGGATCAGCGGCAGGAAGCTCATCAGGTTCGATTCGATACCACCTGCTGCTGCGCCTTGCGCGAAGGCATTGGAAATGAACGACACGTTGGTCTCTCCGTTATCAGTCAAACGATCAAAAAAATCAGCCGATTATTCTACCACCGGCCACACGCGCGCCGGCGCGGCGAATCGGCTTTGGGATCAACCGTTTAAAGGTCCGATTCGGGGCAAATTCAGCGGCCGGCGAAAGTAAATTGTAAGTTGTCCGCGTGCGGCATGCGCAATCCATGTGGCGGGCGGTCAGGACGACGGTTCGACGCCGCGCGCGCGGTCTTCGTGGAAACGCTTGCGGAATGTCTCGAACAGTTTCGCCTCGATCGCATCGCGCATTTCCTGCATCAGTTCCAGGTAGTAATGCAGGTTGTGGATCGTGTTCAGCTGCGCGCCGAGAATTTCGCCGACGCGATGCAGGTGGTGCAGATAGCCGCGCGTGAAGTTGCGGCAGGTGTAGCAGCCGCATTGCTCGTCGAGCGGGCGCAGCGAGTTCCTGTGCGTCGCGTTGCGGATCTTGATGTCGCCGAAACGCGTGAAGAGCCAGCCGTTGCGCGCGTTGCGCGTGGGCATCACGCAGTCGAACATGTCGATGCCGGCCGCGACGCCGGCCACCAGGTCTTCCGGCGTGCCGACGCCCATCAGGTAGTGCGGCTTGTCGGCCGGCAGCTTCGGGCCGATGTGGTTCAGGATCCGCATCATGTCTTCCTTCGGCTCGCCGACCGACAGACCGCCGATCGCGAGGCCGTGGAAGTTCTTCTCCGCGAGGCCGGCGAGCGACTCGTCGCGCAGATCCTCGAACATGCCGCCCTGCACGATGCCGAACAGTGCATTCGGATTGCCGAGGCGCTCGAATTCGTCGATCGAGCGTTGCGCCCAGCGCATCGACATGCGCATCGATTCGGCGGCTTCCGTGTGCGAGGTCGGGATGTTGTCGGTCGCGTACGGCGTGCATTCGTCGAACTGCATCACGATGTCCGAGTTCAGCAGCTTCTGGATCTGCATCGACACTTCCGGCGACAGGAACAGCCGGTCGCCGTTGATCGGCGACGCGAACGTGACGCCGTCCTCGGTGATCTTGCGCAGGTCGCCGAGCGAGAACACCTGGAAGCCGCCCGAGTCGGTCAGGATCGGCTTCTTCCAGCCCATGAAGCCGTGCAGGCCGCCGTGCGCCTCGATGGTTTCGAGGCCGGGTCGCAGCCACAGGTGAAACGTATTGCCGAGGATGATCTGCGCGTGCATTTCGTCGAGCTCGCGCGGCTGGACCGCCTTCACGGTGCCGTAGGTGCCGACCGGCATGAAGATCGGCGTCTCCACCACGCCGTGATTGAGCGTGACGCGGCCGCGGCGCGCGAGGCCGTCGGTGCCGAGCAGTTCGAATTTGAGGCCGTTCTCGGGGCGCTCGTGGGCAGACTGTTGCGAGGGATGACCAAGGGTCATGGGGATCACTCCTGGGCTACCGGAAAACAGTCCGGCGCAATCAATGAAAACCGCCACGAGGGATCGCGGCGACTAGGAAAACTGCCAATACGCTGAAGCAGTGCGCGAACCGGCTCATGCATCGCGCCGCGTGAGCAGCATCGCGTCACCGTAGCTGAAAAAACGATAGCGCTCGTCGATCGCATGACGGTACGCGGCGCGAATCGTCTCGACGCCCGCGAACGCCGACACCAGCATCAGCAGCGTAGATTTCGGCAAATGGAAGTTCGTGACCAGCCGGTCGACCACGCGGAACCGGTAGCCCGGCGTGATGAAGATGTCGGTTTCCGCGCTCGCCGCGCCGAGCGGATGGCCGGCGGCTTCGGCGTCGCGCGCGGCGGCTTCGAGCGCGCGCATCGACGTTGTGCCGACCGCGATCACGCGGTTGCCGCGCGCATTGGTCGCGGCGATCTTGTCCGCGAGCGCTTGCGGCAGGTGATACCACTCGCTGTGCATCTTGTGCTCGGCGATGTTTTCGACGCGCACCGGCTGAAACGTGCCCGCGCCGACGTGCAGCGTCAGCGTCGCGCGGTCGATGCCGAGGGCGTCGAGCCGGGCGAGCAGCGTGTCGTCGAAGTGCAGGCCGGCGGTCGGCGCGGCGACCGCGCCCGGGTTCTGCGCGAATACGGTCTGATAGCGGGTTTCGTCGGTCGCGTCGGGGGCGTGCTCGATGTACGGCGGTAGCGGCAGACGGCCGTACTGCTCGATCAGCGTCAGGCAGTCGTCGGGGAAACGCAGCGTGTAGAACTGATCGACGCGCTCGCCGACGGTGACGTCGAACGCATCCGCGAGACGGATCGTCGTGCCCGCCTGCGGGCTCTTGCTCGCCCGGATCTGCGCGAGCGCGCTGCGCTCGCCAGTCAGGCGCTCGACCAGCACTTCGATCTTGCCGCCGCTCGACTTCTGGCCGAAGAAGCGCGCCTTCAGCACTTTGGTATCGTTGAAGACGAGCAGATCGCCCGGCGCGAGGCACTCGGGCAGTTCGGTGAAGCGGCGGTCGAGCAGGCGCGCGGCGCCGTCGGCGGCGCCTGCGGCGTCCACGTCGAGCAGACGGCTTGCGCTGCGCTCGGGCAGCGCGACTTGCGCGATCAGCTCGGGCGGCAGATCGAAATCGAAATCGGAAAGCGTAAACATGCGAACGACTGGAAGCGGGTTGGGACTGATTTGGGACTGAATTGAGCCGAAGCCGGAGCCGGGCGGCTATGATGGCGGGACGCCGAAGCGGCCCGCGCGCTTTGTGCCGCATCCTGCCTACGCTGGACGCGCGAAGGGCGGCACGACTTCTTTTCGACAGCACCCGATATTGTACTTGCGAAGCAGCCTATGCCTTTGTCCGACCGCCGATCGTCCGTTGCCACCCTCGAAGCGGGCGCCGAACCGCGGCGCCGCGGTGCGCGGGCGGAGGCGGGGGAGCGGGATGCGGCGGAAGATGGCGCGCAAGGCGGCATGATGTCCGCCGGCCACGATGCCGGGCGCGACGGCGACAAGCCCGGCGGCCACGCGGGCGACCCGCCGGATCAATTCGCCGCCGACCGCGCGAGCGACGACAAACCCGCCGCCAAAACCAAAGGCGCGGCAAAAGCTGCCGCCAAAGCCCCGGTCAAAACCGCCGACAAGCTCGCCAAACTCGGCCTCACACGCGACATCGACCTCGTGCTGCATCTGCCGATGCGCTACGAAGACGAAACCTCGCTGACGCCGATCGGTCACTTGCTGCCCGGCGGCATCGCGCAAGCCGAAGGCGTGGTGTTCGACAATGAGATCGCCTATCGCCCGCGCCGGCAGCTGCTCGTGAAGCTGCGCGACGCCGACGGCGACGAACTCGTGCTGCGCTTTCTGAATTTCTACGGCTCGCAGGTCAAGCAGATGGCGCCCGGCGCGCGCCTGCGCGTGCGCGGCGACGTGCGGGGCGGCTTCTTCGGCATGGAGATGGTGCATCCGACCGTGCGCGTCGTCGATGAAGACACGCCGCTGCCGCAGGCGCTGACGCCGGTCTATCCGAGCACCGCGGGCGTGTCGCAGGCGTATCTGCGCAAGGCGATCGACAACGCGCTCGCGCGCACGTCGCTGCCGGAGTTGCTGCCCGCGCCGGTCGCGCGCGCGTTTCTCGAACCGCTCGGCGTGCCGGCGCTGATGGACGCGGTGCGCACGCTGCATCATCCGGGCCCGCAGTCGGACGAAACGGCGCTGATCGACGGCACGCATCCGGCCTGGGTGCGCATCAAGTTCGAGGAGCTGCTCGCGCAGCAGATGTCGCTGAAGCGCGCGCACGACGAGCGGCGCACGCGCGCCGCGCCGGCCATGCCGCGCCGCAAGCTCGGCGACGAATCGGCGCTGGTCGCGCGGCTGCTGAAGGCGCTGCCGTTTTCGCTGACGACCGCGCAGCAGCGCGTCGGCGGCGAGATCGCGCTCGACCTGACGCAGCCGCATCCGATGCAGCGGCTGTTGCAGGGCGACGTCGGCAGCGGCAAGACGATCGTCGCGGCGCTCGCCGCCGCGCAGGCGATCGACGCCGGCTACCAGGCCGCGCTGATGGCGCCGACCGAAATTCTCGCCGAGCAGCACGCGCGCAAATTGCGCGGCTGGCTCGAGCCGCTCGGCGTGAATGTCGCGTGGCTCGCGGGCAGTCTGAAGACGAAGGAGAAGCGCGCCGCGATCGAAGCGGCCGCGCTCGGCACCGCGCAGCTCGTGATCGGCACGCACGCGATCATCCAGGACGCGGTCGAGTTCGCGCGCCTCGGACTCGTGATCGTGGACGAGCAGCATCGCTTCGGCGTCGCGCAACGGCTCGCGTTGCGCGCGAAGGCGCAGGGCGCCGCCGACGGCGCGGCCGACTTCCAGCCGCATCAACTCATGATGTCCGCGACGCCGATTCCGCGCACACTCGCCATGACCTACTACGCGGACCTCGACGTCTCCACGATCGACGAACTGCCGCCCGGCCGCACCCCGATCCTCACGAAGCTCGTGTCCGACGCGCGCCGCGAAGAGGTGATCGGCCGCGTGCGCGAGGCGGCGTTGACGGGGCGCCAGGTGTACTGGGTGTGTCCGCTGATCGAGGAAAGCGAGACCCTGCAGTTGCAAACCGCGGTCGAGACCTACGAGACGCTGGTGGCCGCGCTGCCCGAGCTGAAGGTCGGGCTGGTGCACGGGCGCCTCGCGCCCGCCGAAAAGGCCACGGTGATGGACGCGTTCTCGCGCAACGAGATCCAGCTGCTGGTCGCGACCACGGTGATCGAAGTCGGCGTCGACGTGCCGAACGCATCGTTGATGGTGATCGAGCATGCGGAGCGCTTCGGTCTCGCGCAGCTGCATCAGTTGCGCGGACGCGTGGGGCGCGGCAGCGCCGCGTCGGTCTGCGTGCTGCTCTACACCGGACCGCTGTCGATGACCGCCCGCGCGCGCCTGCAAACGATGCGCGAAACCACCGACGGCTTCGAGATTGCCCGCCGCGACCTCGAAATCCGCGGGCCTGGCGAGTTCCTCGGCGCGCGGCAGTCAGGCGCCGCGATGCTGCGTTTCGCCGACCTGCAGAACGATCAGCACCTCATCGAGCCGGCGCGCGAAGCCGCCGCGACGCTGCTCGACCAATATCCGGACGTGGTCATTCAGCATCTGGCGCGCTGGCTCGGCGCGCGCGAGCAGTATCTGAAGGCCTGAGCGCCGTCCCCGCCGCAAGCACAACGGCTAAAAAGTTGGCGAACCGACCCTATAGGTGTATAACTAGAACCTATCGAATCCATCGGACTGATTGATCCCCGAATGACGCTCACCGAATTGAAATACATCGTGGCGGTGGCCCGCGAGCGGCACTTCGGCCGTGCCGCCGAAGCGTGTTTCGTCAGCCAGCCCACGCTGTCCGTCGCCATCAAGAAGCTCGAAGACGAGCTGAACGTGCAGATTTTCGAGCGCGGCACCAGCGAGGTCAGCGTGACGCCGATCGGCGAACAGATCGTTACGCAGGCGCAACGCGTGCTCGAGCAGACGCTCGCGATCAAGGAAATCGCCAAGCAGGGCAAGGACCCGCTGCTCGGTCCGCTGCGCCTCGGCGTGATTTACACCATCGGGCCGTACCTGCTGCCGACGCTCGTCAAGCAGATGATCCAGCGCGTGCCGCAAATGCCGCTGATGCTGCAGGAAAACTACACGCTGAAGCTGATCGAGCTGCTCAAGCAGGGCGAAATCGACGTGGCGATCATGGCGCTGCCGTTTCCCGAAACCGGGCTGATGTTGCGTCCGCTGTACGACGAGCCGTTCGTCGTCGCGCTGCCGTCCGGCCACGCATGGGAAAGCCGCCCGAAGATCGACCCCGACGACCTGAAGCAGGAAACCATGCTGCTGCTCGGCAGCGGTCACTGCTTCCGCGATCACGTGCTCGGCGTGTGTCCCGAGCTGATGCGCTTTTCGCAGAACGCCGACGGCATCCAGAAGACCTTCGAGGGCTCGTCGCTCGAAACGATTCGTCATATGGTCGCAAGCGGCGTCGGCATTACCGTGCTGCCGCGCATGTCGGTGCACGAGGTCAAGCCACATGCGGGCGGTATCGACGCGGGCCTGCTCAGCTATGTCGCGTTCGACGAGCCGGTGCCCGATCGCCGCGTCGTGCTGGCATGGCGCAAGAGCTTCACGCGCATGCCCGCGATCGACGCGATCTGCGACGCAGTCGCCGCGTGCGACCTGCCGGGCGTCAAAAAGCTCGATCTGCCCGCCGCCGTCAACTGACTCGCCATCATCCGCAGCCGCGCCGGACACCGGTGCGGCCTGCCGCAAAAAGGGCGCAAGCCCTATCGAATAGATTAAATTAATCAAATAAGAATATTCGATAGATGTTGCTATAGTTTCCTCAAGGGATCGCCCGATCCCCTTATTCGATAAGGCTCAGCGCCCAGACTCCGAGTCGGGGCGCGAGACAAGCCAGGAGGAAAACACCATGCAAGCGCCTTCACAGCCCATCCACGCTTTTCCCGCGCAACCGGCCACGACGGCCGCCGCGCCGAGTATCCGTACGGTCGCCGTGTCGTTGCTGGCCGACCGGGTGCTGGCCGCCTGACGCGCCTACCCGTGACGGCGTCCGTCGCGCATGGATGCCGCATGCTTTTCCCCGATTCGATAGAAACCACGCAGGAGTGCCCATGTCCGAACGTAAGCTCACCAATGCCGCCGGCGCGCCCGTCGCCGATAACCAGAACTCGATGACCGCCGGCCCGCGTGGCCCCGTGGTGCTGCAGGACGTCTGGCTGCTCGAAAAGCTCGCGCACTTCGATCGCGAAGTGATTCCCGAGCGGCGCGTTCACGCGAAGGGTTCGGGCGCGTTCGGCACGCTGACGGTGACGCACGACATTTCGCGCTACACGAAGGCGAAGGTGTTCGCGCAGGTCGGCCAGGAAACGCCGCTTTTCATGCGCTTTTCGACGGTGGCCGGCGAGCGTGGCGCGGCCGACGCCGAGCGCGACGTGCGCGGCTTCTCGATCAAGTTCTACACCGGGGAAGGCAACTGGGACGTGGTCGGCAACAACACGCCGGTGTTCTTCATTCGCGATCCGCTCAAGTTTCCGGACTTCATTCATACGCAGAAGCGTGATCCGTACACGAATCTGCGCAGCAACGTCGCCGCGTGGGACTTCTGGTCGAGTCATCCGGAGTCGCTGCATCAGGTGACGATTCTGATGAGCGATCGCGGCATTCCGAAGAACTACCGGCAGATGCACGGCTTCGGCTCGCACACGTACTCGTTCATCAACGCGAGCAACGAGCGTTTCTGGGTCAAGTTCCACTTCAAGTCGCTGCAAGGCATCGAGAACTTCACCGACGCCGATGCCGCGCAGGTAGTCGCCAATGACCGCGAAAGCGCGCAGCGCGATCTGGTGAACAGCATCGACGCGGGCAACTTTCCGAAGTGGCGCTTCGCAATTCAGGTGATGCCGGAAGCGGATGCGGCGAACTACCGCTTCAATCCGTTCGACATCACGAAGGTGTGGTCGCAGAAGGACTATCCGTTGATCGACGTCGGCACGCTCGAACTGAATCGCAACGCGGCGAACTATTTCGCGGACGTCGAGCAGGCGGCGTTCACGCCGGCGAACGTGGTGCCGGGCATCGGATTTTCGCCGGACCGTCTATTGCAGGGGCGGCTGTTCTCGTACGGCGATACGCAGCGTTACCGGCTCGGCATCAATCATCACCAGATTCCGGTGAATGCGCCGCGCGTGCCGAACCCGCATTCGTTTCATCGCGATGGCGCGCTGCGCACCGACGGCAATCGCGGCGGCAACGTGAATTACGAGCCGAATCGCTTCGGCGACTTCGTGCAGGACGCGAACGCGTCCGAGCCGCCGCTCGCGGCGGGCGCGGTCGCGCGTTACGAGCATCGCGAGGACGACGACTACTACACGCAGCCGCGCATGTTGTTCGCGCTGTTCGACGACGCGCAACGTGAGCGTCTATTCGGCAATATCGCGCGACATATCGACGGCGTGCCGCGGGAGATCGTCGCGCGTCAGATCGAGCATTTCCGCCGCGCCGATCCGGCTTACGCGGAAGGTGTGATCGCGGCGCTCGCCGCGTTGCGGGAAGGCAGGAACCGCTAGGCGTCATATACGCGGCGGATGGTAAAGCAGTGGCAAAGTAATCGACGGCGCGGCGCATTGCTGCGGTCCGTCACGAGGCGAACCCGGAGTACGATCATGATTCGGATGATGATGGCGAGCATTGGCGGTCGGGCCGCCGCGCCGAGCATGCAGGCGCAATGGCAGGCGTTGATGTTTCGCAAGGCGCTGGGTTTTGCGATCGTCGCGAGCGGCTTTGCGGTAATCGCCGCGCAGGCGTTGCAACACGCGCTGGGCGGCTGAGCGCAGTACCGCCAGAATGGCTGTGCAGCAAGGCTCTCGGGCACGCGTTGCGCAACCCTTGCGGCATTCACGCTACACTGTCGAACGTTTTATTCGTGTTTTCGCTGACCGTCATCTGCCGACCGGTTCGTATCACTCTTCAAAGGAGTCATCATGGCCAAGAAAGAAGCCGCCGCAGCAGTACAGCACGTCAACATCGGGATCAGCGACAAGGATCGCAAGAAGATCGCCGAAGGGCTGTCGCGTCTGCTCGCCGACACCTACACGCTGTACCTGAAGACCCACAACTTCCACTGGAACGTCACGGGTCCGATGTTCAATACGCTGCACCTGATGTTCGAAACGCAGTACAACGAACTCGCGCTCGCGGTCGACTCGATCGCCGAACGCATCCGTGCATTGGGTGTGCATGCGCCGGGCAGCTACAAGGATTTCGCGAAGCTGTCGTCGATCCCCGAAGCGGACGGCGTGCCGGCCGCGGAAGACATGATCCGTCAGCTGGTCGAAGGTCAGGAAGCGGTGGTGCGCACCGCGCGCGCGATTTTCCCGTCGACGGAAGCCGCCAACGACGAGCCGACCGCCGACCTGCTCACGCAACGCATGCAGACACACGAAAAGACCGCATGGATGCTGCGCTCGCTGCTCGCCTGATTTGGCGCAACTGAGCCGGTCGAGTCGAGTCCGATGCCGGCGCCGGCATCGCCCGCGCCGTGCTAAAAACGCACAAGCCTCCCTGCACGGGAGGCTTTGTTTTTTGCGCCGCTGCCGCACGACGCACAGATTCGAGCGCGTGGCACTTCGATACGCGACCGCGCGAATCCTGGGCCGCCGTGTGCTTCCCGTAAAATAGGCGCACCGTGTTCGCACTTCACCGAATTCGTCCCATGTTCGCCCGACTTCCCCTGTATCTGCGCCTCGTGCGCATGGACAAGCCGATCGGCAGCCTGCTGCTGCTGTGGCCGACGCTCAACGCACTGTGGATCGCGTCCGGCGGTCATCCGTCGTGGCAATTGATGGTGATCTTCACGCTCGGCACGGTGCTGATGCGCTCGGCCGGCTGCGCGATCAACGACTACGCGGACCGCGATTTCGACCGTCACGTGAAGCGCACCGAGAACCGGCCGATCACGTCCGGCAAGATCAATGCGTGGGAAGCGGTCGGGTTGGCAACCGTGCTGTCGCTGGTCGCGTTTCTACTGATTCAGCCGCTCAATGCATTGACCAGGGAGTTGTCGGTGGTCGCGCTGTTCGTCGCCGGCACGTATCCGTTCATGAAGCGCTTCTTCGCGATTCCGCAGGCGTATCTGGGCATCGCGTTCGGCTTCGGTATTCCGATGGCGTTCGCCGCTGTGCAGGATCACGTGCCGCTGCTCGCGTGGGTGATGCTGGTCGCGAATATCTTCTGGGCCGTTGCGTACGACACCGAATACGCGATGGTCGATCGCGACGACGACATCAAGATCGGCATCCGGACGTCGGCGCTGACGTTCGGCCGTTTCGACGTGGCCGCGGTCATGCTGTGCTATGCGGTGACGCTCGGGATTTACGTCGGCATCGGCGTGACGCTCGGGTTTGGTCCGCTGTACTGGCTCGGCTGGGCGGTCGCGGTGGGTTGCGCGATCTATCACTACACGCTGATCCGCCATCGCGAGCGCATGCCGTGCTTTGCCGCGTTCCGTCACAACAACTGGCTCGGCGGCGCGTTGTTCGCGGGGATCGCCGCGCATTACGTGGTGGCTTCGTTTTAATTCGCGTCAGCGCTTTTCTGGCTTCAGACCGCTGCGTTTCTACACGCCGTAGGCGCCTGCCCTGATGAGAAGAAGGACAGTCGCGCTACGGCGTGTCTGTTTCCGCTCTTTCTTTTCGACGCCGGTTCGCGTTACTGCTTGCCGAACTCGTCGCCCATCTCGCGCGCCCGCGCGTCGGCGGCCAGTGCGCCGCGCACGATCGCGTCCTTGATGCCGCTCGCTTCGAACGAGGCGAGTGCTGCCGCGGTCGTGCCGCCTTTGGATGTCACGCGCTCGCGCAGCACGCTCGGCGGCTCGTCGGAGTTGGCCGCGAGTTGCGCGGCGCCCGTGAAGGTCGCGACCGCCAGCGCGCGGCCCTGCGCTTCGTCCATACCAAGCTGGCGCGCGGCTTCCTGCAGCGCTTCAATGAAATAGAACACGTAGGCCGGCCCGCTGCCCGAGATCGCGGTGACCGCGTCGATCTTCGCTTCGTCGTCGAACCAGACGGTTTCGCCGACCGCGCCGAGCACCTGCGACGCGAGCGCGCGGCCCGCTTCGTCGACGCTGCCGCTGGCGACGAGACCCGTGACGCCCATGCCGATCAGCGCCGGCGTATTCGGCATCACGCGCACGACGCGGTTGTGGCCAGCGAGCCAGCGCGACATGTCGCCGATCCGAATGCCCGCGACGATGCTGACGACGAGTTGCGACGCGCGCAGATGCGGCGCCAGCGTCCCGGCGACGCTCTTCAGGATCTGCGGCTTCACCGCGAGCACGACCGCGTCGTAGTCGGCGAGCGTGACGTCGGCGGCCGCGCCGGTGCGGATGCCGAATTGCTGCTCGTTGCGCTGGCGCGCGTCTTCGTTCGGATCGACCGCGTACAGGTCCGCGGGCGCGACGCCCCGCTTGATGAGGCCGCCGATCAACGCCGCGGCCATGTTGCCGCCGCCGATAAACGCAATTTTCATGATGGTCCGGGTAGGTTCAGATGAGATGCGGTGAGGGCTTCGCGCAGCCAGGTTCGCGCAAGGCCCGTGGAAATGCTCAGCGCAAATAATCGCGTGCGCCGAAGATCGCGGTGCCGACGCGCACGATCGTCGCGCCTTCGAGCACGGCTGCTTCAAGATCGGCCGACATGCCCATCGACAGCGTATCGAGCGCGAGCCCGTCGTTACGCAAGCGCTCGAACAGCTCGCGCAATTGGCGATGCGGCGCGCGTTGTTCTGCGAGATCGCCGCCCGGTTCGGGAATCGACATCAGTCCGCGCAGCTTCAGCTTCGGCAGCGCGGCGATCTGCTGCGCGATAGCGGCCGCCTCGGCGATGGCGACGCCACTCTTCGACGCCTCACCGCTGACGTTGACCTGCAGGCACACGTTGAGCGGCGGCAGGTTGTCCGGGCGCTGCTCCGACAGCCGCTGCGCGATCTTCAGCCGATCGACCGAATGTACCCAGTCGAAATGCTCGGCGACGGGCCGCGTCTTGTTCGATTGCAGCGGCCCGATGAAATGCCATTCGAGCGACGCGCGCAGATCGGCAAGTGTCTGGATCTTGTCGAGCGCTTCCTGCACGTAGTTCTCGCCGAATGCGCGCTGACCGGCCGCATGAGCGGCGCGCACGGCATCGGCGGGAAACGTCTTGGAGACCGCGAGCAGCGTCACAAACTGCGCGTCGCGGTGGGCCGCTTGCGCGGCCCTGGCGATGCGCTCGTGCACGTCGGCGAGATTGTGAGGCAGATCGGACATGGAACGAACCGGTGTTCAGCGAAGACGATGCCCCGATTATACGGACAGCATGTGCTCAACCAGTTCGATCCAGTGCGCGACGGGCGTCGACGTACCGCTTTGCAGATGCGCGATGCAACCGACGTTCGCCGACACGATCACCTGCGGCTCCTGCGCCTGCAAACGCTCGAGCTTCTGGTCGCGCAGCGCGTACGACAGGCGCGGCTGCAGCAGCGAGTAGGCGCCGGCCGAGCCGCAGCACAGATGGCTGTCGGCGGGCAGGCGCACTTCGACGCCGAGGGCGCTGAGCAGTTGCTCGACCTTGCCGCGGATCTGCTGGCCATGCTGCAGCGTGCAGGGTGGATGAAACGCGACCGTGTGTACCGAGCGGCGGCGCGTGATGGCGACGAGCTGTTCTTCGAACTCGGGCAGGATCTCGGAGACGTCGCGCGTCAATTCGACGATGCGGCGCGCCTTCTCGGCATAGTTCGGATCGAGGCGCAGCAGGTGCGCGTATTCCTTGACCGTCGCGCCGCAGCCCGACGCGTTCATCACGATCGCTTCAACGCCCTGTTCGACGTAGGGCCACCATGCGTCGATGTTCGCGCGCAGGTCGTCGAGCGCTTCGTCGTGGTAGCCGAGGTGCAGGCGGATCGCGCCGCAGCAGCCGGCGTCGGGTGCGATCAGCGTTTCGATGCCGAGCGCATCGAACACGCGCGCGGTCGCGATGTTGACGTTCGGCATCATCGACGGTTGCACGCAGCCCGCCAGCATCAGCACCTTGCGTTCGTGTTTTGCGCTCGGCCATTCGAGCGGGTGTTGGCGCGCGGGCACCTTGTCGCGCAGCTTCTTCGGCAGCAGGCCGCGCACGTGCTGACCCAACCGCATCGCCGGCGTGAAGATCGCGCTGTTCGGCAGCACGCTCGCGAGCAGGCGTCGCATCAGCCGCTGATTGAGCGGACGCGTGACTTTCTCTTCGGTGAGCTTGCGGCCGATTTCGACGAGCCGTCCATATTGCACGCCCGACGGGCAGGTCGATTCGCAATTGCGGCAGGTCAGGCAGCGGTCGAGGTGAACCTGCGTGCTGCGCGTGACCGGCGCGCCTTCGACCATCTGCTTGATCAGATAGATGCGCCCGCGCGGGCCGTCGAGCTCGTCGCCAAGCAGTTGGTAGGTTGGGCAGGTGGCGGTGCAAAAACCGCAATGCACGCATTTGCGCAGGATGGCGTCCGCCTCGTTGCCATCGGGCGTATTACGAATGAAGTCCGCGAGGTTGGTTTGCATCGCGTCGCTCAGAAGTCGGAGTAGAGACGGCCGCGGTTGAAGATGCGGGCCGGGTCGAATGCATGTTTGAGGCCGCGATGGATTTTCATCAGCGGCGCGGGCAGCGGTGTGAATACGCCGGCGCTGCGGTCGTAGCCGTGGCCGCTGCGGAAGATGGTCGCGTGGCCGCCGGCCTGTTTCGCGCTGATGCGCACGGTTTGCGCGTCGGTGTCGGTGATCCACCAGCGCTGGCCGCCGCCCCATTCCATCAGTTGCGCGCCGGGCAGCTGCAGCGGCTCGGTGATCGACGGTAGCGCGAGACGCCACAGCGCGGCCTTCGGTGGAATGCCCGCGAAAAACGAATCAGTCTGTTCGCGCAGGCCGGCCCAGAAGCGTTCAGCTTCAACCGCATCGACGACTTCGCCGCCGAGCCCGGTGCGCGCTGCCTTGACCGCGGCTTCCGCGCCGCCCAGGCGCACCGCGAGCGTGCCGTTGCGCCATGCGCTCGCGGTGATCGGCAGGGGCCGGCCGCCCCATTCGTTGAGCTTGCGTACCGCGTCGGTGCCGTTCATGTCGAACTTCAGCGTGGCTTCGACCTGCGGCCGCGGCAGCACTTTGACCGACAGCTCGAGGATCAGCCCGAGCGTGCCGAGCGAGCCCGCGAGCAGCCGCGACACGTCGTAACCCGCGACGTTCTTGACGACCTGGCCGCCGAAGTGCAGCACCTGCCCCTGGCCGTTCATCACGACGGCGCCGAGCACGAAGTCGCGCGCGGCGCCGACGGCCGGCCTGCGCGGCCCCGAAATGCCAGCGGCGATGCAGCCGCCGAAGGTGGCCTGCGGCCCGAAGTGCGGCGGCTCGAACGGCAGCATCTGGTTGTGCTCGGCGAGCGCGGCTTCGATTTCCAGCAGCGGTGTCCCCGCGCGCGCGGTGATCACGAGCTCGGCCGGATCGTACGCGATGATGCCGCGATAAGCGCGCGTGTCGAGGATCTCACCTTCCAGCGTCTGGCCATACCAGTCTTTGGTGCCGCCGCCGCGGATGCGCACCGCGCGTCCCTCGGCGCTGGCCGAACGCACGCGTTCGGACCATACGGCGACGATGTCGTCCTCTTCCATGGTGTCCTGCTCGTTGTGTTTCGTTTGATTGTACCGGGCGGCGGCTCGCTGGCAAGCCGGAGCGCACCCGCATGACGGGGCGCGGCATCGGTCTGGAGGGGAGGGCGCAAAGCGCCGCGCAGGCCGCGCCAGCATCAGCGCGGGCGCGGCGAACGGTGGATGCGCGCTGCAAACGCCAGCCGCTAGAAGCGCGGCAGCTCGGGATGAGGCAGCAGGCCGCCGCGCACGTGCATCTTGCCGTATTCGGCACAGCGCGCCCGCGTCGGGATGCCCTTGTCGGGGTTCAACAGGCCGGGCGCGTCGAATGCTCGCTTGACTGCGTGGAATGTGTCGCGCTCTTCGGGCGAGAACTGCACGCACATCGAATTGATCTTCTCGATGCCGACGCCATGCTCGCCCGTCACCGTGCCGCCCAGCTCGACGCAAGCTTCGAGGATGTCGCAACCGAACAACTCGGCGCGATGCCACTCGTCCTGGTCGTTGCCGTTGAACAGGATCAGCGGGTGCATGTTGCCGTCGCCGGCATGGAATACGTTGATGCAGCGCAACTGGTAGGTCTTCTCCATCTCCTCGATGCGCGCGAGCAGCGGCCCGATACTGCGGCGCGGCACGGTACCGTCCATGCAGTAGTAGTCCGGCGAAATGCGGCCGGCGGCCGGAAACGCGTTCTTGCGCCCGGACCAGAAGCGCAGGCGCTCGGCTTCCGTGCGTGAAATCTGGATACGGGTCGCGCCGTGCTCGCGCAGCACCGCGGTCATGCGCACGATCTCGGCCGCGACTTCCTCGGGCGTGCCGTCCGATTCGCACAGCAGGATCGCCGCCGCGTCGAGGTCGTAGCCGGCGTTGACGAACTCCTCGACCGCGCGCGTGGCGGGCTTGTCCATCATCTCGAGGCCGGCCGGAATGATGCCCGCCGCGATGATGCCCGCAACGGCGTCGCCGCCTTTGACGACGTCGTCGAAGCTGGCCATGATGACCTGCGCGGTTTGCGGCTTCGGGATCAGCTTGACGGTGACCTCGGTGACGATCGCGAACATGCCCTCGCTGCCAATCAGCACCGCGAGCAGATCGAGCCCCGGCGCGTCAGGCGCGAGCGAGCCGAATTCGACGATCTCGCCTTCCATCGTGACCGCGCGCACGCGCAGCACGTTGTGCACGGTGAGGCCGTACTTCAGGCAATGCACGCCGCCCGAATTCTCCGACACGTTGCCACCGATCGTGCAGGCAATCTGCGACGACGGATCCGGCGCATAGTAAAGACCATACGGCGCCGCGGCTTCGGAGATCGCCAGATTGCGCACGCCCGGCTGCACGGTCGCGATGCGCGCGTACGAGTCGACTTCGACGATGTTGCGAAAGCGCGCGAGCGATACCACCACGCCGTGCCGAATCGGCATCGCGCCGCCGGACAGCCCGGTGCCCGCGCCGCGCGGCACGATGGGCACCTCGAGGCGATGGCAGATCTGCACGATGCGCTGCACCTGCGATTCGGTTTCCGGCAACACGACCGCGAGCGGCAAACGCCGGTACGCGGCGAGTCCGTCGCATTCGTACGCGACGGTGTCTTCTTCGCGATACAGCAGACAGTGGGTCGGCAGCACGGCCATCAGCGCCTGCACGACTTCGCGCTGACGCTGCGCGAGGACTTCGGCCGACAGTTCAGCGGGGGCGTTCATGTGAGTTGTCTCCTCGTGGCTTGCGCCGGTCCGGCTTGCTGGTTCGAGCCGGCTGTTTCGTGCTGCCTGCTTCGCATCACTTGCGTGTTCAGCTTGGCGCGGTTGCCGCCGGGCGTGTCAGCGGTTTGCCGCGGCCGGCATGCGCAGTGTCGATCAGGCCGCCGCCCAGGCGAAAATCTTGCCCGGGTTCATCAGATTGCGAGGGTCTAGCGCGTGCTTGATGGAGCGCATCGTGTCGACCGCGACGTCGCCGTGCTCCTCGAGCAGAAAGCCCATCTTGTGCAGGCCGATGCCATGCTCGCCGGTGCAGGTGCCGTCCATCCGCAGCGCGCGCTGCACGATGCGATGGTTCAGGCGCTCGGCCTCCTCGAGCTCTTCGGGCTTGTCCGGGTCGATCAGGATCGCGACGTGGAAGTTTCCGTCGCCGACATGGCCGACGATCGGGCAGGGCAGCGGCGACGCCAACAGATCCTGCTCCGTTTCGACCACACACTCCGCGAGACGCGAGATCGGCACGCAGACGTCGGTGGTGACCGCGCGCGAGCCGGGCTTCAGTTGCAGCATCGCGAAATAGGCGTTGTGACGCGCGGTCCACAGACGGCTGCGGTCTTCGGGGCGCGTCGCCCATTCGAAGCCTTCACCGGCATTCTGTGCGGCGATTTCCTCCACGAGTTCGGCCTGTTCCTTGACGCCGGCCTCGGTGCCGTGAAATTCGAAGAACAATGTGGGCGCTTCGCGCAGTGTCAGATTCGAATGGCGATTGATCGAGCGGATCGCAAGTGAATCGACGAACTCGACACGCGCGATCGGCACGCCGATCTGGATCGTCTCGATGACCGCGCGCACCGCATCGCCCATCGACGGGAACCTGCACACCGCGGCCGACACCGCCTCCGGCTGCGGATAGAGGCGCAGCGTGATTTCCGTTATCACGCCGAGCGTGCCTTCCGAGCCGACGAACAGGCGCGTGAGGTCGTACCCCGCCGACGATTTGCGTGCGCGCGAGCCGGTCTTGATCACGCGGCCATCGGCGAGCACGACCGTCAGGCCGAGCACGTTCTCGCGCATCGTGCCGTAGCGCACGGCGTTGGTACCCGACGCGCGGGTTGCCGACATCCCGCCGATGCTCGCGTCCGCGCCGGGGTCGATCGGGAAGAACAGACCGGTGTCGCGCAGCGCTTCGTTCAGTTGCTTGCGCGAGATGCCGGGCTCGACGGTGACGGTCAGGTCTTCGGCGTTGATCGACAACACCCGGTTCATTTCCGACAGATCGATCGACACGCCGCCTTGCACGGCAAGCAGATGTCCTTCGAGCGACGAGCCATTGCCGTACGGAATGATCGGCACGTCGTACTGGCCGCACAGCTTGACGGCGGTTTGCACGTCTTCGCTTGTACGCGCGAACACGACGGCGTCAGGCAGTTGCGGATCGAACGGTGATTCGTCGCGGCCGTGGTGCGCACGCACGGCTTCGGCAACGGAAACCCGATCGCCGAAAGCGGCTTTGAGCTGGTTCAGCAATTCGGCGGGAAACGGCCGGCGTAGCGGCGCCGGCGGCACGGGATGGTTCACGCATGTCTCCTGTGTCGACCGGAGTTAGCGGCACAGCGCTTACTCCGGTCTCATGAAAGTTTCTTTAGATAACGGTCTGTTTGCAGCACGTGTTTCATTTTACGCCGTTCGCCCGCCAGGCAGCGCTGGGCCGGCTTCCGCTCATATAATGGCGGCGATTTCGCGATGCGTGCAATATGGACAAACCAGCTGGCAGCATCGTCACTAATACATGGGAGACGTCATGGGCAATCGCCTCAGCAAGATCGCCACTCGCACCGGCGACGACGGCACCACCGGTCTCGGCGACGGCCGCCGCGTGCGCAAGGACAGCGCGCGTATCGCCGCGATTGGCGACGTCGACGAACTCAATTCGAATCTCGGCGTGCTGTTGTGCGAGAACCTGCCCGAGAACGTACGCGCGGCGCTGGTCGCAATCCAGCACGACCTGTTCGATCTGGGCGGCGAGCTGTGCATTCCCGGTCACACGATGATTACCGAACAGCATCTCGCGCAGCTCGACGGCTGGCTCGCCGACTACAACGCCACGCTGCCGCCGCTGAAGGAATTCATTCTGCCGGGCGGTTCGCGCGCGGCCGCGCTCGCGCATGTGTGCCGTACCGTTTGCCGCCGCGCGGAGCGGGCGATCGTCGCGCTTGGCGAACACGAGGCGCTGAACACGGCGCCACGTCAGTACGTGAACCGGCTGTCCGATCTGCTGTTCGTGCTGGCGCGCGTGCTCAATCGCGCGGACGGCGGCACCGACGTGCTGTGGCAGCACGATCGCGGCGCGCCGTGAATGGCGACGCACATGTGCGCATGGACACGCACGGTGCTTCGCACGAGCCGAGGCTCAACCGACGGCGAGCGTGACCGGCTTGCCGATGCGGCTCAGCATTTCCACGAGCGTGTCGATCGTGAACCTGGTGGTTTTCTTGTTGACGACGTCGGACACGCGCGGGCGCGACACCATCAGGATTTCGGCCGCCTCGGCCTGCTTCAGATGATGCTGTTCGATCCACGTGGACAGCTCGGTCATCAGCTGTTCCTTGAGCAGCCGCGTGTCGTTGATCTGCTTTTGCGACGCCGCGTGAAGGCGCTTCGCTTCATCGGCGGAAAAACCGAGTTCGAGGAACACGTTCGCGCCGGCTCGCGTTACGTGACGAATGTTGGTGTCGATCGTCATGGCTGGGTGGTCCTGTAATGGGTGATGGCGCGGTAGCGCGTTTCGGCAATTCTTCTGTCGCGCGGTCCGAGCCTCTGCGTTTTCTTCTGAAAGCAATGCAGCACGTACAGCGCTTCGGCGTATTTGGTGACGTACATCACGCGAAAAATGCCGTTTTCGTCTCTGATGCGAATTTCGCGCGTTCCCGCGCCGATAGACTCGAACGGTTTCCAGTCGTCAGGGTCGAGTCCTGACTGAATCTTGTGAAGCTGAAACCCTGCGAGACGACGCGCTTCGTTGGGAAAAGCGAGCAAATCACGGTAGCTGGAGCCTAACCAGCGAATTTCTTTTTCCTGCTCCATCGCCACCTCATGTATAAAATCTTATACGCATTCTCCAGCCTGGTCAAGCGTGTAAGCGACCAGGCAACGAGCTATGACGATATCGAGGCGGCAGGCTGAGTACCATTCGTCCGAATGGCCAATAAAAAACCCCGGTTCGAAATTGAACCGGGGTTTTTTCTACGGACGGCTGACAAGCCCCCGCCGTGGTGGCGGGGCAGGCGTTCAGTTGCCGCTGCCGCGCGCGACGCGGCGCTGCCTGACCGCTTCGGCAAGGCCTTCGAGCACCGCGACGCTTTCGTCCCAGCCGATACACGCATCGGTAATGCTCTGGCCGTACGTGAGCTCGCAGCCTTCCTGCAGATCCTGGCGACCCGCGACGAGGTGCGACTCCACCATCACGCCGACGATCCGCTCGTCACCCGCGGCGATCTGACGGCCGATGTCCGCGCACACCGGAATCTGGTTTTCGTGCTTCTTCGAACTGTTCGCGTGGCTCGCATCGATCATCAGACGCGCGGCGAGACCCGCCTTGCCGATGTCCGCGCAGGCCGCGTTGACGTTGTCGGCGTCGTAGTTCGGCGTTTTGCCGCCGCGCAGAATCACGTGGCAGTCCTCGTTGCCCGCGGTCGATACGATCGCCGAGTGGCCGCCCTTCGTGACCGACAGGAAATGGTGCGGCTGCGAGGCGGCCTTGATCGCGTCGACGGCGATCTTCACGTTGCCGTCCGTGCCGTTCTTGAAGCCGACCGGGCACGACAGTCCCGAAGCCAGTTCCCGGTGCACCTGCGATTCGGTCGTGCGCGCGCCGATGGCACCCCAGGAGATCAGATCCGCGATGTACTGCGGGCTGATCATGTCGAGGTACTCGGTGCCGGCCGGCAGGCCGAGTTCGTTGATGCGCAGAAGCAACTCGCGCGCGGTGCGCAGACCTTCGTTGATCTTGAAGCTGTTGTCCATATGCGGGTCGTTGATGAGACCCTTCCACCCCACCGTCGTACGCGGCTTTTCGAAGTACACGCGCATCACGACTTCGAGTTCGCCGGCAAAGCGCTTGCGCTGCTCGATCAGACGCCCCGCGTATTCGATCGCGGCCTTCGGATCGTGAATCGAGCACGGGCCGATCACGACGATCAGACGATCGTCCATGCCGTGCAGAATGCGATGCATCGCGGTGCGCGAGTCGTAGATCACGTTGGAAACCGTCTCGTCGCAGGCAAATTCGCGGATCAGGTGAGCGGGCGGCGTGAGTTCTTTCAATTCGCGGATGCGGACATCATCGGTATTGTGCGGGGGCATGTTGTTCTCCTGAATCGGTTCGTAGCGTGTTCGCGCGGGCAACGGGGGCGATCAGTCAGTGATCAAACAGCGAGGCCAGAGCGGACGACGATCAAAAAATGGTCAACGACAAAATGTCAGTCAGGTATCGAAAAGCGTGAGACGAAAAAAAACCGCCAGGCTAGCTGGCGGTTTTTCGGGAATTCTCGGTGTCCTGCGTGCACTAACACCCCTCTCGATCCGCCAGCGGTCTGAGATACCAAAAAAAGTAAAAATAAAACTTGGCGGACATGGCGAAGTGAATGCGTCGCTGGTCAAAAAGGGTGAGTGAGTTTATAACCCGGTACAGGCTCGGCTGACAAGCTGGGGCGTCGAAAAATGCGGAAAACCCGCACACTTCGCGCCTTGCGTGCGCGAAGCGTGCATCCGTGACGAAATCAGGCCGTGCCGCCGACCGTCATCCGCTCGATGCGCAGCGTCGGTTGACCGACGCCCACCGGCACGCTCTGGCCTTCCTTGCCGCACACGCCCACGCCCGAATCGAGCTTCATGTCGTTGCCGATCATCGTGACGTACTTCAGCGATTCCGGTCCGCTGCCGATCAGCGTCGCGCCCTTGACCGGATACGTGATCTTGCCGTTCTCGATCATGTACGCCTCGGAGGCCGAGAACACGAATTTGCCGTTCGTGATGTCGACCTGACCGCCGCCGAAGTTCACCGCATACAGGCCGTTCTTCACGGATGCGAGGATTTCTTGCGGGTCCTTGTCGCCGTTCAGCATGTACGTGTTGGTCATGCGCGGCATCGGCAGCGCCGCGTACGATTCGCGCCGTGCGTTGCCGGTGACCGGCATCTTCATCAGACGCGCGTTCAGGGTGTCCTGGATGTAGCCCTTCAGGATGCCGTCCTCGATCAGCGTCGTGCACTGGGTCGGATTACCTTCGTCGTCGATATTGAGCGAGCCGCGACGATTCGGCAGCGTGCCGTCGTCGACCACGGTGACGCCCTTCGCGGCGACCTGCTCGCCGATGCGTCCCGCGAATGCCGACGACCCTTTGCGGTTGAAGTCGCCCTCGAGCCCGTGGCCGATCGCCTCGTGCAGCAGCACGCCGGGCCAGCCCGGCCCGAGCACGACGGTCATCGCGCCGGCCGGCGCCGGACGCGCGTCGAGATTGACGAGAGCGGCGTGCACCGCGTCGTCGACATAGCGCGACAGCACTTCATCGGTGAAATAGCCGTAGTCGAAACGCCCGCCGCCGCCGCCGCTGCCGATTTCGCGGCGGCCGTTCTGCTCGGCGATCACCGTCACCGAGACACGCACGAGCGGCCGGATGTCGGCCGCGAAGCCGCCGTCGCTGCGCGCGACCAGCACCACGTCGTATTCGCCGGCGAGGCCCGCCATCACCTGCTGGATGCGCGGGTCGCGGCCGCGCGCCATCTGCTCGATGCGCTCGAGCAGCTTGACCTTGGCGGTGGCGTCGAGCGAATGCAGCGGGTCGGACGGCAGGTACAGATCGCGCCCGGCGATGCCGGTCAGCGACGACGCCACCTTGATCTTCTGCTTGCCGCCGCCTGCCTTGGCGATCGCGCGCGTGGCGATGGCCGCCTGGCGGATCGCTTCGGGCGACAGGTCGTCCGAGTAGGCGAACGCGGTGCGGTCGCCCGACACGGCGCGCACGCCGACACCCTGATCGATGCTGAAGCTGCCCGACTTTACGATGCCTTCCTCGAGACTCCACGCTTCGCTGCGGGTGGTCTGGAAGTACAGGTCCGCGTAGTCGACGCGGTGCGTGAAGATTTCGGCGAGCGTGCGCGTGAGCAGCGATTCGTCGAGACCATAGGGCGTGAGGAGGATGTCCTTGGCGGCGGCGAGATTACGGATACCGGGTTCGATGATGTTCATGCGAAGTATGTTCTGCTCGATACGAAGGGGTCGGGGAGCGCCTGCGTCGCTATATGCGTGGCAGGCGCCGCAGTTTCAATGTCGGTTTCAGGTCAGCACGCGATGACGCCATGCCGGCAGGCTCTGCCGCACTTCGTCGATGCGCGCGCGTTCGAGGTTGCCCGCGACCACGCCGGCGCCCTCGTCGCGCACCGCGACGATCTCGCCCCACGGGTCGATCAGCATGCTGTGGCCCCAGGTGCGGCGGCCGTTTTCATGTTTGCCGCCTTGCGCCGCGGCGAGCACATAGCACTGGTTTTCGATCGCGCGAGTGCGCAGCAGCAGCTCCCAATGCGCGCGGCCGGTCGTGTAGGTAAACGCCGACGGCACCACGATCAGCGCGCAGTCGCCCATGCGCCGGTACAGCTCGGGAAAGCGCAGATCGTAGCAGACCGATAGGCCGACCCGGCCGAATGGCGCCTCGAAGCTTTGCACCGAGGTGCCGGGTCGAATCGTG
This sequence comes from Paraburkholderia sp. CI2, assembly GCF_014201055.1. Classification (NCBI taxonomy): domain Bacteria; kingdom Pseudomonadati; phylum Pseudomonadota; class Betaproteobacteria; order Burkholderiales; family Burkholderiaceae; genus Paraburkholderia; species Paraburkholderia sp. CI2. The sequence goes on from NZ_JACHDL010000007.1 coordinate 209,268, forward strand.
CGCGCTTCGTCGAACGATTCTTCGCCCTTTTCGAAGTTGAACAGGTGGATCTTGTCGTAGCGCGCGGCCTCGTTGCCGTTCGGGTCGAACACCAGCGTCGTGTTCAGTACGCGCGACGGCTCCGGTGCGTTCAGCGGCAGGGTGCCGCCGATCACCCAGATCTGGTGGCGGCGCGCGGCGTCGGCGAGAAAGCGTTGGATCGGGCCGTCCTGATGTGGCTCGCGCACGGCGAGCTTGTCGGTGTCCTTGAAGCCCATGAAACAGAAATACTCGGGGAGCAGCACGAGTTGCGCGCCGTCGGCGGCGGCTTCGGCGATCAGGTGCTCTGCGTCGGCGAGATTGCGATCGCGATCCGGCGAGCTGACCATCTGCAGCGCGGCGACCCGGAAGGGGCTGGCTACAAGGCCGCTGGACGTTGCGGCGGATGCGGATGAAGTGACGTGTGTTTCGCTCATGAGCGTGTCGAAAGACTCCCGGCGGGCGGCGGCGTGAAGCGCGGGCGCCGCATGCATGGTTCTGGGCTGGCTCGGCCCCGTTGGCGCATTGAGTCGATAGAGCGGCACGAGCGGCCGCGTGGTTCGAGACGGCGGCGCCAGGGAAACCGGAGCTCAGTGCGCTTCCACGGTCGAAGCCGGAGCGTCAATCTTACCCCCTTCGCCCGTCACCCGCTCGACGTGCGGTTTCGACCACGAGCCGGTGATCGCGTAGTCGCGCGCGAATACGTGCGACACCCCATGTGTGAACGCGATATCGGCGATCAGTGCGCCGAGGCCGATCAGCGGATTGATGACCGTCGCGGCGATCACCGCGGAGCCGGCGCTGACGGTCGGCACTACGTGCAGGTGCAGGTCCTGGCTCTTCTGCGCGATGTCGACCGAGCCCACCATCTCGGCGCGGGCCGGCGCGGTCACCATCCTGAAGTTGTCGGTGCGGGCGATGCCGTCATGAATCTGCGCGGTACCCGTCACGCTCGAGAACGGCAGGCCCTCGCCGATCACATCGCGGAAATTGAGTGTGGCGATGCGCGCGAGGCTTTGCAGGCTCAGCACGCCGAGCAGCGTCGCGACGCCCGGATCGACCTTCAGGATCTGACCGTGGCGTAGATCCAGCGCGAGGTTGCCGTTCAGCGTCGAATAGTCGATCGTGGTCGGGCCGCCTTGCCACACGGCCTTGCCCTGAATCGAGCCGGTGCCGCCCCTGAGCGTCCTCGGCAGACCGAAGCGCTCGAGCATCGCGCCGGCATCCTTGATGTCGAGCTTGAAATCGAACACGGTGCGGCGCGGCATGGCTTCGTCGGCCGAGATGGGCAGTTCGGTCGAGGTGCGCCAGTTCGCGGTCGCGGTCAGCGTCGCGGTGGGGTTCGTCACGTCGAGCTTGTCGAGCTGCCAGACCGGCACGCCGTTTTCTTCGAAGTTGTGCGCGTCGACCTCGAGCCGGCCGACGTTGCGATCGTGCACGATCAGCTCGTCGACGACCAGATCGATCGACGGCATGTTCAGCGCGGGCGCCGACATCGCCGGACCGAGCAGGTCCTTGTCCGCGACCGACGGAATCACGACGCGCGCGAAGCGCGCCTGCAGTTCGCCCGGCGATTCGCGGGTCGCTCCCGGCAGCCACGACACGTGGCCTGACACCTGATTCGACGCGATGTTCGCCTGCCACGTGCGGTCCGTGTGCGATGCGCCGACGATCACGTTGTCCCAGTGACGCTTGAGCAGCGTAAGCATGTCGATGTGCAGCGCGAAGCGGTTCGGCAGGAACTGCGTGAGCATGGGATTCGGCACGGCCGTAGGCGCGGCCGCGGGTGTGGCCGCGCTGCTGGCGGTATTGCCGCCGTTCGCACCGCCGTTCACGCCATTCGCCCCGCCCGCGCTCACGCCCGCGCGCAGCTGCGCGGCGAGCGCGCGCCAGGCGTCGGCATCGATCTCCTTGATGTCCGCCGCGGCGACCACGCCCTCGGACGGCAGGTCGACCGGCCGGTTCACGCCGATCGCGCCGCGCACGACGGTCGGTGACGTACGCGGCTGCGCGTTCGGCCGATAGCGCAGCAGATACGCGGCGGCGACCGGCCCCAACGTCAGGTCGGCGCGTTCGAGGCCGGCTTCGCCCGGCAACGTCGACGGATTGACCGAGAAGTGCAGCGGCATCGGCGTGCCGGCAGTCTTTTTGAACGGCGCTGGAAAATCGAGCCCGAGGCCGCTCAGATCAGAGTTGGCGCTGACCTCCGGCAGGCGGCCCTTCGCGCCGGTGACGCGCAATGCATAAGGCGCGCTGCCGCTCATATGCGTGAGCACCTGTGCGGCCGGGCCATGCAGATGCAGTTCGCGCGCGGCATCGACGGCGATGTGGCCGTTGAGCGCGAGCGCGTACGTGCCGTCTTGCCGCAAGCCGCCGTTCGCATGCACGTCACCGCCGAGGAACTGGCCGGAGAGCCGCTCGACCTCGGCCGTGCGTTCGGTGAAGCGCACCCGGCCGTTCAGCTGCGACAGCGACGGCGCATTGCTCACGCTCAGGCGATTGTTCCGGAAGCCGAGTGCACCTTCCACGCCGATATGCGGCTTCGGCGTACGCGGGATCGTCAGCTTCAACGCGAGCGACGCGGGCCCTTCCGCGCGAATCTTTTCGGTCTGGTGCCGGGCCATGATGCCGAGCGAGCTGCCGTTCACGTAGTCGAGCATATCGGCGAGCGGGCCGCGGCCGTTGCCCTCTATGGTGAGGTTCGAGCCTTTGGTGCCGAGGTCGTCGATGCGGCCGTTCACGCCGGTCAGCGCGACGCGCTTGTAACGGCCACGGTCGATGTCGAAGCGCAGCACGTTCTGCTTGAGCTCGAACACGCCGTCGATGCCGTCGAGCGGCGGCCAAACGTTTGGCGTGCCGTTGCGCATGTTGCGCGGCGGGAACGGCGTCGGATCGAACTTGCCGCCCGTGAACGGCGCGACGATGTGGAAGATGCCGGCGTCGGGGTCGCGCGCGTAGGGGAACTTGGTCAGGTCGCCGTGCACTTCGATCGTGCCGCCATGCGACACGCCAGCCTGCAAGCCGTGGCCGAGGTAAATGCGCAGCTTTTCGCTGACCGCGGTCGGCAGATAGCGGGCGATGTGCGTCACCTGCGCGCGCTGGAAGTCGGCTTTCAGGTCGAGCGAGCCGCGGCCGTGGCCGGGATTGCTGTAGCTCGCAGTCGCGCTCGCCTCGACGTCAGGGTTCGATACGCTGAAATCGTTGAGCTTGAGCGCGAACGCGGGACGCGTGTCGCCCGGTGCCTTCGTGCCCATCGTCCAGTCGGCGCGGCCGTGCAGACGCGCAAGCGTGAGACGCGGATCGTCGAACACGCCCGGCAGCGTGATCGCCACGTTGGTCGTATCGAAGTTCGCGTGGCCGCCTTTTTCATCGGCGTCGACGTTGCCCCACAGGTTTTCGATGCCGGGAACGCCGGCGCGCGGGTGGCCGCGCGGCGTCAGGCCCGGCCCCGGCTCCTGGGCGGCAAAGCTGATGCCCTGCAAATCGCCCTTGAAGCGATAACGCTCGATCGGTTCGGCACCCGTCGGCCGATGGTCGCTGCCCACTTCTCCGGATTCCGGCTTGCCGCGCTCGAGCTCGATCACGTAGTTCGCGACGCGCCCGCGCGGATTGATGCGTACGAGTTCATTGAGAAAGTGCCGCGGCAGCGGCAGCGCGCGGCTGAATTCGGCGAGGATGCCGAGATCGACGCGATCGCCGCTGACGCTCAAAAGCTGCCCATGCTGCTGCGACGCCATCCGGTAGCGGCTGTCGAGGGTCCGGAAGCGCAGGATGCGCGTGAGCGGCGTGCCGTCTTCGAGCGGCGGCTGGCCGAGCTCGGCACGCAGGTCCGACAGCTGCAGCCGGTACTCGCCTTCGTTTGCCTCGACGCGCCACAGAAAGTGGGCGATCGGCACGAGCAGCTTTGGCTGGGTCGGGCGCACGCGCATCGCGACGTCGTAACCGCTCAACTGGCCGGTCGCCTGGGTCATGCGGCCTTCGCTGAAGTCGATCCAGATTGCATTGTCGATGCGGCCGGCGAACGTCTCGATCGGGAACTGGACGTAGCGCGCGAGCGTCGGCAGATCGACCGGGCCCGTCGACATGTACACCTGCCCGCTCCAGTTGATCGGCTTGCCGAGCGCCGAGAGCGGCGCGTGGCGGAAGTGCGTGCGGAAGTCGAGCGGGCCTTTCAGCACCTGGCCGTCGGGTGGCGCCTGCAGCGCCATGCGGTGGTCGCGGCCGTCATTGAGGATCGCGATGCGGATGTCGCGCAGCGCCAGTTCGGGTTCGTTGCGCGTCGCGTCGCGCCAGCGCAGCACGCCGCCGCGCACGACGATCGCCTGCTGACGCAACAACCAGGTGGACAGCGCGTCGTTGCCGCTGTGGCGCGTCGGCACCGGCACGCCCGCGACCGACAGCACGCCGTCCTCGCTGCGCGACACCAGCACGTCCGGCTGATCGACGATCAGGCTCGACAGCGCCAGATGAAACTCCCACAGCGAGCGCCAGGACACCGACGCGGTGGCGTGCGGAATCGTCAGCGCGGGTTGGCCGTCGTGATCGCGGATGACGAGATTCGTGACATCGAGCCCTGGCTGGAAGCCGCTCCAGTGCGGCGCGAGCCGGCCGATCGTGAATTGGGTGCGCAGCTTGTCGGAGACCGCGGCTTCGATGCGCGGCCGGAACATGTCGGCGCGCGGCAGCACCACGTAGCGCAAACCCAGAAACAGTCCGCCCGCGATGAAATAGAGGACGAGCGCGAGCGCGGCGAGCACGCGCAACGTCCGACGCAGCACGATGTGGTCGCTTCCGCTCACATGCCGGACCTGCGGTGGGGTTTGCGGGTCGGCGGATTCGTTTCGCTCGGACATGCTGCGGCGGCTGGGCGTATGGTAGTTTTGCGTGTTAACGACGAAATGTATCACACGGGAAAGCGTCGGCGGACCTCCTGCAAACCCTGTCCGACGGCCCGTGACGGCGATTGGCGAGGCCGTCCGGCACGGGGGCCGGCACGCTTGTCGCCGCATGCCGATGGCACGACGGAACGACACGACAACGACCCCGGAACGACACCGTACAACGTCAGAATACCGCCGGACAAATTCGATCAAGCAACGAGCGAGCCAGATTTTTGATGACTGACGCCACCCTCCTGAGTTCCAGCTATTCGCACTATGCCGCGCGCGCCGCCGCGGCCCGCCCGCAACTGGTCGCGCATGTCGGCGCGCTGGCCGACGAACCGCTGACGCGCGAGCGCATCGACGCGCGTCTCGACGAACTGTGCGCCGAGGCGGCGGGCCCAGCCGGTGCGCCGGTCAACGAAGATGCGCTGAAGCGCGCGCTGCGCCAGCTGCGCACCGAAGTATTCTGCGCGGTGATGGAGCGCGACCTGGCCGGTGAGGCCGATATCGCCGAAGTCACCGGCGCGATGACCGATCTCGCGGAAACGACGATCCAGCGCGCGCTGACGGTGCTGAGCGCCGAGCTCGAAGCGCTGTATGGCGAGCCGCGCGACCAGCAGGGCGAACGGCTCACGCTCGGCGTGGTCGGTATGGGCAAGCTCGGCGGGCGCGAGCTGAACGTGTCGTCGGATATCGACCTGATCTTCGTCTATGAGGACGACGGCGAGACCGCCGGCGGCCAGCGCTCGCCGCTCGCGACCCAGGAGTTCTTCACGCGGCTCGGCAAGCGGCTGATCGGCGCGCTCGCCGAAGTCACCGCCGACGGCTACGTGTTTCGCGTCGATATGCGTCTGCGGCCGAACGGCGATTCGGGGCCGCTCGTATGCAGCCTCGGCATGCTCGAAGAGTATTTCTATGTGCAGGGCCGCGAGTGGGAGCGCTACGCGTGGATCAAGGGCCGGCTCGTGTCCGAGGGCGCGAGCGCCTCGGCGCAGCGGCTGCAGAAGCAGCTCGGGGCGATCGTCACGCCGTTCGTCTATCGACGCTATCTGGATTTCGGCGTGATCAGCGCGATTCGCGCGCTGCATCTGCAGATCCGCCAGGAGGCGCAGCGCCGCGCGTCGATGCGCCCCGACAAGGCCGACGACATCAAGCTCGGCCGTGGCGGCATCCGTGAAATCGAATTCAGCGCGCAGGTGTTCCAGCTGATCCGCGGCGGCCAGGACGCCGGCTTTCGCGTGCGGCCGACGCTCGCCGTGCTGCGCCACGCGGCCACGAATGGGTTGATGGACCCGTCGGTGTGCGTGAAGCTGTCGCAGGCGTATCGCTTTCTGCGGGAGCTCGAGCATCGTTTGCAATATCGCAACGACGCGCAGACCCACGCGATGCCCGTCGATGCCGAAGACCGCATGGCGCTCGCGCGCGTGATGGGCTGCGACGACTACCCGCAATTGATGACGAAGCTCGACGCGCATCGCGAGTTCGTCGAACAGCAGTTCGACCAGATTTTCGCCGACAAGGTGGGCGGCCGCGACGGTTGCGGCGCACCCGAGGACGGCGCGGCCGCGTGGGTGTGGAGCAGCGCGCTCGCCGACGATAGCGCCGACGACGCACTGCGCGCGCGCCTCGTCGAACTGGGGGTGGCCGAGCCCGGTGAGCTGCTCGCCCGGCTGCAGGCGGTGTGGCGCTCGTCGCGCTACACGGGCCTGAACGAGCGCAGCCGGCAGCGTTTCGACATCGTCGCGCAGCGCGCGCTCGAAGCCGCGCGCACGCTGGAGCCGGCCGGGCGGCGCGGCGATACGGTCGCGCGCCTGTTCGATCTGCTCGAAGCGGTGAGCCGGCGCGGCGCGTATCTGGCGCTTCTGACCGAGTATCCGCAGGCGCTGCACCAGGTGCTGTCGGTGCTGGGCGGCTCGCGCTGGGCGGCCGGTTATCTGATCCGCCATCCGCAGCTGCTCGACGAGCTGCTCGACGTCGAGGCGATCAACAGTCCGTTCGACTGGGCTGAATTCAAGCGTACGTTGCGTTTGCGGCTCGCCGCCGCCGATGGCGTCGAGCAGCAGATGGATCTGCTGCGTCACGCGCATCAGGCCGAGGTGTTCCGCATTCTGCTGATCGAGCTTGCCGGCAAGCTGTCCGTCGAGCACGTCAGCGACAGGCTGTCCGAGCTCGCCGACGCAGTGCTCGACGTGACGATCGAAGCCGTGTGGAAGCAGTTGGCCAAACGTCATCGCGACGTGCCGCGCTTCGCGGTGATCGCCTACGGCAAGCTCGGTGGCAAGGAGCTCGGCTACGCGTCGGACCTCGACGTGATCTTTCTGTACGACGATCCCGGCGATGCCGCCGCCGACGTCTACGCAACCTACACACGGCGTCTGATCACATGGCTGACCACCGCGACCGGCGCCGGCACATTGTTCGACATCGACCTGCGGCTGCGACCCAACGGCGAGTCGGGCCTGCTCATCACCGACCTCGATGCGTTCCGTCGCTACCAGCTGCGCGAGGGCGACGCGGCGAATACCGCGTGGGTGTGGGAGCATCAGGCGCTGACGCGTGCGCGCTACTGCGCGGGCGATCCGGAGATCGGCGGGAAGTTCGAGGCGATCCGCGAACAGGTGCTGACGACGCCGCGCGAAGCGGCGCCGCTCGCGAAAGAGATCGTCGAGATGCGCGCGCGTGTCGAGGCGGGACACCCGAACCATACGCCGGCGCTGTTCGACCTGAAGCACGACCGCGGCGGCATGGTCGATATCGAGTTCACCGTGCAGTACTGGGTGCTGCTGCATGCGGCGCGCGATCCCGAGCTGATCCGCAATACCGGCAATATCGCGCTGCTGCGTGAGGTGTCGCGTTTCGGGCTGATGAGCGAAGCGGAAGCGGAGACGGTCGGCGCCGCCTATCGGCGCTATCGCAAGCTGCAGCACACGCTGCGGCTCGATGGGATGGAGAAGGCGCGGGTCGATCCGGCGCTGGTCGCGGCCGAGCGCGAGGCGGTGCTGGCGTTGTGGAAGAGGGTGTTTGGGTAAGGGCGCTCATGCACTTCGCGTAGCGCATCATGCGCGGCCGGGATCGGTGTGACGTCCCGGCCAGGCCGACTCTGCCGTGTGCGGCCGCCTATGCGCGGCGCAATTTCAGGCGGCCAGCATTTCCTTCGCGTGCTTGCGCGTGGTCGCCGTGATTTCGAGGCCGCCGAGCATGCGCGCGACTTCCTCGATGCGGCTCGCCTTGTCGAGCGCGCTCACGCTGCTGAGCGTGCCGCCGGTGCCGTTGCTCATCTTTGCGACCTGGAAATGATGATCGCCGCGCGCGGCGACCTGCGGCAGATGGGTCACGCACAGCACCTGGCGCGCCTCGCCGAGCTGATGCAATAGCCGTCCGACCACTTCGGCCACGCCGCCGCCGATGCCCGTATCCACTTCGTCGAAGATCAGGGTCGGTGTCGGGCTGGCCGCGCTCGCGATCACTGCGAGCGCGAGACTGATACGCGCGAGTTCGCCGCCTGACGCAACCTTCGCGAGCGGCCGCAGCGGCACGCCGGCATGACCGGCGACGCGGAACTCGATCTGCTCGAGCCCGTGCGCGCCACCTTCGGGCAGCGGCACCAGCGCGACGTCGAAGCTGCCGCCTTTCATCGACAGTTCCTGCATGCCGGTCGTGACCGCCTCGCCGAGCGCCTTGCCTGCTTTCGCGCGTGCCTTCGACAGCTTTTTCGCCTCGGCGACGAACACTTCCTTCGCTTGCGCTTCGGCGGCGCGCAGGCCGTCGAGGTCGGCGGCGGCGTCGAGCGCGGCCAGTTGCTTGCGCCGCTCGGCGTGTTCTTCCGGCAGCGTCTCAGGCCGCAGGCGGAACTTGCGCGCGGCCGAGTGCAGCGCGTCGAGGCGTTTTTCGACCTGCGCGAGCCGCTCCGGATCGAGCTCGAGCTTCTGCGCGTAGTGGCTCAGCGAATACGCGGCTTCCTGCAACTGGATTTCGGCCGGTTCGAGCGCGGCGAGCACGTCGTTCAGCGCGGGGTCGATCTCCGCGAGGTCGCGCACCTTCGACACGATCGAGCCGAGATGCGTGATCATCGCGTCGTCCGATTCGGACAGCGCGCCGAGCGCTCCCTGCACGCCGTCGATCAGATTCGCGGAATGCGACAGCCGCCGATGCTCGGTGTTGACTTCTTCCCATTCGCCCGGCTGTGGCGCGAGCTTGTCGAGTTCGGTGAGTTGCCACGCGAGTCGCTCGCGTTCGAGTTGCAGCTCGCGATCGCGCGTTTGCGCGTGCTCGACGACCTGCGCCTTGTCGCGCCACGTGCGCCACGCGCGCGTGACGGCGGCGGCCAGGTCGGACAGGCCCGCGTGCGTGTCGAACAGCTCGCGCTGCGCGTCGGGGCGCATCAGCAACTGGTGCGCGTGCTGGCCGTGAATATCGACGAGCATCTCGCCGACCTCGCGCAGCTGCGCGAGCGTGGCCGCCGTACCGTTGATGAACGCGCGCGAGCGGCCGTTCGCGTCGACCACCCGCCGCAGCATCACGGTGCCGCCGTGCTGGCCGTTGTCGGCCGCGCCGAGCGCCTGCGTGTCGAGCCATTGATCGACCTGTGCGTGCGTCTCGAACTCCGCGGTGATGTCGGCGCGGCTCTCGCCGGTGCGCACGACGCTCGCCTCGGCGCGCGCGCCTAGTGCCAGCGCGAGCGCGTCGATCAGGATCGATTTGCCGGCGCCGGTTTCGCCCGAGAAAACGGTAAAGCCGCTGTCGAATTCGAGGTCGAGCGCGGCGACGATGACGAAGTCGCGTATCGAGAGGTGGCGAAGCATGGAGGTCGTCGGGTGAGCTTGGGATTCGGGTGGCGGCCGCGGCGGCGTGCGAAATCAAAGTGCCGCTTACGGCCTCGGGTCTTCTTCGTGCGACGGGTACTCGTGCCAGTGCAGCTTCTTGCGTAGCGTCGCATAGTAGCTGTAGCCGACCGGATGCAGCATCGGCACCGTGTGACGCGAACGGCGCACCTCGATCGTGTCACCGAGCTCCAGCGACGTGAACGACTGCATGTCGAAATTGACGTTCACCTCGCGCCCGGAAACGATCTGGATGCTGACCTTCGATTCGTCCGGCAGCACGATCGGCCGGTTCGACAGCGCGTGCGGCGCGATCGGCACGAGCACGATGCCCTGTAGTTGCGGATGCAGGATCGGCCCCTGCGAGGACAGCGAATACGCGGTCGAGCCGGTCGGCGTCGCGACGATCAGGCCGTCCGAGCGCTGGTTGTACATGAAGCGGCCATCGACCGACACGCGCAACTCCGCCATGCCCGAGAAGCCGCTGCGGTTGACCACCACGTCGTTGAACGCGAGCGCGTGGTAGATCGGCGTGCCGTCGCGCACGATGCGCGCTTCGAGCAGCAAGCGCTCCTCGCGCTCGAAATTGCCGGACAGCATCTGCGGCACGATCTCGCGCATGTCGGAGATCGGAATGTCCGTGATGAAGCCGAGCCGCCCGTGGTTGATGCCGATCAAGGGCGTGCGATACGGCGCGAGCTGGCGGCCGATGCCGAGCATCGTGCCGTCGCCGCCGAGCACCACGGCGACGTCGGCGCGCGCGCCGATCTCGGCGAGACGCAGCGCCGGATAGTCGGTCACGCCGATTTCGGCGGCGGTGTCTGCTTCGAACACGACTTCGAGGCCGAGCTTCGCGATGCAGGCGGCGAGCGCGGTCAGCGGCTCGCCGATGCCTGGCGTATTGCTGCGCCCGACGAGCGCGACGGTCTTGAACTGGCTGGTCACTTGCATGCCGGCATTACACCATAGGTAGGGCCTGAAAAGAACCGCAGACCAACCCGGTTGTGGGGCGGCGCACGCAGGGCGTCTGCGTATGTCGCGATTATCGTTAGAATGGTGAAGACCCGATGACATGCGAGCCCGCCGACGGCGGTGCATTCGCCGGGAGCGGGCGCCGCGGGCGCTCTCGGCTGCGATGCCAATGAGCTAAAATTTTTCGTCATGCTAGATCCTCGCGCACAAACCCTCCTCAAAACGCTGATTGAGCGCTACATCGCCGAAGGTCAGCCGGTCGGCTCGCGCACGCTGTCACGTTATTCGGGCCTCGAACTGAGTCCGGCCACGATCCGCAACGTGATGTCGGACCTCGAGGATCTGGGGCTCGTGATCAGTCCGCATACGTCGGCAGGGCGCATTCCGACGCCACGCGGCTACCGCCTGTTCGTCGACACGATGCTGACCGTCGAATCCGCCGCCGACGAGGAGGCGGTGACGCGCACCGTCAAGACCACGCTGCAGGTGGGCGAGCCGCAGAAGATCGTCGCCGCGGCGGCGAGCGTGCTCTCAAATCTGTCGCAGTTCGCCGGCGTCGTGCTCACGCCGCGTCGCAGCCATGTGTTCAAGCAGATCGAATTCATGCGCCTGTCCGACCAGCGCATTCTGCTGATCATCGTGACGCCCGAAGGCGACGTGCAAAACCGCATCCTCGCCACCCAGCGCGACTTTTCGCCTTCGCAGCTGGTGGAAGCCTCCAATTACATCAACGCGCACTTCGCGGGCCTCTCGTTCGACGAGGTGCGCCGCCGCCTGCGCGAGGAAATCGACGAGCTGCGTGGCGACATGACCTCGCTGATGCACGCGGCCGTCACCGCCAGCACCGACGAATCCGACACCGGCGAGACCGTGTTGATCTCGGGCGAGCGCAATCTGCTCGAGGTCGCCGATCTTTCGTCGGACATGGCGCGCCTGCGCAAGCTGTTCGATGTGTTCGACCAGAAGACCAGCCTCCTTCAGTTGCTCGACGTGTCGAGTCACGCGGCGGGCGTGCAAATATTCATTGGCGGCGAATCGAATCTGGTACCGATCGAGGAAATGAGCGTCGTCACCGCGCCGTACGAGGTGAACGGCAAGATCGTCGGCACGCTCGGTGTGATCGGACCGACCCGCATGGCCTACAACCGCGTGATTCCGATCGTGGACATCACCGCGCGGCTGTTGTCCATGACGCTCAGCCAGCAGTAGTCCTCGGGCTCCGCGGAACTGTCGTCATCGCAGTCCGTGGCGATCATGATGCGCGAACGCGCGGTGTCTGCCAATCGTCCGAATGGCCAGGGGTCTCTGGCGGCGCCGGGCAGAACCCGCACCGCTATAATGAATCTCCATTGAATCGACTCGCCGCAAAATGCGGTGATTTCTGCTACCTATGCGCTTCGACCTCGAGCGGCCTTCACAGAACGCCACGTCGCATCGCGTCGCCGTGTTGCTGATCAATCTCGGCACGCCCGACGCGCCGACGCCGCGCGCGGTGCGCCGCTACCTCGCGCAGTTCCTGTCCGATCCTCGCGTGGTCGAAATTCCGGCGCTGCTGTGGCAGCTCATTCTGCGTCTGCTGATTCTGCCGTTTCGCGGCCGCAGCTCTGCGAAGAAGTATGCGGCGGTGTGGATGCCCGAGGGCTCACCGCTGCGCGTCCACACCGAAAAGCAGGTCGAGGGCCTGCGCCATCTGCTGCAACTGAACGACTACACGGTGCTGGTCGACTACGCGATGCGCTACGGCACGCCCGGCATTCCGGCAATGCTGAACCAGCTGAAGCTCGCGGGCGCCGAGCGCGTGTTGCTGATGCCGATGTATCCGCAGTATTCGGCGTCGACCACTGCGACCGCGTTCGACGAAGCCTTTTCCGCGCTCAAGCGCATGCGCAACCAGCCGGAAATCCGCACCGTGCGCCAGTACGCCGATCATCCGGCGTACATCGCGGCGCTCGCCGCACAGGTGCACCACTACTGGCATCTGCACGGCCGCCCCGATTTCGCGGCGGGCGACAAGCTCGTGCTCAGTTTCCACGGCGTGCCCAAGCGCACGCTCGACCTCGGCGACCCGTACCACGAGCAATGCCAGCAGACCGGCGCGCTGCTGATGCAGGCGCTCGATTTGACGTCGGTCGAATGCCGCATCACGTTCCAGTCGCGCTTCGGCAATGCCGAATGGCTGCAGCCCTACACGGCGCCGACGTTGAAGGAACTCGGCGCGGCAGGCGTGCGGCGTGCTGACGTGTTTTGCCCGGGTTTCACCGCCGACTGCCTCGAAACGATCGAGGAAATCGGCATGGAAGTGCGCGGCGAATTTCTGCAGGCGGGTGGCAAGGAGTTTCACCGGATCGCCTGTCTGAACGCGTCGCAGCCGTGGGTTGCCGCGCTTGGCGAAATCGTTGCGCAGCATCTGCAGGGCTGGCCCGTGCAGGCGGTGCCGGTGCCGCACACGACAGGAGCTTGAATACGCAGATGAACTACCGCATTTCAACCGAACCGGGCGCGAAACTGCGCATCGACAAATGGCTGTGGGCCGCGCGCTTCTTCAAGACGCGTTCGCTGGCCGCGGAGGCGGTCGACAAGGGGCGGGTGCGTATCGGCGGCGTCGCCGTGAAGCCGGCGAAGGACGTGCGTGTCGGCGATCTGGTCGAAATCGAGATCGAGCGCTACGTGTGGCAGGTGGAGGTGCTGGGCGTATGCGACGTACGCGGTCCGGCGAGCGTCGCGCAGACGCTTTATGTGGAAACCGCGCAGAGCAAGGCGAAGCGGCAGGTCGAGCAGGAACGGCGCAAGGTCTACCACGAGCCGGCCGCCGCGCTGCACGGCCGACCGACCAAACGCGACCGGCGCACTATCGACAGATTTTCAGGTGGGGATTGAGAAACTGCTCCACGGTGGCGTGTGCGCCGCCGTACTCGGTGGTGTGGTCGTTGACCGCACCGGACATGCAGATGGTCGTGGTGCCCGCGATCAGTACCAGTGCGACCACCCCGATTGCAAAGGTCAGTTTCACGGTACTCCCCTTGATGGGCTGAAACAGGCTATCGGAACGACTGTCAGGTGTCGGTAACGCTTACGTCAGATTAGGGTTAACGTGGCGTTGCCGCTCCATGACTGGAGAATAGGTCAGTTGCGGGCTGCACTCAATCTCTATCTGATTGCGCCACGTTGAGGCTTGTTACGGCGCATTTCGCCTGCACGTCGGTGGTGCGAAAAAACCCTCGACCCGCTTGAAACGGCTTTTTCAGGCCCCATCTGGGGTCCGGTCTGGCGGATCGGCGCGAAGACGCGAGTCGCGATTTTGCAAAGCATGAATCGTACTGTGTCGGAACGGCTTGCACCGCCTTTGGCTTTTACTTTTTAACGACTTTCAGCGACATGGAAAACACGCAAGAGAACCCGACGAGCCAGAATCCCACGCCCGCCGACGAAGCCGCGCGCCAGGCCGCCGAGGCGGCCGGGGCCGCTGCTCAACAGCCGGACACCGGCGCCGCCCCGGAACCGGCCCAGGGTGCCGCCGAGCAGGCGCTGGCCGACGCTCAGGCGAAGATCGCCGAGTTGCAGGAAAGCTTCCTGCGCGCGAAGGCCGAAACCGAAAACGTGCGTCGGCGCGCTCAGGAAGACGTCGCCAAGGCGCACAAGTTTGCGATCGAGAGCTTCGCCGAGCATCTGCTGCCGGTGGTCGACAGTCTCGAGGCGGCCGTCGCCCATTCGTCCGACGACTTGCAGAAGGTCCGCGAAGGCGTCGAGCTCACGCTGCGGCAGTTGAGCGGCGCGCTCGAGAAGGGTCGAGTCGTGGCGATCAATCCGGTCGGCGAAAAGTTCGATCCGCATCGTCATCAGGCCATTTCGATGGTGCCGGCCGACCAGGAGCCGAACACCGTCGTCGCGGTGCTGCAAAAGGGCTTTGTGATCGCGGATCGCGTACTGCGTCCCGCGCTCGTGACCGTCGCGGCGCCGAAGTAATCACGTCGACACTCGCTCAGGGCGTTTGCGCCGGTGGCGTCTGCTGCGTCGCTTCGCATCGCTACGTGCCGCAAAGGTCCGATCGATTCAGGCACCTCCGGCGAACCACGCCGGGGGCGCCGCGCAGACTGACGGAGCGGGCTCGCAGCGAAGATTCAGGCGCCTCGCCCCGTGATTGAAAAAAATTAAAGACCGCATCGCAAAAGAGGTCTTGAAAACGATGTGGCCGCACTTATTTTGAGTGCAGGTATGAATTGAGAGCGGATCGTCCCGCCGCCAGATGGGTCAACCGGGCGCTTTCCGCAGCGATCAAAGTCAGGAGATTTGTAAAAATGGGCAAAATCATCGGTATCGACCTCGGCACGACCAACTCGTGCGTGGCGATCATGGAAGGCAACTCGGTCAAGGTCATCGAGAACTCGGAAGGCGCGCGCACCACGCCGTCGATCATCGCTTACATGGATGACAGCGAGATCCTGGTCGGCGCGCCGGCCAAGCGTCAGTCGGTCACGAACCCGAAGAACACGCTGTTCGCGGTCAAGCGCCTGATCGGCCGCCGCTTCGAAGAGAAGGAAGTGCAGAAGGACATCGGCCTGATGCCCTACAAGATCATCAAGGCCGACAACGGTGACGCGTGGGTCGAAGTGCGCGACCAGAAGCTCGCGCCGCCGCAAATCTCCGCCGAAGTCCTGCGCAAGATGAAGAAGACCGCTGAGGACTACCTTGGCGAGACCGTCACGGAAGCCGTGATCACGGTGCCGGCGTACTTCAACGACAGCCAGCGTCAGGCAACCAAGGACGCCGGCCGCATCGCCGGTCTGGAAGTCAAGCGGATCATCAACGAACCGACCGCCGCGGCTCTCGCGTTCGGTCTGGACAAAGCTGAAAAGGGCGATCGCAAGATCGCGGTGTACGACCTGGGCGGCGGTACGTTCGACGTGTCGATCATCGAAATCGCGGACGTCGACGGTGAAATGCAGTTCGAAGTGCTGTCCACGAACGGCGATACGTTCCTCGGCGGCGAAGACTTCGACCAGCGCATCATCGACTACATCATCGGCGAGTTCAAGAAGGAGCAGGGCGTCGATCTGTCGAAAGACGTGCTCGCGCTGCAGCGCCTGAAGGAATCGGCTGAAAAGGCCAAGATCGAGCTGTCGTCGAGCCAGCAGACCGAAATCAACCTGCCGTACATCACGGCGGACGCATCGGGTCCGAAGCACCTGAACCTGAAGATCACGCGCGCCAAGCTGGAAGCGCTGGTCGAAGACCTGATCGAACGCACCATCGAGCCGTGCCGCGTCGCGATCAAGGATGCGGGCGTGAAGGTCGGCGAAGTCGACGACGTGATCCTGGTCGGCGGTATGACCCGTATGCCGAAGGTGCAGGAAAAGGTGAAGGAGTTCTTCGGCAAGGATCCGCGCCGTGACGTGAACCCGGACGAAGCCGTGGCCGTTGGTGCCGCGATCCAGGGCCAGGTTCTGTCGGGCGACCGCAAGGACGTGCTGCTGCTCGACGTGACCCCGTTGTCGCTCGGCATCGAAACGCTCGGCGGCGTGATGACGAAGATGATCAACAAGAACACGACGATCCCGACCAAGCACGCGCAGGTCTACTCGACGGCTGATGATAATCAAGGCGCCGTGACGATCAAGGTGTTCCAGGGCGAACGCGAAATGGCAGCGGGCAACAAGCTGCTCGGCGAGTTCAACCTCGAAGGCATTCCGCCGGCACCGCGCGGCGTGCCGCAGATCGAAGTGAGCTTCGACATCGACGCGAACGGCATTCTGCACGTCGGCGCGAAGGACAAGGCGACCGGCAAGGAGAACCGCATCACGATCAAGGCGAACTCGGGTCTGTCCGAAGCCGAAATCGAGAAGATGGTGAAGGACGCCGAAGCGAACGCGGAAGAAGATCACAAGCTGCGTGAGCTGGCCGACGCCCGCAACCAGGGTGACGCCCTCGTCCACAGCACGAAGAAGGCGCTGACCGAGTACGGCGACAAGCTCGAAGCTGGCGAGAAGGACAAGATCGAAGCCGCGTTGAAGGACCTCGAAGACGCGCTGAAGAGCAACTCGAGCGACAAAGCCGCGATCGAAGCGAAGATCGAAGCGGTGGCCACGGCCTCGCAGAAGATGGGCGAGAAGATGTACGCCGACATGCAGGCTGCGCAAGGTGCCGAAGCGGCGGCGGGCGCGGCGGGCGGTGCCGGTGCATCGGCGGGTGCGAGCCAGCAGGCCGACGATGTGGTCGACGCTGACTTCAAGGAAGTGAAGAAAGACTAAAGCCAGGTCGGCATCCGACCGTAAAGCCGTGCACAGCAATGTGCGCGGCCCGGCTGCACGAGAACGGCGCCCCCGGGGCGCCCAAAGTGCAAGAGCGGTTTTCGCGCCTGGCGAGCCTTTTTGGGGCTCTCCGGGCACGTTCGTTTTATGGAGGGCGTTGTTTTGAACCGTGCCCTGGCGCGGCGCAGACAGCGGCCGGACGAGTCGTGAGACTCCACAGCATTCACAAGGAGCTACCGCGTCGCTTTGCGCGGCGGCGTTGAACCGATATGGCGAAACGGGATTACTACGAGGTTCTGGGCGTCGCAAAGAACGCGAGCGACGACGAAATCAAGAAGGCTTATCGCAAGCTCGCGATGAAGCACCACCCCGACCGCAATCCGGGTCACAAGGATGCGGAAGAGCATTTCAAGGAAGTGAAGGAAGCCTATGAAATGCTGTCGGATTCGCAAAAGCGCGCCGCGTACGATCAGTACGGTCACGCGGGCGTCGATCCGAACATGGGTGGGGCCGGCGCGCAAGGTTTCGGCGGCTTTGCCGATGCATTCGGCGACATCTTCGGCGACATCTTCGGCCAGGCGGCCGGCGGCGGCGCACGCGGAGGCGGCCGCGCGGGCCCGCAGGTGTATCGCGGCGCCGATCTGCGCTACAGCATGGAAATCACGCTCGAGCAGGCCGCACACGGCTACGACACGCAGATTCGCGTGCCGAGCTGGGTTTCGTGCGAAGTCTGCCATGGCTCGGGCGCGAAGCCGGGCACCAAGCCGGAAACCTGCCCGACCTGTAGCGGCTCGGGTTCGGTGCGCATGTCGCAGGGCTTCTTCAGCATCCAGCAGACTTGCCCGAAGTGCCACGGCACCGGTACCTACATCCCCGAGCCGTGCAATCACTGCCACGGCGCGGGTAAGGTGAAGGAAACCAAGACGCTCGAAGTGAAGATCCCGGCCGGTATCGACGACGGCATGCGCATCCGCTCGGCCGGCAACGGCGAACCGGGCATCAACGGCGGTCCGGCGGGCGATCTGTACGTCGAGATTCATATCAAGCAGCACTCGGTGTTCGAGCGTGACGGCGACGATCTGCATTGCCAGATGCCGATCCCGTTCACTACCGCGGCGCTCGGCGGCGATATCGAGGTGCCGACGCTCGCCGGTCGCGCCAGCTTCACGGTGCCGGAAGGCACGCAGTCCGGCAAGACGTTCCGTTTGCGCGGCAAGGGCATCAAGGGGCTGCGTTCGAGCATCGCCGGCGATCTGTACGTACACGTGCAGGTTGAAACGCCGGTCAAGCTCACCGAAGCGCAGCGCGATCTGCTCAAGCAGTTCGAAAAGGCGCTCGTGGAAGGCGGTTCGCGGCATAGTCCGCAAAGCAAGAGCTGGTTCGATCGGGTAAAGAGCTTTTTCGATTGATTTGATTCGGCGGTCAGTATGACGGTGGTCAGTCGCGGCGCGGCGTTCGCGCTGCTCGACGATTGCGGTGCAACGGCGGCGCTTCCGTCGAGCCGCTTGTACACGGGTTTCGTGCGCGAGCGGGTCTGCACGGAGGCGGCGCAGCTCGAAGCCGTGTGCGACAGCGTCGCGGCGGATACCCGGAGCGGTTTGCACGCGGTCGTGCTCGCCGATTATGAATTTGGCCGCGCGCTGATGGGTTTCGATGCGCGCCGATCTTCTGAAACGCAGCGTGGCAATGCCACGCTGCGTTTTTTATTGTTCGAACGTTGTGCGAAGCTTTCGCGCGACGAGGTCGACGCGTGGCTGACGGCGCGGGACAACGGCGCTTTCGAGCCGTCGGTCGCGGGCACCGCGAACGTGCGCGAGAGCGTCGATCGCGCCGAGTTCGACGCGGCGATCGACGCGATTCACGCCGCCCTGCGCGCGGGCGATTCCTATCAGGTCAACTACACGTACCGCCTCGGCTTCGACGTGTTCGGCTCGCCGCTCGCGTTCTATCGGCGGTTGCGCGCGCGCCAGCCCGTGTCGTTCGGCGCGCTGATCGCGTTGCCGGACGATGCGTGGGTGCTGTCGTGTTCGCCCGAACTATTCGTCGAAAAGCACGGCCCGACGTTGCGCGCGCGGCCGATGAAGGGCACGGCGCCGCGCTCGCAAGATCCTGCCGTCGACCGGGGTAACGCCGAGTTCCTCGCGACCGATCCGAAGAACCGCGCCGAGAACGTCATGATCGTCGATCTGTTGCGCAACGATCTGTCGCGAGTCGCGCGGATCGGCTCGGTCAGCGTGCCGGCGTTGTTTTCGGTCGAGCCGTATGCGTCGGTGTGGCAGATGACGTCGACTGTCGAGGCGACGTTGCTCGACGGCACCTCCTTCGCGACGATCCTGCGCGCGCTGTTTCCCTGCGGCTCGATTACCGGTGCGCCGAAGCATCGCACGATGCAGTTGATCGACGAACTGGAAAGCACGCCGCGCGGGCTCTATACCGGCGCGATCGGCTGGCTCGATGCGCCGGGCGATGATCACGATTGCGGCGACTTTTGCATGTCGGTCGCGATTCGCACGTTGACGTTGACTGCGTCATCGGCGTCAGACGGTGGCACGAACGGTCTGCGCGGCAGCATGGGCATCGGCGCGGGCATCGTGCTCGACAGCGTGGCCGCCGACGAGCACGAGGAGTGTCGATTGAAAGCACGTTTTCTGATGGGCGCCGAGCCGGGTTTCGAACTGTTCGAAACGATGTACGCGACGCGGGAAGACGGCGTGCGGCACGTCGAGCGGCATCTGCGGCGCTTGTCGTCGAGCGCCGCGACGCTTGGCTTTGGGTTCGACGAAGCGCGCATTCGCGGGGAGATTTCAGCGCGGTGCGCCACGCTCCCGGCGCAGATGCCGCATCGAATGCGGCTTGCTTTGAGCAAGAGCGGGGTGACCCAGATCTCGGCCGCGATACTTGCGCCGTTGGCGGATGCGGTCGTTGGTGTTCTGCTCGGCCCCGAAGCGCAGTTCGCGCCGACCCACGCCGCCGATCCGCTGCTGCGCCACAAGACCACGCGCCGGGCAGACTACGACCGCGGCTGGCGCGAAGCCGAAGCGAAGGGCGCCTTCGATACGCTGTTTTTCAACGAGCGGGGCGAACTGACCGAAGGCGGCAGGTCGAACGTGTTCGTGAAGCTCGCGGGACAATGGTGGACGCCGCCGCTCGCGTCAGGCGTGCTGCCGGGTGTAATGCGAAGCGTGTTGCTCGACGACGCGTCGGGCTTGCGGGCAGGTGAAAAAGTGCTGACGCGGGCGGATGTGCTGAACGCCGAAGCGCTGCTCGTGTGCAACGCGTTGCGCGGCGCGGTGCCGGCACGGCTTGTTGGTTAAAGCACTGAAAAATACGGGAATGCCGCGCGCTCGCGCGGCAATGAAGCATCAGAACGTGTGCTCGGCGCCGGGAAACGTGCCGTCCTTTACCGCCCGCACATACGCCTCGACGGCCGCCTGAATATTCGGCTGCCCCTGCATGAAATCCTTCACGAAGCGCGGTCGCTTGCCAGGAAAAATCCCGAGCATGTCGTGCAGCACCAGCACCTGACCCGAGCAGCCGAGGCCCGCGCCGATACCAATCGTCGGAATGCGCAGCTGCTGCGTGACCTCGCCCGCGAGTTGCGACGGGATCGCTTCCATCACGATCAATTGCGCGCCGGCTTCCTGCACGGCGAGCGAATCGCGCAGCAGCTGGCTCGCGCCCGCTTCGGTCTTGGCCTGCACCTTGAAGCCGCCGAACGCATGCACCGACTGCGGCGTGAGACCCACATGCGCGCACACCGGAATCGAGCGCTCGACCAGAAACCGCACCGTGTCGGCGAGCCATTCGCCGCCTTCGAGCTTGACCATCTGCGCGCCCGCGCGCATCAGTTCGACCGAGCTCCTGAATGCGTCTTCGCGCGTGCCGTAGGTGCCGAACGGCAGGTCCGCGACGATCAGCGCCGACGGCCGCGCGCGCGCGACGCTCGCCGTGTGATACGCGATGTCGGCAAGCGACACCGGCAGCGTTGTCGCCTGGCCTTGCAGGACGTTGCCGAGCGAGTCGCCGATCAGCAGCACGTCGACGCCCGCGCGATCGAGCAGCGCGGCGAAGCTCGCGTCGTAACAGGTGAGCATGGCGATCTTTTCGCCAGCGTCGCGCATTGCCTGCAGTTTCGGCACGGTGATCGCGCTCCGGCTCGCTTCCTGCAAATAAGTCATGGTCAATCCAGTGAAAAAAACGAACTAGCCGCGCCGCTTACAGCGACGTGGCTTTGACAAAGAATTCCTTGCGGCCGCGCATCGTCTCGATGCGTTCGGCGAGCAGCGCAAGGTCCGCGTCGGAGTCGAGCGGATTCAGGTGTTCGGCGTTGACCGTCAGCACGGGCGTGCGGTCGTAGTGGTAGAAGAATTCGTTGTACGCGTCGCACAGCGCGCGCAGATAGGCATCGGAAATCTGCAGCTCCATCGGCACCGCGCGCTTCTGGATGCGCGCGAACAGCACCTCCGGGCTCGCCTGCAGATAAACGACGAAGTCCGGCTCCGGCGCGCTGACGTCGAGCCGCACGGCAAGCGCGCGGTACAACTGCCACTCGTCTTCCTGCA
Source organism: Paraburkholderia sp. CI2 (assembly GCF_014201055.1). Classification (NCBI taxonomy): domain Bacteria; kingdom Pseudomonadati; phylum Pseudomonadota; class Betaproteobacteria; order Burkholderiales; family Burkholderiaceae; genus Paraburkholderia; species Paraburkholderia sp. CI2. The sequence continues at coordinate 230,768 of NZ_JACHDL010000007.1, forward strand.
AGGTCAGACGCGCGAAGATGTCGTTTCGCTGCGTGATGAAGTCGGCGATCAGCGGCGTGCCGCTCGCCTGCGCGGCGCTGACTTCCTGCGCCTGCTGCGCGCGTTGCAGCGCGAAGTGCAACTGCACCGGTAGCGCATAGCGCGTGGTGTCGCGATAGAAGCGTTCAAGAAACGGATTGTCTTGCGAGCGTTCGAACAGTTCGTGCATCGACCAGCGTTGCGCGAGGCGCCGCGCGAGTGAGGTTTTGCCGACGCCGATCGGCCCCTCGATCGCGATATAGCCGAACGGCGGGCGCAGCTGCGGCGCGGTGACCGTGAGTGGCGGCGAACTCATTCGCAACGGCCTTTTTCGGCGGAATTGCCGGTCAGCGCATTGAGCATCGGGCACTGGCAGGGCGACTTTACTTTCTCGATGCGCTGATCGCTCACGCTGTCGAGCAGCGCGGCGGCCCGGCCATGCAGCGGAATGACGATCGCCGCGTCGATCTCGACAAGCGGCACCAGCGCAAACGCGCGCTCGACGAGGCGTGGGTGCGGCACGATCAGATCGGCTTCGTCGATCGATTGATCGCCATACAGCAGGATGTCGAGATCGAGCGTGCGCGGCGCATTGCGGAACGGCCGCTCACGGCCGAACTGATGCTCGATCTTGTGGCACAGCGCGAGCAGATGCCGCACGGGGAGCGTCGTTTCCAGCTTCACGACGCAGTTGAAATAGTCGTCGCCGCCCGCGTCGATCGGGGCAGTACGATACAGGCTCGATTTGGCGAGCACGGTGATGGTGTGCTGTTGTGCGAGGCACACCACCGCGTCTTTCAGGGTCTGGCGCGCGTCCCCGAGATTCGCGCCGAGGCCGAGATAAGCAACCGTCATGGCATAACTTCCTGCAGCTATCGTTTTGACGGCTTTTCCGCGAACGCCGCGTCAGTCTTCGTGCGAGCCTTCGAGGCCCGCGTCGTTGTCCGTGCGTTCGGCGGACGAGCCGCCCTCCACTCCGTCACCTGATTCGCGGCTTCTGGCGCCACCGCGCCGCCGTCGTTTTCTTGGGCTCCGGTCCTTCCCGCCTTGCGTGAGCAATGTCTCGCGCGCGGTGACGTCTCCTTCGATGAACTCCGTCCACCATGCACCGACCGACTCGTCGAGTTCGCCCGATGCGCAGCGCAACAGGAGGAAATCATACCCCGCTCTAAATCTTTGGTGTTCGAGCAGCTTCAGCGCGCTGCGCCCCGAGCGTTTTTCGAGGCGCAGCTGCAGGCCCCAGATCTCGCGCATGTCGGCCGAGAAGCGCTTGTGGATCGCGAGCTTTTCGGTCTGCATGTCGAGCACTTCGTCCATCGCGCGATGCAGCGCGGGCACCGGATACTCGCCTTCGGCCTCGAACTTCTGCCAGCGCTGCTGCACGTCGTGCCACAACAGCGTCGCGAACAGGAAGCCCGGCGACACCGGCTTGCCGGCGAGCACGCGTGCATCTGTGTTAGAGAGTGCCAGAGAAATGAATTTTTCGCCGGTCGGCTGCTCGAGCACGACGTCGAGCAGCGGCAACAGCCCGTGATGCAGGCCTTCCTGGCGCAGCCGCGTCAGGCACGCGAGCGCGTGACCCGACAGCATCAGCTTCAGCATTTCGTCGAACAGACGCGCGGCGGGCACGTTGTTGATCAGATCGGCCATCTTCTCGATCGGCGCGCGCGTGGCGTCGTCGATGTCGAAGTCGAGCTTGGCGGCGAAGCGCACGACGCGCAGCATGCGCACCGGATCCTCGCGATAGCGTGTGGCCGGGTCGCCGATCATGCGCAACAGGCGCGCGCGCATGTCGGCCATGCCGTTGTGGTAGTCCAGCACCGTTTGTGTGGCCGGATCGTAGTACATCGCGTTGATCGTGAAGTCGCGGCGCGTGGCGTCCTCGTGCTGCTCGCCCCACACGTTGTCGCGCAGCACGCGGCCGCTCGCATCGACCGCGTGGGTGCGGCGGTCGAGCTCGTCGCGCTTCAGACGCTTCGGCGGCGGCGCGTCGGCCGCGGGCGGATCGACCAGCGCGCGGAACGTCGAGGTTTCGATGATTTCCTGGCCGAACTGCACGTGCACGATCTGGAAGCGCCGGCCGATGATGCGCGCGCGGCGGAACAGCTTCTGCACCTGTTCGGGAGTCGCGTCGGTCGCGACGTCGAAGTCTTTCGGCTTGACGCCGAGCAGCAGGTCGCGCACCGCGCCGCCGACGATGAACGCACGGAAGCCCGCCTGTTGCAGGCCCTCGGTCACGCGGATCGCATTGCGCGAGATCAGCGTGGGGTCGATGCCGTGCACGTCGTGCGGAATGATGACGGGTACGTCCGGCTCGCGCGGCGCTTGCGCGGCAGCAGCGGCACCTGCGGACTTGCGGCGCGGCCGCGCGGCCGTGCCGGAAGCGGTCGTGCCGGATACGGTCGTGCCGGATACGGACTTGCCGCGCGCCGGCGGCTTGCCATTGGCATTGCCGTCGACGCTGGCGGCGGCGGAGAGCGTGTCGTCAGCGGTCGCCGTGTCCTGGCCGAATAGCTTGCGGATGAGTTTCTTGATCACGAGGGTTGGAAGAGTTCGAGGATGCGCCAGCCTTTGGCCCGCGCATGGGCGCGCAACGTGTCGTCCGGATTGGTCGCGATGGGATCGGTGACTTTTTCGAGCAGCGGGATGTCGTTGTGCGAATCGCTATAGAAATAGCTGTGCTCGAAGTCGCTCCAGCTCTTGCCGAGCGACGCGAGCCACATTTCGGTGCGCACGATCTTGCCTTCCTTGTAGCTCGGCGTGCCGGTGGGGCGACCGGTGTAGGCGCCGTGCGGCTCCCCGCCGACGGTCTCCGCCTCGCACGCAATCAGCGTGTCGACGCCGAACGCCTGCGCGATCGGCCGCGTGATGAACTCGTTGGTCGCGGTGACGACGCAGCACAGGTCGCCCGCTTCACGATGCTGTTTCACGAGTTCGAGCGCCACCGGCTGGATGGCCGGCGTGATGACCTCGTGCATGTACTGCGCGTGAAAGTCCGCGAGCTGCGCGCGTGTGTACTTCGCGAGCGGCGTCAGCATGGCGATCAGATAAGCGTGAATGTCGAGCTTGCCGGCCTTGTAATCGGCGTAAAAGCGATCGTTTTCACGGGCGAAATTTTCGGCGTCGACCATGCCTTTTTTCACCATGAAGCGGCCCCATTCGTGGTCGCTGTCGGTGGGAATGAGCGTGTGGTCGAGATCGAAGAGTGCAAGGTTAGCCATGGGCGCCTATTTTACTTGAAGCGGGAAGAGCGGCGTGTGAACCCGGCGCGGCGGCGGGGTCGGGCGACGCGAGCATCGTGCGCAACAGCGGCAGCGTGACCGCGCGTTTCTGTTCGAGCGAGAAGCGGTCGAGCGCGTCGAGCAGCGCCATCAGGCTCGGCATGTCGCGGCGAAAGTGCGTGAGCAGGTAGGCCGGCACGTCGTCGGCGAGCATGATGCCGCGCTCGCGCGCCGCGCGTTTCAACACCGCGGCCTTCGCGTCGTCGGGCAACGGCGCAAGGTGAAACACCAGTCCCCAGCCGAGGCGCGTGCGCAAATCTTCGCGCACCGTCATGCCGATCGGCGCCGCGTTGCCCGCGGCGACGAGCGCGCTGGTCGGATGCGCGCGCACTTCGTTGAACAGGTTGAACACGGCGATCTGCTGCGCGGCCGACAGCGCGTCGCAGTCGTCGATTGCATAGAGCGCGACGCGCGGATCGAAGCCGAAGGCGGCGAGGCTGCTTTGCGGCCCGGCGAAGCGCGCATGCCCCGGCGGCGCTTCGTGCACGAGCGCCTGCAGCAGGTGCGTGCGGCCGCTGCCGGCTTCGCCCCAGATGTAGAAGGTGCGATCGGCGACCGGTCCGGAGGCGAGCGCGTCGTCGAGCTCACGCAGGCGCGTGACCAGCTCGGCGTTCGCGCCGGCGAAGAAATTGTCGAATGTCGATGGCGGCGGGGTGCCGAGATCGAGCGTCAGTTGACGAAGCACAGTAGGTTAATGCCGAAAATGAGGCTCAGGCCGCAAGTGGCCCGGACCTCGGGGCCTGGAAGGTTGCCAGGCGCTCAGTTGTCGTGAAGCGTGCTCGCCGGGTCGTGAGGCCGCGCGTCGCGAAGCACGGCTGGCGCAATTGCGCGGGTCGGCGGCGCCGGAATCGGGGTGTCGTGTTGCAATGTCGTTTCCAGGATATCGTCGGAACGCGTGAATTCCAGCCAGGCGACCAGCATCGGGTAAAATCGCATTTTACCGACCTTCGAGCTTTTCCCCATGAATCAACCGAAATCCGCCGAGCATTCAACCGATTCGGCCCAAGGTTTGTCGTATCGCGACGCCGGCGTGGACATCGATGCGGGTGACGCCCTCGTCGACGCCATCAAGCCCTTTGCCAAGAAGACCCTGCGCGAGGGCGTGCTGGGCGGCATCGGTGGATTCGGCGCGTTGTTCGAAGTGCCGAAGAAGTACAAGGAAGCGGTGCTCGTGTCCGGCACCGACGGCGTCGGCACCAAGCTGCGTCTCGCGTTCCAGCTGAACAAGCACGACACGGTCGGCCAGGATCTGGTCGCGATGAGCGTCAACGACATCCTCGTGCAGGGCGCCGAGCCGCTGTTCTTCCTCGACTATTTCGCCTGCGGCAAGCTCGACGTCGGCACGGCGGCGACCGTCGTGAAGGGCATTGCGCACGGCTGCGAGCTGTCGGGCTGCGCGTTGATCGGCGGCGAAACCGCGGAAATGCCGGGCATGTACCCGGACGGCGAATACGACCTGGCTGGTTTCGCGGTCGGCGCGGTGGAAAAGAGCAAGATCATCGACGGCAGCAAGATCGCGTCGGGCGACGTGGTGCTCGGGCTCGCGTCGAGCGGCATCCATTCGAACGGCTTTTCGCTCGTGCGCAAGATCATCGAGCGTGCCAATCCCGATCTGAACGCGGACTTCGACGGCCGCACGCTCGCCGACGCCTTGATGGCGCCGACGCGCATCTACGTGAAGCCGCTGCTCGCGCTGATGCAGCAGATCGAGGTCAAGGGTATGGCGCACATCACGGGCGGCGGCCTCGTCGAGAACATTCCGCGCGTGCTGCGCGAAGGCCTGACGGCCGAGCTCGACCATCGCGCGTGGCCGCTGCCGCCGCTGTTCTCGTGGCTGCAGAAGCACGGCGGCGTCGCCGATGCGGAAATGCACCGCGTGTTCAACTGCGGTATCGGTATGGCGGTGATCGTGTCGGCCGCGGATGCCGAAGCGGCGATCGGTCTGCTGTCCGCGGCGGGCGAGCAGGTCTGGAAGATCGGCACGGTCCGTGAAAGCGCAGCGGGTGAAGCGCAGACGGTCGTGGTCTAAAGATTGACGCGGGCTCGCGTGGCGTGCCGCAATGGTGCGCCGCGCGGGCTTCGAATCCTTCTTCACATTTTCCGCTTCAAATTCCCGCTTCAAATTCCCGCTTTACGTCCCTCCGATTCCCCCAACGCTGATCGGCGCCTCAAACCAGCGTTTCGATCAACTCCACCACCCGCGCCGTCGCGTGCGGATCGCAGCAATCCACCACCTGTCTTTCCGGCATGCTGCGCAGCCACGTGAGCTGCCGCTTGCAGAGTTGCCGCGTCGCGAAGACGCCCTTGTCGCGCATGGTCCGATAGTCGACCGCGCCATCGAGGTATTCCCACACCTGCCGATACCCGACGCAGCGCATCGACGGCATCTCGGGCAGCAGGTCGCCGCGCGCGCGCAGCTTCACCACTTCATCGACGAAACCGTGCGCGAGCATCGAATCGAAGCGCTGCTCGATGCGCGCGTGCAGCACGCCACGCTCGGACGGCTCCAGCGCGACCGGCACGAAGCGTGCCGATGCGGCGTCGTCGGTGCGCGCGGGCGCGGCGAGCAGCGTCGACATCGGCTGGCCGGTCAGCATGAACACTTCCAGCGCGCGCTGGATGCGCTGCGAATCGTTCGGCGCGAGACGCGCGGCCGTGACCGGATCGAGCGCGGCGAGCCGCGCGTGAAGCGCCGGCCAGCCGTCGCGGGCGGCGTCGGCGTCGAGCCTCGCGCGTACTTCGGCATCGGCGGCGGGCAGGTCGTTGAGGCCCTGCGTGAGCGCCTTGTAGTAAAGCATCGTGCCGCCGACCAGCAGCGGCAGCCGCCCGCGCGCATGAATTTCTCCGACGAGCCGCAGCGTATCGGCGCGAAACTGCGCGGCCGAGTACGAGTCGGCCGGATCGACGATATCGATCAGATGATGCGGCGCGACCGCGCGTTCTTCCGCGGTCGGCTTCGCGGTGCCGATGTCCATCTCGCGATAGACGAGCGCCGAGTCGACGCTGATGATTTCGACCGGCCGCCGCGCGGCGAGCGCGAGCGCCGCGGCGGTCTTGCCGGACGCGGTCGGGCCGAGCAGGCACGGGATGGGGGTAGGGTGTGACGTCATGGGCAAGCGGGCGCGCGGCGCAACGGTGTGATCGAAACGCAGCGTCGTTACTGCCCGCGCATGAACAGCCGATCGAGATCGGCCAGCGTCAGCTGATACCAGGTCGGACGCCCGTGGTTGCACTGATCGGCGCGCTCGGTCGTTTCCATCTGGCGCAACAGCGCGTTCATTTCGTCGAGCGTCAGACGCCGGTTCGCGCGCACCGCGTGATGGCACGCGAGCGTGCCGAGCAGTTCGTGCTGACGCTCGGTCAGCACGCGCGAGCCGCCGAATGCATGCAGGTCGGACAGCACCGCGCGCGCCAGCGCTTGCAGGTCGGCGTCCTTCAGCAACGCGGGGACCGCGCGGATCGCGAGCGTGGTCGGCGACAGCACCGCGAGGTCGAAGCCGAGCGCATCGAGCGTATCGCGCTCTTCCTCGACCGTGCCGATTTCGACCGGATCGGCCTGCATCGTCTGCGGGATCAGCAGCGGCTGCACGGCGATCGCGCGGTCGGCGAGCGCGCTCTTGAACTGCTCGTACAGGATGCGCTCGTGTGCCGCATGCATGTCGACGATTACGAGCCCTTGGCGGTTCTGCGCGAGCACGTAGATGCCGTGGATCTGGCCTAGCGCGAAGCCGAGCGGCTGGTCGTCGGTGGCGTCGAATGCGGGGGAAGCCGGGCGCGGCGCGAACGGCGCTGCGTCGTATGGCGACGTCGCGTCGGTTGCGGAGTCGCGCGCTTCGAACAGCGACGCGCCTTCGACCCGGCCGGCAAGCGGATCCTTGCGGCCGAACAGCGCGTCGTAACCGGCGAGCGGTTGCGCGACCGGCAGCGTGCCTTGCGTCATGCGTGCCTGGCGCATCCACGTATTGCCAGGCTGCGAGGCGCCCGGGGCGCCGAAGCTGCTGAAGCCGCTGCCGCCGCCAAGGCCGCCGCGGCTTCCCGCGCCGAAGCCCGCGCCGCTCGAAAGACCGGCGCCCGCGCCAATGCCGTCGGCTACGCCGCTCGTGACACCCGGCGGCGTCGAACCAGATGAAGCCGGTCCACCGGCCGACGGTTCCAGGTGCGCCGCATGCCCGCCCGCCGTCGTTTCAGGCGACGCGCCCGCGTGCCGGGCGAGCGCGCGCTGCACCGCATGGAACACGAACTGGTGGATCGAGCGCGAATCGCGGAAACGCACCTCGATTTTCGACGGATGTACGTTCACGTCGACGCCTTCGGGCGGCAAATCGAGGAACAGCACGTACGACGGATAACGCTCACCGTGCAGCACGTCTTCATACGCGGCGCGCACCGCGTGCGTGAGCAGCTTGTCACGCACGAAGCGGCCGTTGACGAAGAAATACTGTTGATCGGCGCGACCGCGGCTCGCGGTCGGCAGACCGGCGCAGCCGTAGATCGCAAGCGGACCGGCGGATTCGCCGAGCGGCAGATGGGCGGTCGCGAACGTCTCGCCGAGAATCTTCGCAACCCGCGCGGGCGGCTCGCTCGCGTTCCAGTGCTCGACGGCCTTGCCGTTGTGCAGCACCGAGATCGCGACGTCCGGCCGCGCGAGCGCGGCGCGGCGGATCTGTTCAAGACAGTGGCCGAGTTCGGTCTGTTCGCTTTTCAGGAATTTGCGGCGTGCCGGGGTGTTGAAGTACAGCTCGCGGACTTCGATCGTCGTGCCCTGGGTGCCGGCGGCGGGACTCAGCACGCCGGTTTCCGCGTCGATGCGCACCGCGTGCGGCACTTCGGCAGTGCGGCTCGTGATGCTCATCTGCGCGACCGACGCAATCGACGCCAGCGCTTCGCCGCGGAACCCGAGCGTCGCGACCGCTTCGAGCTCGGCAAGCGAGCGGATCTTGCTGGTCGCATGGCGCGTCAGGGCGAGCACGAGTTCGTTCTCGGGGATGCCGCAGCCGTCGTCGGTGATCGAGATGCGTTTGACGCCGCCTTCGTCGAGCAGGATGCGCAGCGTCTGCGCGCCCGCGTCGAGCGCATTCTCGAGCAGCTCCTTGACTACCGACGCCGGCCGCTCGACCACTTCGCCGGCGGCGATCTGGCTGATCAATTGACCGGGGAGCGGCTGGATGGCGCGCAACGGACGCGGCACGGGCGCCGCGCGGGAGGCGTCGGAAGGTGTGGCCGCGGTGCCCGCAGGCGTTTCGGAGAATTCGGACATGGCGAAATTATAGCGACTCGGCGCACGCCGCCCGCGCAGACGCCCAACCAGCAGATTTTCATTCGACCCGAGGCACTTTCGGTATCATGTCGCGGTCAATTCGCAGCGGTCGGCCCGCCGCCTGCTGCGCCTGTTGCAGGGTCGCGCGGCGGCCGTTTTCCCTCTACGCATACACTGGCTTAAAAGGACGTTCCTTGGATACGCTGCTACATTTCGCCAATCTTGTCCTGCACATCGACAAGTTTCTCGGGGACTTCATTCAGGTCTACGGCGCCTGGGTCTACGCGGTGCTGTTCGCGATCGTGTTCGCCGAAACCGGGCTCGTGGTGCTGCCGTTTCTGCCGGGCGATTCGCTGCTGTTCATCGGCGGCGCGTTCTGCGCGAGCGGGCAGATGCATCTCGGACTGCTGATCCTGTTGCTGCTGGTGGCGGCGGTCTCGGGCAATACGACCAATTATCTGATCGGCCGCGCGATCGGACCGCGCGTGTTCAATACGCACATTCCGGTGCTCGAGCGTTTTCTCGATCGCGCCGCGCTGCAGAAGACGCACAACTTCTATGAGAAACACGGCGGCAAGACGATCGTGCTCGCGCGTTTCATCCCGGTCGTGCGGACGTTTGCGCCATTCGTCGCGGGCGCGTCGTCGATGACGTGGAGCCGCTTCCAGATGTTCAACGTCGTCGGCGCGCTGTTGTGGGTGCTGCTGCTGACACTGCTCGGTTATTTCTTCGGCAACATCCCGTTCATCCGTCAGTATCTGAACGTGATCGTGCTGGTCGGTATCGGCGCGGCGATCGTACCGATCGTGCTCGGCGCGCTGTGGAAGATGCTGCGCAAGAATGGCGCGAACGCGAGTACGCGTTGATGACGAGTTGTTTGCGGTATTTCGGGCCTTGAAAACACGATAGGCGTCGCGAATCTCGCGACGCCTTTTTTCATGCCGCCATGCCGACGACCCGTGTCGGGCGCGCGCGGAGGTTCGATCAGATCAATCGCGCGTGATCGCGCGCGGTGCGAGTGGCGTTTCCGGCGTCGGATAGCCGGCTTCCTTGAAGGTCTGAACGATCGCGCGATTGGTGTCGAAGTAGACCTGCCAGTAGTTCTGGTTGGACGAGTAAGGGCGCACGCACAGCAGCGGTCCTTCTGGCGTGAAGCTCAAGACCTCGATATCCGGCGCGGGGTTTTCGGCCACGTTCGGAATCTTCGCGACGGCGGCTTTCAAGCGCGCGATCGCATCGGTCGGATCGACGCCATTGGCGATCTTCGCGGTCAGCTCGACGCGCCGGAACGGCAGCACGCTGTAGTTCGAGATCGTGTCGGAGAAGATCTTGTTGTTGCCGATGATGGTCGTCACGTTGTCCGGCGTCACGATCGTGGTGCCGAACAGGCCCAACTCCGTGACGGTGCCGGTGACGCCCGCGGCCATGACGAAATCGCCGACCTTGAACGGCCGCAGCACCTGCATGAACACGCCGGCCGCGAAATGCGCGAGCAGGCCGCCCCACGCAGTACCGATCGCGAGGCCGAGGCCGGCGAGCAACGCGGCGAACGACGTCGTCTGCACACCGAAGATTTCCAGGATCGCGAGGACGAGCAGCAGGTTCAGCAACCCGGCGAGAATCGACGCGAGGTAGTGGGCGAGTGTCGGGTCGACCCGGCCGTTGCGTGCGAGCAGCTTGCGCGACAGGTTGGAGATCAGCCCGATGATCCAGCGGCCGACGAGCCACAGCACGATTGCGCCGATGACCTTGGTGCCGATGTCGATGCCACGGGTCATGATGAATGCACGTACGGTTTCGATATCCAAGATGTTTCCTCGTTATAGGTTGCCATCAACGGATTGAACGACGGTGGTGCCATGACCCACAACGCGCGGTCTTCGGGAGTTATAGCCGACGGCGCCCGCATGCGCAAGGACCGTTCCTGCCCTGCTCGCGGCGGCAATATAGCGATGAAACATGGCGGGGCGTACGTGAAAAGCCGGTCGGGGCGTGCCGGGCTCACATGCGCAGCCGCGATTCGGAGTACGGTGACGTCTGGATGACAACCGCGTTGTCCGGGGCGCTTTTCACGCCGCGCCGGCGCCTCGATATCCGATGCCACGTGAACGCGATCACGATCGCGAGCGCATACGCGCCAGCACGCTGAAGAAACGACGTCGGCAGGGCGAATTGTCCATAGCGGTTCTGCGCGTCGGCGAACACGACAAACGTCAACAAGCCGTCGAGCACGCATGCGGCCAGCGCGATCACGACGAAAATCGCAGGTCCGCTCAGCGCGGCACCCGACCCGAACCGGTTATACAGTCGACAGGCCATCGATACGATGGCGAACAAGGCGAGGTTCGACAGCAGATCGAACAGAAAGGTGGTCATTATCGGTTCAATGAAAAAGCAATGGGCCGTGGGGTTGCCGGAACGTATGCTCGCGCAAGGTTCAGACATGCTCCGCTGATTCGGCGGCGATCATTGCATATCTTTTCATCTCGATAAATAACCAGAAAAAGCGAAGGTCGTATCGCGCTTTCTTTCGTTTGTTTTTTTATGCAATCGGAATGTGAAAAGTCCTTCGCAAATTTATAGTACTGCGACGGTTTCCGTGCGCTGCGCCTCAGAAGCGATAAGAAATGCCGAGCTGCAACGTCGGATACCATCGATAAGGCGAGGCCTTATCGCGCAGTTGCTGCAATCCGGTGTCGATGATCTGCTGACTCATCTCCGGTCCCGCGGCCTGCGACAGCGCCGGCGACAGTGTGTACGAGGATTTCGGAATGCCGTAGGCGACACCGAGATCCACCACGAGCCCCCAGCCTTTTGCTCTCGGGTGCAAGCCATAGCCGATGCCAAGGTAGGGCATCGCGGTCGGGTATCGGGCGGTCGCCGTCGCGTACTCGCCAGGAAAGGCCGGTGAGGCTTTGCCCTCGAATACGTACATGCCGTTGGTCGGAACCGAGTTGCCGCTGACTTCGTTGTCGGTCAGACGCAGGCCCGCTGTCACGCGAAAGCCGGTGCCGGCCCACGGAAAGAAATCGCCGTAGAGACCGCCCTGACGCAGCCGTATGCCGTCTTCGTAGCGATTGCCGCCAACCTCGAAGTTGTGCGACAAATTGATCGCGTTGAAGTCCGCGTGCACGCCGAACCTCGACGTGACGCTCCACGCCGCGCCAACCCCGATGCCCAGCGTGCCGCCTTGCAGATAGACCTCCTGCGCATGCGACGTTTCGATCAGACACGGCAAGGCCACTACCCAGATTACCTTTCCAGCTTTCATGGGTACCCCTGAGCGGCGGGCAGCCCGATCGTTGCGGGACGCGCTCGCCGTTTTGTCGTTTCTTCTTTGTTGCTCTCTTTGTCGCGAACGCTCTAAGGCGTCGTGAAGCGATCATGCGAGCAGAGGGCGTAGACGGTCTGTGAGGTGGCGAACCATACGGTCAAATGAATGGGGTCGGAGTGCGCGACGATGTCGCCGCGTCGCCATCCAGTTCGAGCGACGGCAGATGTCAATCGCGGGACCTTGGCGAGGAGCGCCGCCTCGCTTTGGGTGTGGCCGGTCGGTAAGGAAGCTTAGGGAACTGCGCATCGCCGATGACGCTTGCCCACGCCTTCATCCAGCAGGTGGCGAGTGTCTTTTCAGCTTCTGACTCAGCGCGCATAAGGCGGTTCGTGGCAAGACGCAAACGAGCCAGCGCATATTCCTTGCGTGTGGATTCCCGCCGCAAAAGCGAATGATTCTTCTGCATGGCCGGCCACCGAAAAGTCAGCGAGAAGCGTGGCAAATTAAATCGGGCCGCATTGCATCGTACCCGACGAACGACCGCGCGGCGCAAGCGACGGACTGCTGTCGAGTAAGGATTCGCTGGGGCGTCGCGTCGCAACACCTGCCACTGTGGTGAAAACGACAAATCAACCTTGTTTAATTTTGACAAGTCGCGCCGTGCGTTTATCCGTGCGACGATGAAATCGTCAATGTTCCTGACATGAAGATCCAGTTACGGGGGCTCCATGAGTAGCATTCCGCTTATCTGGGCAGCGGTGCCGCACAACAGCGACGGTGTTGTCTTTCAGATCCGGCTTGGCCGCGGACTTCAGCGTTTTCATGTGTCGCGGCGCGCGCTCGAGGATGTGTTCGAACTCGAACGAAAAGCGTCCGACGCGCGCCAACTCGAATTCTTCTATGTGCACGAGCAACGCATCCTCGCGCGCGCCAGCGCAAAGCGTGCGACGGCCTGCTCGGCCACCGTTTCACTACGGGCCGCCGATTTCGGCGTGTCGAACGACAGCGAGCGCTGGGCGGCGCCGAGCGGCGTCGCGCACGGCCTCATCTAGGCGAACCGATGTTTGACGCGCCGCCGCGATCAACGGGCGGCCGTGCGTCGATGCCACGCGTCAGCGTGCCTTGAGCTGCGCCTCGAGCACTTCGAACGTACCGGGGATGACCGTCGCGCGCGGATGAGAATTGGCAGCCGTGGCCGGGTCGGCCGCGCCGAACTTCGACGACACCAGATAGATCCGGTGCTGCTGTTCATCGAGCGCCATCGTTTTCGCGCCTTCCAGCGTTGGCATGTTCTGCGCGACCGTGTAATGGTCCGCATCGTCTTCATGCACGATCGTCAGCGTGCCGTCCGCGCCGTTCGAACTGAACGCGAGCTTCAAGGCCGGATCGAAAGCCGCCGCGTCGGGGTGACCCCCTATCAGCACCTCGGCCACGCGACGGCCCGACGTCGTATCGACGATCATCATGCGGTGATTGGCGCAAACCGAAAACAGGCGCTCGCTCGCCGCATCGATCGCGAGCCCGGTCGGCGACTCGCACCGTGCGAGTGGCCAATGCGCCAGCACCGTCGCGGACCGACCGTCCATCTCGACGATCTCGGCGCGATCTTCCACATTGACGAACACGTGCCCGTGGCTGTCCGCCGCGAGCGCCTCCGGCTTGCCGCCCACGCTCATCGTGGCGACCACCTTGCGCGTCGCGACGTCGATTGCGCTGACGCTGCCGTCGTGGCCATTGCTCACGAAGATGCGCCGCAAGGCCGGCACGTAGAGGATGCCGTCCGGGTCGGGGCCCGCGGCCTTGATGCTGTCGACGACCTTGAGTGTGTCGAGATCGACGACGCTCACCGTATTGGCGCGGCCGTTGGTGACGAAGCCGAGCTTGAGGTCCTCCACGAACGCGAAGCCGTGCACGCCGTCGGTGTTGGCGATCTCGCCGACCGGTTTGCCGGTGCGCGTATCGATCACCTGCACGTGCGTGTCGCGGCTGATGAAGAGGTGCTGGCGAACAGCGTCGTACGCCACGTAATCCCAACGCTCGCCGCCTTCGAGGCCATAGCGTTTCGCGATTTCGAATTGATCGGCGTTGGCGCCCGTCGCCGCATGGACGTTCGACAGCGCGAGCAGGGAAGCGACGCCGCCGGCGATCAAGGCGGACAGGATATTTTTCAGTTTCACGTTGAGTAGATTCTTACTGGTACTGCGGATGGATTGGGAAGGGGGACGCCATTCCGGTGGGCGGATGACGTCCCTCGTGCGGTTGGGCGTTAGCGGATCATCATTCGTGGTCGTCGAGTTTGAAGTCGACCCACAATTGCTCCGAGAGCGTTTTGCCCACGAATGCGGACTCGGGTTTCGGATAAGCGGCGTCGCGCACGGCTGCGAGCGCTGCGCGGTCCAGCAGTCCGATACCGCTCGACACCACGACGCTGAGGTCGGACACGACGCCGTCGCGATACCGGAACGCGACGCGTGTGCGGCCCGTCATGCCAGCCATGCGGGCCGACTCGGGATAGCGCAGCGCGGCCTGAATCGCCGCGCGCAGCGCACCCTCGAAGCTTGGCGTAGGCGCGGCTGCAACCGGCGCCGCAGCGGTTGCGGGCGGTTGCCGCGCGGGCTGAGCTGGCGGTTGCGGCGCGGGCGCGGATGGCGGCTCGGTCGGTGTCGCCGCGGGCTGCACCGGCACCGGAGTCGGCACGCGCTTCGGCACCGCGGCCGTCACGGGCTTCGCGGGCGTGTGCGCAGCATGGCGCACGGGTACGACCGGCCGCGCGGGAGGCGGCACGGGCTTCGCAGGCGGCTGCGGCGGTTGCGGCGCGGGAGCCGGCGCCGCCAGCGTCAGCAGCGTTGGCGGCGCTTCATGCGATACGGAAGACACCCGGGTCGTATGCGTGAGCAGCGCAATCGTCGCGCCGAGCACCAGCGCTTCCGCGACGAGCGCGATGGCGGCGGCCGGCAATAGGCGCGTTCGTTCCTGCACGATCCCGGAGGCGGGTACGGTTGCCATATCAGTTCGCCACGGGCTGCGCGGCGAGCGCGATTTGCGATACACCCGCGGCGCGGCACGCGTCCATCACCGAGACGAGGTGCTGGATCTGCGCCTGCTTCGAGCCGGCAATCGTCACGACCGTATGCGCGACGTCCGTGCGGGCGGCGAGCAGGGTGGTCAATTGCGCAAGGCTCAGCGTGCGGCCGTCGACCGACAGACTGCCGTCGGTCGCGAGCGTTACCGTGACCTGCGGCGGCGGCAGCGCTTGCGCCGTGGCGCTCGACGGCAGCTGCGAGCGCAGCCCCGCGTTCGGGATCATGTGCAGCGTGATCATGATGAAGAACACCAGTAGGAAGAACATGATGTCGATCATCGGGATGATCTCGATGCGCGCCTTTCGCGCCTCGAAATACTTCATCGTCAGACTCCCTGCGAGGCGAATTTGCCGACCACCGGGCGCGGCACTTCATGCACCGGCTTGAGCGACTCATGCGTTCTGGCCGCAAGCCGGTTCACGAGCGCCGCCTTCACGGTTTCGAGCTGATGGACGACGCCTCTTACGCGGTTGTGCAGGCCGTTGAAGAACACGAGGCCGATCATCGCGACGAACAGACCCGACGCCGTAGCGATGAGTGCCTCGGCCACGCCGCCCGTGACCTGGGTCGGTGCGTTGCCCGGATTCGACAGCACCTGGAACGCGTTGAACATACCGACGATCGTGCCGAACAGACCGAGCAACGGCGCGAGCGTGACGATCGTGTCGAGCACCCACAGGAAGCGGTCGATGTTCGGTGCTTCGCGCATGATCGCTTCGTCGAGACACGCATCGAGCTCATCGCGCGACGTCTGACCGGCAAGCCGGCCGGCGACCTTCAGCAGGCTCGCCATCGGCAGCGCCTGAAACTGTTCGGCGCATGCCGTCAGCGAGGCGGCGTTCAGTTGTTCGAGGCGGTCGATCTGGTCGAGCACCGCGCGGCTGCCGCTCGATGCGCGCTGCAGGAACCACGAGCGCTCGATGATGATCGTCAGGGCAACGAACAGCATGGCGGCAATCACATACAACACGCCACCGGAATTGTTCGCGAGGTGCAGCAGGTTATCGACAGTCATGAAAGAAGCTCCGTTCAGAAATCGGTGGACAGCGTCGCGACGAACGCGCGGCCCGGGATGGTCCAGTAAAGCGGTGTGTTGTCCGCGACGGTGTAGCCGGCCAGCGCATTGATGCTGGTGCGGTTGAAAAGGTTGTCGATCTGGAAGCCGAGGCGCGTGTTATGCGTCCACGGTGCGAGTCGGGCAAACGTGTACGAGCTGGCGAAGTTGGTGATCGCATAGCCGCCGATCGGCTGGGTGTTGCCGGTATCGCCATACTGATGGCCGACGAACTTCATCAGCAACGAACCGTTGAGCGGCCCGCGTTCGTAGAGCACGCCGGCGGCGGCCGTCGATTGCGGCGCGTTGGGCATCCACGTATTGGTGCTCTTCTGTTTGGCCGAATTGAAGGTCAGATTGCCGTACAGGCTGAAGCCGTCGCCGACCGACAAGGTCGCTTCGGTTTCGACGCCCTTGTAGGTCGCACCACCCGCATTCGAGAAGATCACGTTGTTGCCGACCGTGCGGCTCGTCACCGCGTTGCGGAAGTTGATGTAGTACAGATCGGCGGCGACGGTCAGACGCCCCGTTTTGTACGTCGTGCCGATCTGGTAGTTGTCGGTCTGTTCCGGATCGGGTTGTCCCGAGACGGTCGGATCGTTGACATAGAACACGTTCAGGTTCGGCGCGAGAAAGCCCTGCGCGTACTGCGCATACGCGCTCCATTGCGGGGTGATCTGCTGGTGCAGCGTCAACGACGGCAGCACCTTGTCCCACGTGTGGCTGAAATCGAGCGGCTCACCGGTCTTCTGGTTCATCGGCGTATCGATGCTGCGGTTGAACGACACGTACTTGAGTCCCGGCGTAATCGTCAAACCGTTCTGCAGTTGCCAGGCGTATTGCAGATACGGCTGAAACGTCAGCATCGTGTCGTTCATCGTAAAGTTCTGCGAGATGAACGCGAAGTTCAGCGACGAATCGACATTGAAGTTGTCGCGGAAGTTGGACTGGTGCGCGATCCACATGCCGGTCTGCAGCTTGCCGGGACCGAGCTGCCGCTCGAGCGCGAGGACGTCGCCAAACGCGCGGTAGTTGTTGTTCATTTCCTGGCCCGGCACGTTGTTCGGGCCGAAGATCGTGCCGTTTGGCGTTTCACCGTTCGGGTCCAGACCGTTGAAGCCGTTGTGGTAGTAACCGTACGTATAGAGCTTGTTGTCGATCACCCACTCGGCGACCTTCGTTTTCACGCCGATGTATTCGAAGTCCGTGTTGATCTTGTCGAAGTTGTAGCCGGCATAGGCCTGACTCGTCGGGTCGGCGCTAAGACCGAAGTTGGGACCGAACTGCTGGATCTGCGCGGCCGTCGCGCCGAGCGGCACGTTCTGGTGGATGTTGTTGTAAGTCGCGAACAGCGTGAGCAGCGTGTTGTCGCCGATCGGCTTGTCGAGCTTGAAGTAGACGTTCTGACGGCGCTGGTCCGCGTTGGTCAGATAACCGTCGCTGCTGCTCTGCGCATAGCCGACCATTGCGCGCGCATCGCCCCATTGCTGCAGATAGCCGGTATTGAACTCGGCGCCGGCCTGCCATGTGTCGAAGCTGCCGTACGAGCCGAGCACCGAGAATGCCGGCGATGCCGACGGATCCCTCGACTGCAGGCTGATCGTTCCGCCGAAGGTGGCGAAGCCGATCTGCGAAGCGTCGCCGGGACCGCGGTCGACGACGATATTGCCGAGCACCCGGTTCGAGAAAAACGACGTCGAATGATGGGTGAAGTCGTTGGTATCGCCAAACGGGATGCCGTCGAATGTCACGTTGTACTGACCGTCCTGAAAGCCGCGAATGGACAGGCTCTGCGATTCCATCAGGCCGGAGCCGTTCGGAGAAACATTCGACACGCTCGGCGCGATCTGCACGATCTCGCTGTAGTTCGCGGTCGGAGCGGTACTGTTTTCGATGTAGTGCCGGCTGATCACCGACTGCGGTTGGCTTGCGGTGAGCGAGCCTTGCGACGGCGCCTGTGCCGGTGCCGACTGCACGTTGGTGCTGGTGGCCGTGCCGCTGTTCGATGATGAGACGGCCGTGCTTTGCACGGAGCCGAGATCGCCCGAGGTCTGGGCATGCGAGATCTGTGCGCCGGTCGCGCACAGTGTGGCAAGAACGAATTGCGTCAGCGGCTTCTTTCTAAGGGGAAAACTAACCCGTTGCATGGTGCAGCATCCTTTCGCGAGTGGGGCGATGAACTGGGAGTCGAACGAGGCGGGATGCTATCAACCGTCCGTTAATGCGAAGTGATCGGTATCTTACGAATCTAATGTTGCTATTACGGATGCCCCACAACAGCGCGATTCGCACTAACGCTACGCGACGCGCTCAGGTTTGTAAGTTTGTGGACACCGCGCATTCATACGTGCGCACTAGCATCGGCAGCACCGTTCAGGCGGTGAATCACGCCTTTTCTCCTGGCGGCGATAGCGCCGTGCCACTTCGTTGCAATCTCTCTTCATTTCTCGTACACGATGAAACGCTTTACCTCCTTGCCGCTCGCGGCTTCCCTCTTCGTCGCTGCAAGTGCGGCGAGTTACGCCGCACCGTCCGCGCAGGCAAGCTATCTCGACGCCCGTCAAATTCCGCTTGGCGTGCTGCTCGCGCCACCTGCCGCCGATGGCTCCGAGCGTCAGCAAGCCGATCTCGATGCCGTGCTGAACGCGCAGCGCAGCCGCACGCCGGAGCAGGTGGCGCGCGCGAAGGCGGACGCGACCAAGTCCGTGTTCCGTTTCGCGGATGTGCTCGGACCGGACTTCAACGAAGCCGGTCTGCCGAAAACCGCTGCGCTGTTCGAAGCCGTCGATCACGATGCCGAGCGGGTCGCAAAAGGCGGCAAGCATTTCTTTAGCCGCGCGCGGCCCTTCATCGCGAGCCGCGACGTGCAACCGATCGTGCCGAAGCGGCCCGGCGACGACTACAACTCGTACCCGAGCGGTCACGCGACCTTCGGCTATCTGTGCGCGATCCTGCTCGCGCAGATGGTCCCCGAAAAGCGCGATGCGCTATTCGCGCGTGGGCGCGAATTCGGCAAGAACCGCGTCGTCGACGGCGTCCACTATCCGAGCGATGTCGAAGCGGGTCGCATCGACGGAACGCTCGTCGCAGCGGCGCTGATGGCCAATCCGGATTTTCAGCGCGACTTTGCCGATGCGAAGGCGGAAGTGCGCGCGGCACTGAAGCTCGACTAGTTGCACGTGTGAACGGTTTTCGGCTCCGCCCGGGACGCGTCATGAAGCAGCAACATGGCCATGTCATACTCCGCGCCCGCATAGGCGGCCCCCGCTATTGACGTCGCCGTTCATGCGGCGACGCACGACCACAGGAAACGACGTCCTCTTGAAAAACAGAGCAGCGATCAACTACCCCGCGGGGCGCAGACCCCGCATTCTCGTCGTCGAAGATGACGAGCGTGTGAGGCTCGAAGTCTCCACTGCGCTCGAGGACTACGAATTCGCCGTGGAAAGCGTGCCGAGCGGCCATGCCGGCCTGCTGCGCGCGCTCAACGGCGATTTCGACGCCGTCGTGCTCGACCGGATGCTGCCCGACGTGGATGGCTTGTCGATTCTGTCCACGTTGCGCAACGTCGGCAAAGAGACGCCGGTGCTGATATTGAGCGCGCTGTCAGCGGTCGACGAACGCGTGCGCGGCCTGCGCACCGGCGGCGACGATTACCTGACCAAACCGTTCGACAGTCTGGAATTGACCGCGCGCCTCAATGCGCTGCTGCGCCGCCGCTCTTCCACGGAGCAGCCGCTCATGCTGAGCGTCGGCGATCTCGTGCTCGATATTGGCACGCGCCAGGTCAGCCGGGCGGGCGAGTCGATCGAGTTGAAGCCCCGCGAGTACCAGTTGCTCAAATACCTGATGCTGCATACGGAGCAGCCGGTGACGCGCGCGATGCTGTTCGAGTCAGTCTGGAATTACCACTTCAATGCGCAGACCAACGTGATCGACATGCATATCGGTCACCTGCGCCGCAAGATCAGTATGAACGGACGGTTTTCGCTGATGATCCACACGGTTCGAAATGTCGGCTATGTCCTCCGTGCCAGCGAATAGGCGCTGGCCGCGCCTGCCGGCCAACAACGTCACCTGGCTGCTGATGGTGTTCATCAGTTGCGCGGTCGTGCTGTTCGCGATGCTCTTCTGGATGATGCACACGTATCTGCTGCACGAGGTCGATGAACGGCTGCGCGGAGAAGTGGCCGAGTTCAGCTCGATCGGCCGCGCCGAGGCGATCGCCAATATCGCGGCGCTGAGCCGGCGCGACATCGCGAGCAGCCGGCCCTATGGCGTGTTCGACGAAGAAGGCCGCTGGCTCGCCGGCAATATCCGTGCGTTGCCGGCCGAGCGCGAGCGCCGGCCGTTCTACTACACGCAAGCAATGAACGACGGGCCGCCGTCGCTGGCCAGTCATTTTCGCGGCATCGTCGTGCCGACGCGTAGCGGTCTGCGGGTGGTCGTCGGTCACTCGATCGACGAGATCATTCATTTCGACCATACGCTCGTGAAGATCCTGTGCCTCGGGCTCATGCTGACGATTCTGCTTGCCGTGGGCTGCGGCGCCGCGCTTCACGCGATGTCGAACCGACGTATCCGCTCGATGAGTCTGACGGCGCGCGAGATCATGGCGGGCCAGTTGAGTCGGCGTCTGTCGAATCGCGGCACGCATCACGATCTCGATCGTCTGGCGGAAATCGTCAACCTGATGCTCGATGAAATCGAGCGGCTGGTGGCCGAAGTGCGCGGCGTGTGCGCGGGCATCGCGCACGATCTGCGCACGCCGATGACGCATCTGCGCGCGGGCCTCGAACGCACGCGGCGGCGCTCGCATACCGTCGACGACTACACGAGCGCCGTCGACACCGCGATCGCGCAATCGGACGTCGTGCTGAACCGTTTCACCGCGCTATTGAGGATCGCGGAGGTCGAAGCGGATGTCAGACGCGCGAGCTTCTGCGAGGTGTCGCTGGACACCATCCTGCGCGACGTCGCGGAGTTGTACGAGCCGGTCGCGGAGAACCGTCGTTTGTCGGTCGCGGTGCTTGCGTCCGAACCAGTTTTCGCGCGCGGCGACGTGGATCTGCTGTTCGGCGCTATCGAGAATCTGCTCGATAACGCGCTGAAGTTTACGCCCGGTGGCGGCGCGGTGACGCTGCAAGCAACGCTTGAAGCGGGAAGGCCCGTCGTGCAGGTCGCGGATACTGGACCCGGTATCGAGGCAGGTGAGCGCGACGCAGTCCTGCGTCCGTTCTATCGCAGCAGAAACGGGCAGGAGGCGGCGACTTCGGGGCATGGCGTCGGCTTGAGTCTCGTGGCCGCGATCGCGCGGGTGCACGAGGCAGTCGTGGAGATTCAAGACAACACGCCAGGCTGCAGGATCGTGTTGCGGTTCAATGCGGGACTGCCGGCGCGTTGAGGCGAGACGGCGATTGCTCGCGACGGATTTTACGTTGGAGCGTGCAAGAAAAAACGACCTGCCGGATGGCAGGTCGTTTCTTTTGAATCTACTAACCCGCTCAGGACTTCGGCACGAGTGCGACGCCGCGCAGCGCCTGGCCATACGGCGCGGTCTGCATCACGGTGAAACCCTGCGTCGAGGTCGCCGTCGAACCGTTGATGCTCACGGTGATCTTGACGAGCTGGTTCGAGTCGGCGCCCGCATCGAACGCGGCGCCGAGGCTGTTGCCGATCGTCGAGGTCACCGCGTAGATCGTGAACGAACCGTCGCTGTTGACCTGGCCCGTGATGTTGCGCAAGCCGTCAGGCGTCG
Source organism: Paraburkholderia sp. CI2 (assembly GCF_014201055.1). Taxonomy (NCBI): domain Bacteria; kingdom Pseudomonadati; phylum Pseudomonadota; class Betaproteobacteria; order Burkholderiales; family Burkholderiaceae; genus Paraburkholderia; species Paraburkholderia sp. CI2. The sequence continues at coordinate 252,493 of NZ_JACHDL010000007.1, forward strand.
TCGTATAGCTCGCGCCCTGCGTACCGTACGCGCCGGTCGTGTCCGTCACCGTGTAGGCCGTGCCGAGGTTCAGGCCGGTCGTCAGGTTGGCGAGCGGCATCCACGTGCCGTTCTGGTTCTGATAGACCCACAGGCCGCCGCTGCCGCTCACCTGGTCGCCCGGCGTGCCGTCGCCTTCGTCGGCGACGAACATGATCGACGGATTCGACGCGGGGATCCACATCCCGAACGGATAGACCGTGCCGGTCACCTGGCTAGGCGACGTGAGCGCCGTCAGGTTGGTCGCGAGGGTCGTCGGGAAACCAGGCACGATCGTCATCGCGGCGTTTTGCGGCAACTTGCCGCCATTGGCGAGCGCAGCGGTCGCGCCGACCTGGTACACGGTGTTCACGCCGTTGCCGCCGCTGCCCTTGGAGACATACATCGTGCCGTCCGGGCCGACGAACAGGCCGCGCAGGTTGACGTCCTTGCCGGTTTTGTCGGCGGCGGTCGCGGGCGTCGTCGGCAGGCTCGCGATCGAGAATCCGAACTGGTCGCCCGTCGAGCTACCGCCCGTGATCGAACCCATCGACGCCAGCGAGCACGCCGTTCCAGCCGGTGCGACCGCGTACGTGCCGGTGCCCGTGCCGGACTGGAATGCGCCGATCACTTGCGTGAACGCGCATTGGCTGCCCGGAGCGATGCTTTGCACGCCGGTGTTCATCGTCAGCATGTCGAGCTGGGCCGTCGTCGGCTTCGGATTCTTGCCCGAATTGCCGGCATTGCCGACGATGTAGTACATGCCGTTGGCGAGCACGGCCGCGCGGCTGTTGTTGCCGGCGTATGCGTTGGTGTTCGTGAACGACAGGCTGTTATCGGCGAAATTCAGCTGCGCGACGGTACGGTAGGTCGGCGTTGCGACGTCGGTATTCGTCGTGTCGACCACGCCCGGCGTATTCGAGTTCGAGATATCGGCCTGGTCGATCGACGTGTTGTAGCCGGTGAAGGTCAGCGATTTCTGATCCACCGACACGTTCAGCGCGAGCTCCGACTTCGAGGCGAAGCTGGTGGCGAAATTCACGCTGCTTTTCGCGGCCTGCGCGGTGATGTCCAGCGTTTGCGACGGGCTCGTCGCGTTCGGTGCCCACTGATCCAGATACGCTTCCGACGTCACGCCGAAGTTGGCGTCGTTCGCGTCGTTGGTGAACACATTCGGAAAGGTGCCCGGCGTGACTGCGGTCACGGGGGCTGCATTGGTGGTCGTGGGCGTCGCGTTATAAGGCAGTGTGCCGCTCAGAGCGAACGCCGGGTCATAGGCTGTGCGCGAGACCAGCAGGTTGCCAGCCGTGTAGTTGCTGGCGGAAGTCGAGGGCGTCGTCGTCGTGGCCGGGGTGCTGCTCGTGGTGCCTTGCGGCGCGCTCGTGCTCGACGGGTTTTGGGTGCTGCCGCCGCAGCCGTAGATGGCGGAGATCAGAACCGCGATCGGAAGCGCCTTCAGGGTGGTTTGCATTCTGTGTGTTTGGGTAGGGTGGGTGAAATTTTTTGAAAGTTGCAGCCGGTATTGCAAGTCGCGAGGCTACAAACCACCCGTGGCACAAACATGAATCGAAAATTACTAAAAAGATAAGAATGCGCTGGCGCGTTGGCGCGATGTCGTTGCGGGATGCCTGGTTTTTTTGGGCGGCGTTGGAGGGCGGAGGGCAGTGCCTGAACGGAAGGCTACGTTGAGGCGGGCGGGAAGAGGCAGCTCGTTTGCCGCGCGCGTACCTGTTTGCACACGCGGGCAAAGGAAAAAGAAAAGGGCCGACATGCTTTCGCATGTCAGCCCTCGAATCTTTTGGTAGGCCGTACGGGATTCGAACCTGTGACCAACGGATTAAAAGTCCGCTGCTCTACCAGCTGAGCTAACGACCCAAAAGAGAAGCGAAATTATATCGGCGCACCAATGCCCTGTCAACTCGGCAAGACCGTCGCCCAAAATGAAAAGCCCGGGCATCACTACCCGGGCTTTCCAGCGAGAGGCGCGCGTGGCTATCACTTCGGACACTGCGCGTTACTGCCAACTACATCAAAACGTGATCAATCCAACACCACGATCTACTTGATCTGCGACAGCTTGTTCTGCGCCGACTGCGCGACGTCCGAGCCGGCGTATTGCGCTACGATCTGCTCGAGCGTCTTTTTCGCCGCGGCCTTCTGGCCTTGTTCGAGCTGATTGTTCGCGATCGCGAGCAGCGCTTCCGGTGCACGCGGATGCTGCGGATAGTTCTTCACGACACCTTGCCAGACAGTCGTCGAACCCTTGTAGTCGCGCAGTGCATACAGCGCGTTGCCGAGCCAGTATTGCGCGGTCGGCTGATAGGGGCTGTTCGGATATTTGGAGATGAAGCTGCGGAACGATGCCGCCGCGTTCTTGAAGTCGCCGCTGCGGAATTGCTGCGAAGCCGCGTTGAACGCATCGGTTTCACCCGGCTGCACCTCGCCCTGGACGCCGTCCACCGTCTGTTGCTGCGGCTCGAATTTCTTCAGGCGCGTGTCGAGATCGGTGTAGTAGTCCTTCTGCTGCTTTTGCAGCGTCGTGAGCTGGTTCGCCATGTCCTCGTTCTGTCCGCGCAGCGTCGCGACCTGCTGGTTGAGCTGGTCGAGACGGTTGGACTGATCGAGGATCGTGCGTTGCGCCGCCGATAGCTGGCTCGACAGACTATCGGTCTTCGAGCGCAGATCGAGAATGGCCTGGCGGGCCTGATCGTCGTCGAACATGCCCGCATGGGCGGGCACGGCCGTGAGGGCCGTGCCTGCGACGCAGGCCGCTGCGGCAAACCGCAGCCAGGAGAAACGATGCGTCATTCGGCTCACCACCCGTTGACTTACTGTTGATACGCGAGGTCGGCGCGGCGGTTCTGTGCCCACGACGCTTCGTCATGACCCGTTGCCAGCGGCTTTTCCTTGCCGAGGCTCACGGCCTCCATTTGCGAATCCGACACGCCCATCAGCGACAGCGAACGACGCACGGCTTCAGCACGCTTCTGGCCGAGTGCGAGGTTGTATTCGCTGGTGCCGCGCTCGTCGGTGTTGCCCTGGATCAGCACGTGACGCTGCGGGTGGCTCTTCAGATATTGCGCGTGTTGTTGCAGCAGCGGTTGATAGTCATCCTTCACCGAGTAGCTGTCGAAGTCGAAGTAGATGCTGCGCTTCGCGAGCGGGCTGTTCGGATCGTTCAGCGGGTCGACGTTGACCGTCGCGACGTCGGTCGGGTTCGGTTGGGCCGAGCCTGCGCCCTTGTTGGCGTTTTCGTCGAGCTTGACGCCCGAGTGACATGCGGCCAGTGCACCGACCATCACGACGGCGAATGCGAAACGAAGTTTGGACATCATTTGATTACTCTCCTTGTGTTATTGCATCAACGTTATTGCATAAACGGGCCCCAGGACGGCTCGCGTACGCTGCCCCCCTGAACGGACAGGACCTGCCGAGTGCGACCGTCGGTCGATACTGCGGCCAACACGCCACGGCCGTTCACCTGAGTGGCGTAAAGAATGTACTGACCGTTCGCCGCGAAGCTCGGCGATTCGTCATGTGTCGTGTCCGTCAGGCCCGTGGCGGATCCGCCTTGCAGGTCCTGGATGTACAGCTTGAATGCACCGCCGACGCGCGAGATGTAGGCAAGCTCCTTGCCGTCAGGACTCACACGCGGGCTGGTGTTGTAGCTGCCCGTAAACGTGACGCGTTGCGCGCCGCCCGCGCTTTCACCTTGCGCCGGCATCTTGTAGATCTGCGGTGCGCCGCCGCGGTCGCTCGTGAAATAGATCCACTGACCGTCAGGAGAGTAGGTCGGCTCGGTGTCGATCGAGCTGCCTTGCGTCAGACGACGCAGACCGCTGCCGTCCGCGTTGACCGCGAAAATCTGCGTATTGCCGGTACGCGACAGCGCGACGGCGAGCGTGCGGCCATCCGGCGACCACGCCGGCGCACTGTTGTTGCCCTTCTGGTCCGATACGACGATGCGCCGGCCCGTGGGCAGGTCGTGGATATAGACGATCGGCTTCTTCTTCTCGAACGACACGTAAGCGACCTTGGTGCCGTCGGGCGACCAGGCCGGCGAGATGATCGGCTCGGGGCTCGACAGCGCGATGTGCGCGTCCTGACCGTCCGAATCCGAGATCTGCAGCTGGTAGCGGTTGCCCGACTTGATCACATACGACAGGCGCGTGGCGAACACGCCGCGACTGCCCATCAGCTTGGCGTAAATATAGTCCGCGACCTTGTGCGCGCTCATGCGCAGACCGCTTTCCGGGCTCACCAGCACGAGGCCGCCGAGGCTTTCGCCCTTGACCGTGTCGTACAGCTTGAAGCGCACTTCGTACTGGCCGTTCGGCAGGCGGTTCACGCTGCCCGCGACGAACGCGTTGGCGCCTTTCGCCTTCCATGCGCCGAGGTCGACGGAATCGGTCTCGGACACCGGCGTCGAGCCTGCGTCGATATTCGTGAATTTGCCGCTGCGTTGCAGATCCTGACGCACGATCGTGCTGACCTGCTGCGGGGAGTTCGCTTCATTGGCGAAATTCGCCGTTGCGATCGGAAACTGAGTGGATCCGACGCCCGTCACGAGGACGTTGAGTTGTGCGTTGGCGGCGCCGCCGACGGCGATCAGGCACGTTGCCACGAGGGTTCGCAGGCCTAGCTTGGTCATCAAACTCATGCTGTATGGGTTCCTCAAAAACGGTTTTACTTAATACTCGAAGACAGCAGACAGACCGGAAAACGGCTATTTCGTTCCCGCGCAACGCCGCGCCGGGTGGGGCGCGGCGTTGGCCGCCGGTCGGCTGTCAGCCTGCACATCAAGCCGCCGGACGCAGCGTGATAGTGAAGTAGTCCGGCGTCTTGCCATTGACGTCCCGAGGCATCGGATCGGAGGCTTTCACCGCCCGCAACGCGGCGGCGTCCCACGCGGCGTTGCCGCTGCTGCGAGTAATGTTTGCGCTCAGCTGATTGCCGTCCGGCGAACAACGCACGGCGATCACGGTCTCGAGACCTTCCGTTTCGCCGCCCCAGTTCACATGCTGAAGCACCAGCCGTCGTACCTTGTCCGCGTAACCCGGCGATGCCGCCGTGCCGCCCGAGCCGCTACCCGTTCCGCTCTTGCCCAGGCCGTTGCTGCTCGAACTGCTGCCGCCCACGCCGCCGGCCAGACCCTGCATCTGCGCAAGCCGCGCGCGACGTTCGTTGTCGAGCTGCTTTTTCGCCTGCGCGGCCGCATCGGCTTGCGCCTTGGCCTTCGCCGCTTTCTCCGCCTCAGCCTTCTTCTGCGCTTCTGCCTGAGCCTGCTTTTGCTGCTGCTCCTGCTGTTCTTTCAGTTGCTGTTGCTTCTGCTGCTCGGCGAGCTGCTGTTGCTTGAGCTTCTCGGCCTGCTGCTGTTGCTGCTGTTGCTGCTGTTGCGCCTGCTGCTGTTTGAGCTTCGCGGCCTTCTGCGCCGCGAGCTGGGCCGCCTGTTCGGCCGCCAGCTGTTGCTGCCGCTTCGCTTCCGCTTCCTGCTGCTCTTTCAGCTTCAACTGGCGCTGCTGTTCGGCCAGTTGGGCCGCGCGAGCCGCTTCCTGCTGCTGGCGCTTCTTTTCCTGCAGCGCGATGTCGGCCTGTTCGTCGCGCACGGGCGGAGCAGGGGCGACCGGCGTGGGCGGCGGCGTGACGACGGGACGCGGAATCGCCGAATCCGGCACCTCTGTCCACAGTTCCGCCTGCTCGCCCTCGGGCGTGCTGTTCTGCCATTGGATGCCGCGATACAGGAAGAATCCGAGCAGCGCATGCATCACCAGCGCGAACAGAAAAGCTCGCCCGGTGCCGCGTTCACGCGGCGGCTGAAGCGGGTATTCGGAGTTCTTGCGGATCATTGCGATTTGACGAGCAATCCGACGCGCTTGACGCCCCGAGCCTTCAGCTCGGACATCACGTTCATCACGACTTCGTATTTCACGGTTTTGTCGGCGGCGATCACGACGGGCTGATCGGGGTGCGATTGTGCCCGATCGGCGATGAAACCGTTGAGGCCAGCCTTCGTCATGTCTTCCTGCTGCTGCGTGCCGGAGTCGTCCTTGTACTTGACGCTCATATTGCCGTCCGCGCGGATGTTGACGATGACGGGCGGCGTCTGCTGTTGGGGCGCCGCGCCGCCGACGGTCGGCAGATTGACGATCGACGGCGCGACGAGCGGCGCCGTGACCATGAAGATCACTAGCAGCACGAGCATCACGTCGATGTACGGCACGACGTTGATGTCGGCCATTGCGCGACGCGAGCGCGAGCCGCGCATGCTGGAGGAACGGGAGCCTGCCATCATGGCCTCCTCAGTGTGCCTGGCGCTGCAGGATGTTCGAGAACTCTTCGATGAAGGTTTCGAAACGGATCGCCAGACGGTCGATGTCGTGCGCGTAGCGGTTGTAGGCGACCACGGCCGGAATTGCGGCGAACAGGCCGATCGCGGTGGCGGTCAGGGCCTCGGCGATGCCCGGCGCGACGTTCGCGAGCGTGGCCTGCTGCACGTTGGCGAGGCCGCGGAACGCATTCATGATCCCCCACACCGTGCCGAACAGACCGATATACGGGCTGACCGAACCGACCGACGCGAGGAACGCCAGATTCGCTTCGAGAACGTCCATTTCGCGTTGGAACGCCGCGCGCATCGCGCGCCGGGCGCCGTCGAGAATCGCGCCCGAATCGTTCAGGCGCTTCTCTTTGCCCTTCAGGAATTCCCGCATGCCGGACTCGAAAATCCGCTCGAGCGCGCCGATCCTGTGACGGTTGTTCGCGGCGCTCTGATACAGCGCCTGCAGGTCGCCGCCCGACCAGAAATCACGCTCGAAGCGTTCAGTTTGCGCGCGCGCCCGGCGAATCGCAAACCACTTGCGGAAGATGAAAGTCCAGGAGAGTAGCGACAGCAACAGCAGCAGAGCCATGACGGCCTGGGCCAGCAGGCTCGCGTTGAGTACGAGTGAAACGATCGACAGATCTTGTGTAGTGTTCATAAAGGTTCGTTTTAACGTCCCGGAAAGGGGGCGTCCGGCTGCAAGGCCGCTTCAAGCTTGCCGTGGGCAAAACGGAAGCTTCGGCGATATCGAAGCCGAACCATGCTTTGTGTTACCTGACCGGTATGAGTTCACTGGCCCCGTAACAACGAGGCTCAGGGATCGTCCGTTGACATGCCGCCGTCGTTCAGTCAGCGCTCTCGCTAGTGCCCGGCCCGTGCCGCAGCGCGGCGAGAACCGACGGCGGGATCGCGGCTGGCCGCAGCGTCGCGCGGTCCACACAGCCAATCCGGACCGAACCGGTGGCAAGCAGCGTGCCTTCGCGCCATGCTTCCTGCACGAAGTCTACCGAAGCTCGGCCAAGACGCTCGATCCGGCTGATAATTTTCACGATGTCGTCGAGTCGGGCCGGAGCCCGGTAATCGACCGCGGTACTGCGCACGATGAAAATCGCGTCGTTTTCTTCCGCAAGCCGGTGCTGGTCGACGCCGCACGCGCGCAGCCATTCGGTGCGAGCGCGTTCGAAAAACTTCAGGTAATTGGCGTAAAACACGATGCCGCCGGCGTCGGTATCTTCGTAGTACACGCGGATCGGCCACGTATAGCCGATTTCCGTGCCTGGCTGGCTGGTCGACATATTCATGCGGCGCATTCTACCGGAACGCACAACCCGGGGTCTGTTTCGAAATGTGAGTTGCTTGTGGCGGGCGTCGGCGGCGATGGGAGCCGGCTTTGCCGGCCGGGCCGGGCCGGGACTGGCGGAGCGGGCTATCGACGTGCCGCAGAAGAAAGCCAGCACGATGATGGGCGGCGGCGCGACCAACGGTAGCGGCGGCCGCGGCCGCCCGCCTTCAAACTCAGCTGCGATGCACGGACAGACCGGCGAACGACTGCGCGACCGGCATCAGCTCGATCGTGTTGATGTTGACGTGGGCTGGGCGCGTGGCGATCCAGTAGATGGAATCGGCGATGTCTTCGGCCGTCAGCGGCTGCACGTTTTCGTAGACCTTGGCGGCCTTGTCGTCGTCGCCGCGATATCGCACGTTCGAGAATTCGGTGCCGCCGCACAGACCCGGCTCGATGTCGGTCACGCGCAGCGCCGTGCCGGCGAGGTCGGCGCGCAGGTTCAGGCTGAACTGGCGCACGAACGCCTTGGTCGCGCCGTAGACGTTGCCGCCCGCGTACGGCCAGCGGCCCGCCACCGAACCCAGATTGAAGATATGCCCGCGATTGCGCTCGACCATGCCGGGCAACAGCGCATGCGTGACCTGCGCGAGGCCCGTGCAATTGGTCTCGATCATGGTGTTCCATTCATCGAGACTTGCCTTGTGAGCCGGCTCGGTGCCGAGCGCGAGGCCGGCGTTGTTGACGAGCACGTCGATCGCGGCGAAGTCCGCCGGCAGCGAGGCGGGCACGGCTTCGACGGCGGCGCGATCGCGCACGTCGAGCTCGTACGGCAGCAGCGCGTCGCCGAGCTCGTCGGCGAGTGCTTGCAGACGGTCCTTGCGGCGTGCAGTGGCGACGACACGATGGCCGCCCTTGACGAACGAGCGGGCGATGGCGGCGCCGAATCCGGCCGACGCTCCTGTGACAAACACGATCATTGCAGTTCCCTGGTCGGTAAGAGACAAAGGCCCAAAGCCTACTTCCAATGGCACGCTGCGGCAAGGATGCACGAGCCGGATCGGCGGCTGCCGCGGCGGCGCGCAACGGGTGCGCGGCGCGACCGGCGCGCTTTCCTCAGATGGTTGCGCAGCGGGGCCGCCAAACCGTCCGGAGGCCCCGCCAGCGGCCGCCGGAGCACCCGCAAGTCGGTTGCCTATTCGGGCCTCTTCCAATACACTAACGCGCTCGACCCTGCGTGACTGGCGATAGAACCGAGTCGTCCGACTCAGCCGATTCAACCAATCGGGTTCAAGGTGGAACAACCCACCGTGAAGCGCAGGGTGCCGTTTTGCCGTTCGCCTGGGCAGCCGTGAACCGCGCGCATTAATCTGCGCTGACGGTGGCTGGCTCGCCTCGCGTGTGCGGCGACTCTCCACTCGCCACGTCAGGGCAAGCCTCGCCGCCCAAAGCGCTGCGTACCCCGCTGTGTACCCTCTACGCAGGATTCGGCGCACGATCCGGTCAACCTGAAAACACTCAACGGAACCCGTATGTTTGACAGAGCCCAAAGCACCATCGCCAACGTCGATCCTGAACTCTGGAAGGTCATCGAGCAGGAAAACCGCCGTCAGGAAGAGCACATCGAACTGATCGCGTCGGAAAACTACACGAGCCCGGCCGTGATGGCCGCGCAAGGCTCGCAACTCACGAACAAGTACGCCGAAGGGTATCCGGGCAAGCGCTATTACGGCGGCTGTGAATACGTCGACGTTGCCGAGCAGCTGGCGATCGACCGCGTGAAGCAGCTGTTCGGCGCCGAAGCCGCGAACGTGCAGCCGAACTCGGGCTCGCAGGCGAACCAGGGCGTGTTCTTCGCGATGCTCAAGCCGGGCGACACGATCATGGGCATGAGCCTCGCGCACGGCGGCCACCTCACGCACGGCTCGCCGGTCAACATGTCGGGCAAGTGGTTCAACGTGGTCAGCTACGGCTTGAACGAAGCCGAAGACATCGACTACGACGCCGCCGAGAAGCTCGCGCAAGAACACAAGCCGAAGCTGATCGTAGCGGGCGCGTCCGCGTTCGCGCTGCGCATCGATTTCGAACGCATGTCGAAGATCGCGAAGTCGGTCGGCGCGTACTTCATGGTCGACATGGCGCACTACGCCGGTCTCGTCGCCGCGGGCGTTTATCCGAACCCGGTGCCGCACGCCGATTTCGTCACCACCACCACGCACAAGAGCCTGCGCGGCCCGCGCGGCGGCGTGATCCTGATGAAGGCCGAGTTCGAGAAGCCGATCAACTCGGCGATTTTCCCGGGCATCCAGGGCGGTCCGTTGATGCACGTGATCGCCGCGAAGGCCGTCGCGTTCAAGGAAGCGCTTTCGCCGGAATTCAAGGCGTATCAGCAGCAGGTCGTCGAGAACGCGCGTGTGCTTGCTGAAACGCTGGTCAAGCGCGGTCTGCGCATCGTGTCGGGTCGCACCGAAAGCCACGTGATGCTGGTCGACCTGCGCGCGAAGAAGATCACCGGCAAGGCTGCGGAAGCGGCACTCGGCGCGGCACACATCACGGTCAACAAGAACGCGATCCCGAATGATCCGGAAAAGCCGTTCGTGACCTCGGGTATCCGCCTCGGTTCTCCGGCCATGACCACGCGCGGCTTCGGCGTGAAGGAAGCCGAGCAGGTCGGCAACCTGATCGCCGACGTGCTGGACAACCCGGAAGATGCCGCGACGATCGAGCGCGTGAAGGTTCAGGTCGCCGATCTGACCAAGCGCTTTCCGGTTTACGGCTAAACCATGCATTGCCCCTTCTGCCGCCATGCCGATACGCAAGTCGTCGACTCGCGCGTATCCGAAGACGGCGCGACGATCCGCCGGCGCCGCCGCTGCCCGGCCTGCGACAAGCGTTTCACGACGTATGAGCGGGTCGAACTGGCGTTGCCGTCGGTCGTCAAGAAGGACGGTACGCGCACGGAATTCGATCGCCGCAAGATCGTCGCGAGCATGCAACTGGCGCTGCGCAAGCGCCCGGTTGCGGTGGACGCGATCGAAGCGGCTGTCGCCCGTATCGAGTATCAGCTGCTCGGCAGCGGCGAGCGCGAGGTGCGTAGCGAGCGCCTCGGCGAACTCGTGATGAACGAGTTGCGCGCGCTCGACACGATCGCTTACGTCCGTTTCGCTTCCGTGTACCGGCGCTTCGAAGACGTCTCCGAATTCGAGGACGTGATCGAGGAATTCCGCCGCGCCTCTTCCCCGCCCAAGCCTTCCCGCAAGCGCTGAGCGCACGCGTGTCGCAGCTGAGCTGCGGTCATTCGCGTCCATCGCCTCGCGCATTTCGCGCTTTTTTTCACGCATCGCTTCTCCCGCCTCCGTGATCGATCGTCACGTGCATTGTTGCGCGCGCTAACGTCTGAATGCCACCTGGCCATTCGGACGATGGTCGGCGCGCTCGCAAATCGCTAGATTGGCTGCATCCGTTCGTAACGCTCAGGGATGCAGATGAAATTCAAGGGGATTTACCGGCCATCGCGCGCCGGTTTCACACTCGTCGAAACGCTGGCGGTGATAGCGCTCGTGATGCTGATGGCCGTGATGGCGGTGCCGTCGTTCGCCGCATGGCATATGCGCGATCAGGTCGACGCGCGCTCGAAGGCGCTGCTGTCCACGTTCGCCTACGCGCGCAGCGAGGCGCTGCGGCGCGGTGCGCGCATCACGGTGTGCCGCGTCGATGCAGCGCGCGTCTGTCTCGCGTCGGGCCAAGCCTGCGCCGGCGGCATCGCCGACTGGGCCTGCGGCTGGGCCGTATTCGCCGAACGTGGCGGCAAGCCGTCGTTGTTGCGCGCGCAGCCGGCGCTCGCGGCGGTGAGCATCGCCGGCGTGCAGACGGATATGACGTTCACGCCGCCGGCTGGGCAACTGATCGGCGCGTTTCGAAGTTTTGATATCGCACCGCGAAGCCCATCGAAATCGATGCAGGGGAACTCGTGGCGGCGCTGCATCAGTGTCGCGGCAGGAGGTCGCGCGCGGATCTCGGAGGGCGCGTGCGGAGCGACGTCATGAGACAGCCCGCATTCAACACCGGTTTGCGTGTGCACGCATCGACATGTAATGGCAGCTCGTTGATCGAGGTGATGCTGGCGGTCGCGTTGGTCGCGGTGAGCGCGCTGGGTTTGATCGCGGTTCAGGTGTGGACCGCACGCGAAGCGCGCGCGATGACGCTGCGCGAGAGCGCCGCGTGGATAGCCGACTCGATTGCCGAAGCGACGCGCACGCCTTCCACGGGCGATGTCGCGCTCAATCAATGGCGCACCTGGGCGAGCGTTCTGCTGCCGCACGGCGACGCATCGATTGGCGAGAGCGGCGCGGTCGCGGCGGCGCGCGTGACGTGGGCGTCCGTGCGGGACCGGCCCGCTTTGGGCGATGCGAGCGCCCAGCCGGCGGAGCCTTGCGGCGACGTCGATGCACCGGCTGGATCGTCGTGTGTCGCGTTGGCGTTCGCGAAATGAAGCGGCCGCATTGCCCACTCGGTCATACGCTAATCGAATTCCTGATCGCGATGGCGCTCGGGTTGCTCGTGATCGCGGGCGCCGTGTCCCTTTACACGGCGCAGCGCAACGCGTTCGTGCAGGCGAGCAACGCGACCCGAATTCGCGAAGCGGGCTTGACCGCGCTGATGCTGATCGGCCAGCAATTGCAGATGGCCGGCTTCGTCCCTGCCAATGTCATTGGCTACAACGCGGCGCCTGCGCTATTCGGCTGCTCGGGCGGTCGCCCGACCGGCGCCGACGACAGCCTCGCTTGCACCACCTTGAGCACCGGCTCGGATGGCGTCGCGATCCGTTACGTCGCAGACGTCGTATCGACATGGCCATCGTCGAGCGGTCAGGTCACCGACTGTGTCGGACAGGCCGTCAAAAGCAGCGACGCGGTCCTTGGCGATGAGGGCGCGCCGGTGGTGAATCGCTACTTCGCCAACGTCAGCGGCTCGACCGGCGAGCCGGAGCTTTACTGCGTGGGCAGCGGCAATGCGGGGTCCGCGCAGCCGCTGATCGAAGGCGTCGAGCGCGTGCGGTTGCGCTACTGGCTGGACGGCGCGGCGGATGCGGTGAATGCGTCGGCCGTGGCGGCGGATCAATGGGCGAACGTCGTTGCGGTCGATGTCTGCGTGCTGGTGCGCGGCGCGCCGCAAGGACAGCGTTCGAAGTACATCGACTGCGATGGCGTGAGTACACTCGGTACCGACCTGCGGCCTCGACAGGTGTTTTCCCGCCGCGTTGCGCTGCGGAATCGCGCGGAGGTGTCGTCGTGATGGATCGCGGCACAGCAACGCAACGCGGCCGCGCGTACGACATATGCGGCGGGCCAGGCGGAACAGCGAAACACTTAGGTAGGCGAAATTGTCAGGGCGGTGCCCGACGGGCACATCAACGCGGCGTCGTGCTAGCCATCGTGCTGTTGATCTCGGCCATGATGCTCGCCACGTCCGCGATATGGTTCGAAACATCGCTCGCGGCCGCTCGCGCGGCGACCAATGTGCGCGACTATCTGCAGGCTTTCCACGCGGCGGATTCGGCGCTGAGCTGGTGCGAGCGCAACGTGCTATCGGCAAGTGGCGATGCGCCCGATGCACCGCTCACATCCGGCGAGCCGACTCAATGGAGGCTTGAAACCGCGTTCGACGCAGGCGCCATCACGCCGGTGGCGCAATGGCCGGGATCATCGCGCGCGCCGCAATGCCTGATCGAGCCTTGGCGTCTCGCGAGTCGACCCAACGCCAGCGCTTATCTGCTGACCGCGCGCGGCTTCGGGCGGAGCAGCGAGTCGCAGATCTGGTTGCAGATGGAGGTCGTGACAGAAGATGGCGCGATCGAACGTCATTGGCGGCGCGTTGCAGCAAGACCATTCTGAGGAACGCACCGACTGGACACGTATGAAAAGGCCGAACACATCCGCATTCACGCTGCTCGAACTCGTGATCGCGCTCGCGATTGCCGCCACGCTCGCCGCGTTTGCGATCCCTTCGTATCGCAGCCACATTGCGCGCACGCATCGCATCGATGCGGCGTCGGCGTTATATCGGGCTGCGCAATTCGTCGAGGCCGCGGCGAGCGATGGCGTGCCGGCCTTGCCAGCGGGTATCGATCAGGCGCCGCAGTTCGGCGCCCCGGTGTATCGAGTGCGCGTGCTGCCCGCGGACGACACGAACGGCGGCTATTCGATCGAAGCGGCGCCCGCGGAAGCGGGCCCGATGCGCGACGACCCGTGCGGCACGTTCACGCTGGATGCGACGGGTCAGCGAGGCAATAGAAACGATGCGAGCGGCGCGACGCCCACGAGCAGCGAATGCTGGAATACCAGTTAGCGGTGATTGAAGTCCGACACACGCAACCTTGCGAGCGGGAGGTCCGATAGATTGCTGCCACTCGCAGCGGCCACGACCTCAATAGCCGCTTCGCAACGAATCGTCCTGCGCAGCCGGCGACTGCGCCGTAGCGGAAGCCGCCGCGGCCGCCCGCGCCGCCGCCGACTCGTTCTTCATCTGTTGCCAGATCCGGAACGCTTCCCACGCGCCGAGCGCAAGGCTGCCCCACTTGAGCACGGGCTTCGCGCTCGCGACGACCCTCGCGCGCAGCGGTTTGGCGAGCAACAGCGAAGCGATCGAGCTGATGAACGGGTACTGCTTGAGCAACGCGCCGATCGTGCCCGCGTTGAGCACGCTCGCCTTTGGCCCTTTACCGACGCGCACGCCGCCGAAGCCGGGGATCACGAACCTGAGCCAGCTGAAATGCGTGACGGCCTGGCGCAGTTCGAAGGTGGCCTGTGCAAGCTCGACGCGCTCGACGTCCGCGCGCACGAGCAGCAATTCCTTGCGCAGCGCCCGCAGATGCGGCGCGCTCAGATCCTTCGACGGATGGCGCTTGTTACGAAAGGCGGTATCAGGACGGGAGGGGCTCATGGCGTGTCGGCGGCAGTGAGGGTGAGGCGATGGATCGGATGCAGACGAACTTTCCCATCAGTCGCGGCTGCGAAACGCTTCGCGATCCTTTTCGAACTCCGCGATGGTCGCTTCGAATACCATCGGCGCGTTGCGCAAACCGCTGCGCGCCTTCAGCGCACAGGCGAGCCCGGCAATCGCGTAGACCGCGGTGATGCCGGCAAGCGCCTGCCATCGGTAGGTGTCCCAGAAGGCAATGGCGACGAGTGCGGTCAACGCGATCAAGGCCATCGTTGCGAGCATCATCGCGGCAAGACCGAGAAACAGCACGCCGAGCAGGCGGTCTTTTTCCTCGGCGAGTTCGATGCCCACCAGTTCGAGCCGCGTCTGCAGGATCGCAAACACGGAACTGAGAATACGGCGCAACGGGCTGCGTTCTGCGCGCTGCGAGTGTGTTTCGGTCGTCATGGCTGTGGGCGTTGCGCGTGAGGGCCTGGCCGGCGCGCGCGCGCCAGCAGAAGGGGACCGGCGAGGCTCGCGCCGGTCCGCCCGTGTCGCCGGTGCGCCGGACCTGCCTGCTCCGGCGGCCTCACCGGCCTTTACTTGCGATTGATCAGCAGACCGACCACCACGCCGATGCCCGCGGCGATGCCGATCGACGCCCACGGATGCTCGTGCACGTAGTCGTCGGTGGCGCGGGCGGCCTTCTTGCCTTTTTCGACGACCACGACCTGAACGTCGGCTGCCTTTTCTTTCGCCTGCTTCAGGCGCGTCAGCGCGGTTTCGCGCAGTTCCGACGCGCGTTCGCCGGTAGCGCTCGCGGCCTGTTTCAGCAGGTCTTCAGCGTCCGCGAGGACGGTTTTGATATCCGACATCAATCTCTCCTTGTTGACTTCCGACATTGACAGCTCCCTTTGTCTCACGCTACGCGTAAATCGTAACCAAAGAAACGGTCGCTGGCGAGCATAGTGCCGGTTGCATGCCGCCGCTGCACGATTCGTTCCCGCCAGCGCGTGGCGTCAAGACACCCGTTTGAGGGCACTCTGCTCCAGACCGGTATCTGGATTGAGTTGATCTGTCCCGCAAAGTTTCCGTCAAACGGGAAAAAATTACAAAAACACATAAAGTACTGACGCGATGTTGGTTCGCCATGTACCACCGCGGCCTTATGCTTTATCGTGACTGGCCGCCGCGGGCACACGCCCGCGACCTTATCCGGATACCTTCCGAAGACCTACAGGAGATGCACTATGAGTCTACGTCTTGGCGACATTGCGCCGGATTTCGAACAGGAGTCGAGCATGGGCCGCATCAGGTTTCACGAGTGGCTCGGCAATAGCTGGGGCGTGCTGTTCTCGCATCCGGCCGACTTCACGCCGGTCTGCACGACCGAGCTGGGGCTGAGCGCGAAGCTCGCGGGCGAGTTCGAAAAGCGCAACGTGAAGACGATCGCGTT
The DNA here is from genome assembly GCF_014201055.1 of Paraburkholderia sp. CI2. NCBI lineage: Bacteria > Pseudomonadati > Pseudomonadota > Betaproteobacteria > Burkholderiales > Burkholderiaceae > Paraburkholderia > Paraburkholderia sp. CI2. The sequence continues at coordinate 268,489 of NZ_JACHDL010000007.1, forward strand.
GTCGGTCGACAGCGCGGAGTCGCACAAGGAGTGGATCAAGGACATCAACGAGACGCAGGCCGCCAACGTCGGTTTTCCGATTCTCGCGGACGGCGATCGCAAGGTCTCCGGGCTGTACGACATGATTCACCCGAACGCGAACGAAACGTTCACGGTGCGCTCGCTGTTCGTCATCGATCCGAACCGGAAGGTGCGTCTGATCATCACGTACCCGGCGAGCACCGGCCGCAACTTCGACGAAGTGCTGCGCGTGATCGATTCGCTGCAACTGACCGACAGTCACTCGGTCGCGACGCCGGGCAACTGGAAGCAGGGCGATGACGTCGTGATCGTGCCGTCGCTGAAGGACGAGGAAGTCATCAAGCAGAAATTCCCGAAGGGCTACAAGGCGTTGCGTCCGTACCTGCGCCTGACGCCGCAGCCGAACCGGTAAGCGGCGCGGCATGAACCAAAAAGCCGGTTCGAAGGAACCGGCTTTTTGGCATTATCGATACACCAGCATCGGAATCAGAAGAACGCCTGAATACCGGTCTGCGCACGGCCGAGGATCAGCGCGTGAACGTCGTGGGTGCCTTCGTAGGTGTTGACTACCTCGAGGTTCACCAGATGACGCGCGACGCCGAACTCGTCCGAAATGCCGTTGCCGCCGAGCATGTCGCGCGCGAGGCGGGCGATGTCGAGCGCTTTGCCGCACGAATTGCGCTTCATGATCGAGGTGATTTCGACCGCGGCCGTGCCTTCGTCCTTCATGCGGCCGAGGCGCAGTACGCCTTGCAGCCCGAGCGTGATTTCGGTCTGCATGTCGGCGAGCTTCTTCTGGATCAGCTGGTTCGCGGCGAGCGGCCGGCCAAATTGCTTGCGATCGAGCACGTACTGACGCGCGATGTGCCAGCACGCTTCGGCCGCGCCGAGCGCGCCCCAGGCGATGCCGTAGCGCGCCGAGTTCAGACACGTGAACGGACCGCGCAGGCCGCTGACACCCGGCATGATGTTCTCTTCCGGCACGAACGCTTCGTCGAGCACGATTTCGCCGGTGATCGACGCTCGCAGACCCACCTTGCCGTGGATCGCCGGTGCCGACAGACCCTTCCAGCCCTTCTCGAGAATGAAGCCGCGGATGTTGTCCTTGCCGTCTTCCTCGAGCTTCGCCCATACGACGAAGACGTCGGCGATCGGCGAATTGGTGATCCACATCTTCGAGCCCGACAACGAGTAGCCGCCATCGACCTTCTTCGCGCGCGTGACCATGCTGCCCGGATCGGAGCCGTGGTTCGGCTCGGTCAGGCCGAAGCAGCCGATCCACTCGCCGCGCGCGAGCTTGGGCAGATATTTCTCCTTCTGCGCGTCCGAGCCGAATTCGTAGATCGGCACCATCACCAGTGACGACTGCACCGACATCATCGAGCGATAGCCGGAGTCGACGCGTTCCACTTCACGCGCGATCAGCCCGTACGCGACATAGTTCAGACCGGGGCCCCCATACTGTTCGGGAATCGTCGGACCGAGCAGGCCAAGCTCGCCCATTTCGCGAAAGATCCCGATATCGGTCTTTTCATGGCGGAACGCCTCCAGCACGCGCGGCAGCAGCTTGTCCTGCGAGTAAGCCGCAGCGGCATCGCGCACCATACGTTCGTCTTCGGTGAGCTGCTGATCCAGCAGCAACGGGTCTTCCCAGTGAAACTGCGCGGCTACGGCCATGACGTATCTCCTGATTTCTCGCTCAGAACCAGCTTGACTAGAGTTCCGCTTTGCGAAACAATGTTTTGCAAATGACGCCCGAGTGTATCACCCTATGACGCCGCCATCCACTTTCTCCGCTTCGCTCGACGAACGCAAATTCGTCGTCGCCCTTGCTCGCGGGCTGGACCTGTTGCGCGCGTTCCGGCCAGGCGAGACGATGCTCGGCAATCGGGATTTCGTCGAACGCACGGGTCTGCCGAAGGCAACCGTGAACCGGCTCGCCTACACGCTGACCGTGCTCGGCTATCTGCGGCTGGACGAAAGACACGGCAAATATGCGCTCGACGCGGGCGTGCTGTCGCTCGGTTTCGCGCTGCTGTCGGGCACCGACATGCTCGAACTGGCACGCCCGCACCTGCGCAGCCTGGCGCGCGAGGTCGGCGCGGCGGTCTCGCTCGGGTGCCGGGACGGGCTCGACATGGTGTATCTGGAGACGATTCGCAGCGAAACCGCATTGACGCTCGGCCTCGCATCCGGCTCGAAACTGTCGATGCTGACGAGCTCGATGGGCCGCGCCTATCTCGCCGTGCAGCCGCCCGACGCGCGTACCGCGTTACTCGCGGAACTGAAAAAAGCGGCTGGCAGAGTGGGGGCGATGCTCGTCGCCGAAGCCGAACAGGAGATCGCCGCGTTCGCGACCGAGCGATGCTGCTACTCGTTTCGTGCGTGGCATGACGACGTGAACGCAGTCGCGGTGCCGTTTCGCGAGCCGCGCGAAAACCGCTGGCTCGTGCTCAGCTGCAGCGGGCCGGCGTCGTCGATGGGGGAGGAAGTGTTTCGCGAGAATGTCGCGCCGCGCCTGAAGGCGCTCGCGGCGCGGCTGGGGGAGCCGGGCTGAGCTAATGCCGGGGCGCCCGACTAACCGGGCCCACACCGTGTCACGCCGCCCGGTCGTGATAATGCGCGTTGAATAATGGCCCTTGCACGAACCGCACGTCGTACTGCTGTAGCGCGGAGAATTGCGCCTCATCCGTCACGCGATTGAAAATCAGCGGCACCCGCAGCCGGCCCGCGTAGCCGACGAGCGGCTTCACGGTCGCGTCGCGCAATGCGGCCGCCGCATCCATCTTGATGAAGTCGAGCCGCGCGGTTTCGGATACCGACAGGATCTGCCCCGCGTTCGACAGATTGCCCGCCACCTTGAACCCGTAGTGCTGATAGCTGCGCGTCAGATAGCCCAGGAACGTCTTGTGTGCGACCGCCGCCGCCGGCAACTCGATCACGATGCGCGCCGGACTCAAATTGAACGAGGTCAGCACGCTCGAAAAATGCCGGCCGTGGTCGTACTTCACGCTCTTCAACAGCCTCTCGTGCACCCGCAGAAACAGCAATCCATGCCGCTGCGGGCCGAAGAAGTTGATTGCGTGCAGCGCGCGCGACATGCGGTCTAGCGCGACCAGCTGCTGATCGTCGGCGATGTTGTCGAACGGATCGAACACCTCGAATGGCGGCGCGTCGAGCCGGTGCGTGACCGCCTGAAAGCCGAGTTCATCACCGAAGCGGTCGACCCCTTCCGCGCCGCATGACAGCGACTGCGCAAGCCCATGCACGCTGATGTCGAAGATCGGCTCGTAGGCACTCGTAAGCTCGATGCCGTCGAAATGTGCGAGCGCGATGCCGGCGCGCCCGCCTTGTCCCATTGCCAGATGCTCGCCGAGAAACGGGTGATGAGCGGCGCGGGCGATCAGATCGGGGATGGTCGGCGAAATCATGAAGGCAAATGAAAGGCGACGATGAACGCGCACCGGGCGCGTGGCAGCGCGACGCGATGGCCGCATTCATTGATGGTAGCAGTACGCGCCCTGCGCAGATTAACAAAATGCTCATATCGTTATTGGTCTCACGCTTATCGGCCGGGGCTGAGCGCGGAAGGACGAGGTTCGCGGGCGTGTTTCCAAGGGTATACGTTAGTTTCACTATTCGTAATTCGTTTTACTATTCGTAAAAGGCGATTTTAGCCAGCCGGAGGGGACGACTCAATGCTGATCGCGTTGAACTGGTCGAATGCCGCGCTGTTTCATGCGGCGGCGCTGCCGGTGCTGTGCTCGGCGCTGCTGGTGGTCGTGCTCGGCGGTGCGACGCGGCAACCCAACCGCGCGGCCGAAGCGGAGCCGGCCTGAGCCTGACTGCAAAGATCACCTATCAACCGGGAAAGAATCGGGCAACTCGCGGAGAACCTTGTATGGATACCTCAACACGTACGCCGGCCGACGAACGCCTGCGGCCTGAAATCGAGCCCGGCTATCAGTCGGGTTTCGCGAATGAATTCGCGACCGAGGCATTGCCGGGCGCGCTGCCGACCGGCCGCAATTCGCCGCAACGCGCGGCCTATGGTTTGTATGCCGAACAGATTTCGGGCACGGCGTTTACAGCGCCACGCGGTCACAACCGTCGCTCGTGGCTGTACCGGATTCGTCCGGCGGCCATGCACAAGCCGTTCACTTCGATGCCGTCGGAGCGGCTCGTCGCGAACTTCGCCGAGGTGCCGCCGACGCCGCCGAACCAGCTGCGCTGGGACCCCCTGCCGATGCCGAGCGAACCGACCGATTTCATCGACGGCTGGGTCACGATGGCGGGCAACGGCTCGGCCGAAGCGATGAGCGGTTGCGCGATCCATCTGTACGCGGCGAACCGCTCGATGCACGATCGCTTCTTCTACAGCGCCGACGGCGAACTGCTGATCGTGCCGCAGCAGGGGCGCCTGCATATCGCGACTGAAATGGGCCGCGTCGATGTCGAGCCGTTCGAGATCGCGGTGATTCCGCGCGGCGTGCGCTTCGCGGTCAGCCTGCCGGACGGCAGCGCGCGCGGGTATATCTGCGAGAACTTCGGCGCGCTGCTGCGTCTGCCGGAACTGGGGCCGATCGGCTCCAACGGTCTCGCGAATCCGCGCGATTTCCTGACGCCGCACGCCGCATACGAAGACCGCGAAGGCGCATTCGAGCTCGTCGCGAAGATGAACGGCAATCTGTGGCGCGCGGACATCGGCCATTCGCCGCTCGACGTGGTCGCATGGCACGGCAACTACGCGCCGTACAAATACGACCTGCGCCGCTTCAACACGATCGGCTCGATCAGCTTCGACCATCCGGATCCGTCGATCTTCCTCGTGCTGCAATCGCAAAGCGACACGCCGGGCGTCGATACGATCGACTTCGTGATCTTCCCGCCGCGCTGGCTCGCCGCCGAAGATACGTTCCGGCCGCCCTGGTTCCATCGCAACGTCGCGAGCGAGTTCATGGGCCTCGTGCATGGCGTCTACGACGCGAAGGCCGAGGGCTTCGTGCCCGGCGGCGCGAGCCTGCACAACTGCATGACGGGCCACGGCCCGGACGCGGACACGTTCGAGAAGGCGTCGCATCTCGATACCTCGGTGCCGAAGAAGGTCGACGACACGATGGCCTTCATGTTCGAGACCCGCACGCTGATCAAGCCGACGCGCTTCGCGCTCGAAACCGCGCAACTGCAGGCGCGTTACTACGAGTGCTGGCAAGGCCTCAAGAAACACTTCAATCCGGAGCAACGATGAACGCGGTGAACGATCTCCAGGCGACGCTCGATGCGTCGCGCAAGAGCTGGATCGAGTCGGCCAACGACCCGGCTGGCGACTTCCCGATCCAGAACCTGCCGTTCGGCATTTTCAGCGACCGTGGCAACGACGCGCGTCGCGTGGGCGTCGCGATCGGCGATCAGATCGTCGATCTCGCCGCGTTGCAGGCCGCGGGTCTGCTGAACGTGCCGGCGCACAACGTGTTCGCGCGCGATGCGCTGAACGATTTCATCGCACTTGGCCGCGACGTGTGGCGCAGCGTGCGTATCCAGCTGAGCCAACTGCTCGCGCGCGACACCGCGACGCTGCGCGACGATGCCGCGTTGCGCGCGAAGGTGCTCGTGCGCGCGGCCGATGCGCGTCTGCATCTGCCGGTGCAGATTCCGGGCTACACGGATTTCTATTCATCGAAGGAACACGCGACCAATGTCGGCGCGATGTTCCGCGATCCGAAGAATGCGCTGCTGCCGAGCTGGTCGGAGATGCCGATCGGCTACAACGGACGGGCATCGTCGGTGGTCGTGAGCGGGACGCCGGTGCGTCGTCCGAATGGTCAGCTGAAGTTGCCCGACCAGGAGCGTCCGGTGTTCGGCGCGAGCCGCAAGCTCGATATCGAACTGGAGACGGGTTTCATCATCGGCGGCGGCAATGCGCTGGGCGAGCCGATCGCGTGCGAGGACGCGGAGGCGCACATTTTCGGCATGGTGCTGCTGAACGACTGGAGCGCGCGCGACATCCAGCAATGGGAATACGTGCCGCTCGGCCCATTCAATGCGAAGACCTTCGCGACGACGATCTCACCGTGGGTCGTCACGCTCGATGCGCTCGAACCCTTCCGCGTCGCGCAGCCGGTGCAGGAGCCGGAGCCGCTCGCCTATCTGCGGCATCGAGGGAAGCATGCGTTCGACATTCACCTCAAAGTGACATTGCGCGCGCAACCCGCGCGGCAAGCGAGCACGATCGCGCGGACCAACTTCAAATACATGTACTGGACGATGGCGCAGCAGCTCGCGCATCACACGGTGGCGGGCTGCAATACACGGGTGGGCGACCTGATGGGCTCGGGGACGATCAGCGGGCCGACCGAGGATTCGTACGGCAGCCTGCTGGAGCTGACGTGGAACGGCAAGAAGCCGCTGGCGTTGAAGGAGGGCGGCACGCGCACGTTCATCGAGGACGGCGATGAGTTGACGCTCGTCGGCTGGTGCCAGGGCGACGGGTATCGCGTGGGGTTCGGCGCGTGTGCCGCAGAGATTCTGCCGGCGCGAGCGTGAGCGCGCGGCAGTCACGATGAGCGAGGGCCGGCGCGGTATGCCGGCCCTCGTCGTTTGTGCGAGACCCTGGGCGTACCGGGTCGAAATGAATCGGCGCGTCGTCCGCTTCACCCACCCAGCAACCCGAATACGGCCACCCCATTCGTCGTGCCGACATACACCTTGCCGTTTGCGATCAATGGTGTGATGAACTTGTTGCCCGTGCCGAACTGATCGCGCGTGCCCATCTGGTTGCTGTTGTACAGCTCGTTGAGCGTGCTCGGGTCGAACGCATGCAAGGCCGCGACGGTGCCGTTTTCGGCGGCCCACACGATGCCGTTCGTGGTGCCGTTCGCCGAGATGCTCGGCGTCGTCCCGGGATAGGCGAACGTCATCGCGCTTTGCGCGGTCGGTGTGATCGACAGCTTCGCGTTGGTCACGGTGAACGCCTTCAGATGATCGCCGACCGAGCCGAAATACACGCGCCCGTTGAAATAGGCGGGCATGCCGAACTCGCCGCCGGCCAGCTGCGCGGGAATCTCCTGATAGATGTTGTCGGCCGCCGGGTTGAACTTGCCCATCGAGTCGCGATTCAGCACGTAGATGGTGCTGTCCTTGCCCGCGCCGAGCGTCAGATGCTGTACGGTGCCGTTCGCGTCGGTCAGGTCCGGCAGCACCAGTGCGCCGCCGGAGCCGAGGTCGATGTCGTCGTGGGCCTCCTGCACGACGTTCGTCATCGCGAAGTAGTCCGCCACCGACAGGCCTCCCGTCGTGCCGAGCTTCAGGAACGTATTGCCGAAATCCTTGCTGGCGGGGAAGCCGCTCGACGTCATCGTCGTGTCGAACGTGCCGTTGGCATCGAGCAGATAGATCGACGAGCCGTCCGACGCCGGTCCCGCGCCGCTCATCCAGATTGCGCCGCCGATGCCGTTAGGCGTCAGGTTGAGCACGGTGGTCTGCTGCAAGGTGTCGGCGCCGTAGCCCATGATCCAGCCCGTATAGCCGCCGTCGTCGCAGTGCGAGGTCCACGTCGTGTAGACCGTGTTGCCGAGCAATAGCAGCCCCGCGCGCTCCGCGTACAACGACGTGGTGAACGGCACGACGCCGTTCGTATTACCCGCGCCGCTGCCCGGGTAAGAGGCGGCGACTTCGGTGGGACCGTTCAGCAGCTCGGCGCCGGTCGCGAGGTCGAGCGCGTGAATGCGATGATGGTAGCCGCCGGCCGCGTCCTTCGACATCGCGACGACGTAGATCGTGCCGTGCGTGCCGCGCGAACGGTCGATCACCGGTGTCGCGGTGATGCCGATGGTGTTCACGATCTGGCTGCAGCCGAGGTCGTCGCTCGGGGTTTCGCCGGTGCCGAGTGTGCGCACCTGCCACAGGGGCGCGCCGGTGTCGGCATCGAATGCGTACACACTGTCGTTCTCGGTCGCGACGTACAGCACGTTGTGCGTGCCGCCCGCGATCGCCAGCGCAGCGACGAATAGCGGCTGCGCGTCGACCTTGCCGTCGACGCTAAAGAAGCCGACCTTGCCGAACGTCGACGCCGCCACGTTGGCGGGCGTCAGCGTGGTTTCGCCGAGGTTCTGGCCGGTGCGCGCGATGTCGTCGTGATAGGTGAGCACGTCGTGCACGGCTGCCGCCGATGTGCCGCCCATCGGGGTGCCCGAGCCGCTGCCCGAGCCGCCGGTGCTACCGGAGGTGGTGCCGCCGCTCGTGGTGCCACCGCCGGTGGTGCTGCCGCCGCTCGCTGCGGCCGGGGCCGATGCGCCGCTGCCGCCGGCGCCGACGCTCGCGCCCGTCGGGGCACTGCTGTTTCCGCCTCCGCCGCCTCCACAGTTCGCCGCGACGATCGCGGCTACCGCGATCGCCGTGCCCAACAGGCTGGCACGGAGCAACAGGCGCATCGAGACCATGGCGGACTCCCCGTTGCTTGCGGCGGCGCCACGAAATATGGGCCGTTTGTCGAGTGTCCGCGCAACGTGGGTTGAGATTATCACCCTGCGTATAGATCGTAAAAGCCAGCAATTAGCGTCTATTCGTCAACTCGGCTGCCCGCAGCAGAACGGTGTAATCGCTCTCTCGAACCATGACTTCGAGCCGGCCAGCTCACCCCGCCACCGCCACCCGCCGCTCGATCGACACCGACCACAACGTCAACAACAGCGCGCCGAGCGCGGTCGCGACGCCGACCCACGGCAGCGTCGTCAGCGGCGCGCCGGCGCCGATCGCCATGCCGCCGAGCCATGCGCCGGTCGCGTTGCCGAGGTTGAACGCCCCCTGATTCAGCGTCGACGCCAGATTCGGCGCGTGGCTCGCCCGATCGACGATCAGCATCTGCAGCGGCGGCACGATCGCGAATGCGAGCACCCCCCACACGAACACGGTCAGCATCGCCGGAGTGCGCGCGTGCATCGTGCCCGCGAACACACACAGGATCACGACGATCGCCATCAGGAACGCGACCAGCGAGGGCATCAGCCGCCAGTCCGCGAGCTTGCCGCCGAGCGTGCTGCCGACCGTCAGGCCGAGGCCGAACAAGAGCAGCACCAGGGTGACCGCGTGCGGCGTGAAGCCGGTCACGTCTTCGAGAATCGGCGTGATGTAGGTGAAGGTCGAAAACAGGCTCGCCGACGCGAACACGCTGATACCGAGCACCATCAGCACCTGCGGGTTCTTCAGCACGCTGAATTCGCGCACGAGGCTCGCCTTGTGCATCTCGATCTTCGCGGGCAGGCACACCGCGAGCGCGGCCGCCGCCAGCACGCCGATGCCGGTCACGGCCCAGAAAGTAGCGCGCCAGCCGACCGCCTGGCCGAGCGCGGTGCCGAGCGGCACGCCGAGCACGTTGGCGAGCGTGAGGCCGGTGAACATCAGCGCGATTGCCTGCGCGCGGCGATTCGGCGCGACGAGCCCGGCCGCGACCACCGAGCCGATGCCGAAAAACGCGCCGTGGCAGAACGCGGTGACGATGCGCGCGGCCATCAGCACCGCGTAGCCGGGCGCGATCGCGCACAGCAGATTGCCGACGATGAACACGCCGATCAGGCTCATCAGGGCCTTTTTGCGCGGCATGTTGGCAACCGCGATCGCGACGATCGGCGCGCCGATCGTGACGCCGAGCGCATACGCGGACACCAGCATGCCAGCCGCCGGAATCGACACGGACAGATCGCGCGCGACATCGGGCAACAGGCCCATGATGACGAACTCGGTGGTACCGATTCCAAACGCGGCAACGGCAAGGGCAAGCAGAGGCAATGGCATGGCGATGATGGGGTGTGACGGGTGAAGCGGCGCGAACAACGGGCGCCGGGCGGGCGATTCCGAAGGCGGAAACGCTGTCGCCGGATAGGGAAAAAACAGTAGGGGATTCTACCTAAGCCAAATCTGGCTTGCAGGCTGTCCGGAAAGCTGTTGTTTTTTGTGGAACGCGGCGGCGGGAGCCCGAGGCGCCGGGCGGCGTTCAGCGCCGCGCGAGGTTGCGCCCGAGTGCCGCGCAGCCCGCATCCGTCAGCGCTTCGACCACGTTGCTGCGATCGTCGGGCTTGAAGTCGGCGATCCAGATCACGCGGCAATGTGCGGACGCGTCGGCCACGACCTGCAGCGTCGCATGATGATGCTCGAAGCGCCCGCCGCCCACCGAGTAGGCGAGCCGCATGTGGGCATCGTCGACGGCAATCACGCGTTCCTCGACCACGGTGCCGTCGGCGAAGGTGACCCAGCGCAGGTCGCCTTCCATGCGCGCCGCGATCAGCACGCCCGCGAATACGCGGGCGACCCCGGCGGGATCGCGCAGCGCGGACCACGCATCGGCCGCGGTGGTTGCCACGGCGATTTCCCGGTAGATCGTCGCCATCGCACTTCCTCCTGTTCGTTTCGGGTAACCCAGGTCTCGTGCGCGCGGGGGTGTCGCGACCGGCGATTGCGAACCTCTCACCGATCGCGCGGCGCCGTCTTATCCGCGATCCGCGTCGAACGTGTCGCCATGACGGCCCGCGCCGGACGCAAAACGCGCCGCGCCCGCCACGCCCTCGGCGAAGACCGCCGCGTAGCCGCCCGCGCTTTCGCGCCGCAATGCCTCGGCGAGTTCGTCCAGCGTGCTGTTCTCGAGCGCGGAGCGACGATCGGCGAGCAGCGCCGCCTGCGGAAACGCGGCGAGTTCCGCGGCGAGTTGCTCGGCAGCCGCGCGCGCTTCGCCCTTCGGCACCACGCGGTTGGCGAGCCCAAACGAAAGCGCCTCGCGCGCATCGACCGCGCGGCCGGTCAGGATCAGATCGAGCGCACGCGACAGACCGATCAGTCGCGGCAGCCGGATCGTGCCGCCGTCGATCAGCGGAATGCCGACACGCCGGCAGAACACGCCGAGCACCGCATCTTCCTCGACGACGCGCAGGTCGCACATCACGGCAAGCTCGAGCCCACCCGCCACTGCATAGCCGGCGATCGCGGCGATCACCGGCTTGCTGAAATGCATGCGCGTCGGTCCCATTGGACCGGGGCCGCTGCCGTCCGCATGCAACTCGTTGCGGCGCGCGTCGTCGGCAAGCGCGCTGAGGTCTGCGCCCGCGCAAAACGTGCCGCCCGCGCCGAACAGCACGGCCGCGCGCCACGCGGGCTCCGCCTCGAAGCGGCTGAACGCGGCGCTCAACGCATCGGCCACCTGGCGATCGACCGCGTTGCGCTGCGCGGGCCTCTCCAGCACGATCGTAGCGACGCCGTTGCCGTCATTCGACTCGATTCGCACATGGTTATTGAAATATTGGTTGGCTATCATCGTTATGTACCTTGAGGGTACCTGAAGGTCGCTGCTGGCCTGTTGATCCGGCAGTGTTACAGCACGCTCATGCAGCGTAATTAATCCGGTGAGTTGTCATGTTTCCATCACATCCGGCTCGTAGCGTTAGCGCTCTATTGATGCGCTGGCGTCCTGTCGCCAGCTTGCCGAGCCTACCTTTGTCCTTGCCTTTGCCCAATTCATCGCCGGCCGCCGCGCCAGCCTGCGCCGGAACGGTGTGGGTCGTGCCGTTGCAGGCCCACTCGTGGTACGACCATGTGCGCCTGAAGCGCGTCTTCGTCACCGACGGCACACGTCACCAGGTCGTGCTCGTCGATCTGCGCAAGCTGCTCGTGTGCGCGGATCGCGACAACACCGATTACGTGCTGAAGCCGGTCGCCGAATGGCACTCGGGCAAGGTCCGCGGCATTCGCGAGTTTCTCGATCCCGAAAGCCCGCGCATTCCGCAGATGCCGTACGTGACGATCTCCACGCGTCGCGCGCCGGGATTGCTCGGCTGGGTCGGCATCGAGCGCGAGGGGGTGGTGGCGTTTCGCAACGGCCAGCATCGCGCGCGCTATCTGGCCGAGGCGGGCGCGCGCTGGTGTCCGGTCGAAGTGCACGAGCGCGAGGCGGGATTGCTGCGTGAGCTGTGCGGCGCGGCCGATGATGCCCGCACCGCGATTCGCGCGACCCAGTCGGGCAGCGACAGCGACGTCTAACTTTCGCGGTCCGCGGCAATTCGCGTACGCCACGGTTATCACGGCTACCCCGCCTGCACGACGTTGCGCGGCGTGCCCGCCTGCCACGCCGCGATGTTCGCGAGCGTGGTCTGCGCGATCTCGGTCATCGCCTCGCGCGTGAAGAACGCCTGGTGCGCGGTGACGATCACGTTCGGAAACATCAACAGACGCGCGAGCACGTCGTCCTGTAGCGGCAGATTCGAATGATCCTCGAAGAAGATGCCGCCTTCTTCCTCGTACACGTCGAGCCCGAGATGGCCGAGCTGGCCGTCCTTCAACGCGCCGATCAGTGCGTTCGCCTCGACGAGCCCGCCGCGCCCGGTGTTGATCAGCATCGCGCCGCGCTTCATCTTCGCCAGCGCGGCGCGGTCGATCAGGTGATAGGTGTCGGGCAACAGCGGGCAATGCAGACTGACGACGTCCGATTCGGCGAGCAAGGTATCGAGCGGCACGTAGCGCGCGCCGAGCGCGAGCAGTTCGTCGGCCGGCGGCCCCGGATCGTAGGCGAGCACCTGCATGCCGAAGCCCGCCATGATGCGCGCGAACACCCGGCCGATGATGCCCGCGCCGATCACGCCGACCGTCTTGCCATGCAGGTCGAAGCCGAGCAGCCCATGCAGCGAGAAGTCGCCTTCGCGCGTGCGCGCGACCGCGCGCGGCAGGCGCCGGTTCAGCGCGAGAATCAGCCCGGCCGCATGTTCGGCGACCGCGTACGGCGAGTAGGCCGGCACGCGTGCGACCGGCATGCCGAGCCGCTCGGCCGCCGCGAGGTCGACGTGATTGAAGCCCGCCGAGCGCAGCGCGATCATGCGCGTGCCGCCCGCATGAAGCCGTTCGAGCGTGGCGGCGTCGACGCTGTCGTTGACGAACGGGCAGACCACGTCGTAGCCATGCGCGAGGATCGCGGTCTCGCTGTCGAGAGGGGATTCCTGGAAATGCAGTTCATAGCCATGCGCGGCATTGGCCTCGGTGAATGTATCGACGTCGTATTGACGACTGCTGAACAGGATCGTGCGCATATCGGGCTCCGAAGAAGCGTGCTTTAGACGTGTTTTGGAAAGTCGGTTTCTCGCAAAAAATAACATTGACAGGGGTGCCGAACTGCAATATTAAATAACGAGCATTCCGAACAAAGCATGTACAAACATGCTGCAAGAAACTGGCCAGACAGCAGATTATCCTTTTCACGATGTTAGGCGACTTCGCGATGAAAGAGTAACTGTCGAGCGTTCGGGAAATCGTTTCACCGCCGGTATCACCAGGCGGTGCGTGCGTCCGGGCGCCCTGGTGCCCCGCTGTGCGGCTCTTCCGGCACCCATCGCGTGGTTCTCCTTTCATAGCTGTGTTTTTCTGCTTCCCGCTATCGGCCATTTGATGTGCCGTGCATCGCGCTTGTTGCGCGCGCGACATCACCATTGCGTCACCTTCTGTCAGACGGTTTGATTCGGTTTTCGAGCGGTTGGTGTTCTGTTTTTCTTTAATCAACCTGTAAATCGGCGAGCCAACATGATCGGTGAATTGCTGAGATCGCAACCCGAAATCGCGCTTTTCGCGTGTCTCGCCATTGGCTATTTCATTGGCTCGTTTCATATCGGCCCGATTCAGCTCGGCGGCGTGTGCGGCACGCTGATCGTCGCGCTCGTGCTCGGGCAGAGCGGCGCGCGCATCGCGCCTGACCTGAAGAACATCGCGTTCGCGTTGTTCATCTTCGCGCTCGGCTTTACCGGCGGGCCGCAGTTTTTCGCGAACATCGGGCGCGGCTGGCGCTATGGGGTGCTGTCGCTGATCGAAATCGTCTCGGTGCTGGTGCTGATCATGATCGCGGTCCGCGTGATGCGGCTCGATGTCGGCACCGCGGCCGGGCTGCTCGCCGGCGCGGCGACCGAGTCGGCGGTGATCGGCACCGCGTCCGAGGCGATCGCCAGGCTCGGTCTCGGCGACGCGGCCACGCAGCGTCTGCAGGCCAATATCGTGACCGCTTACAGCGTCAGCTACCTGTTCGGCCTGATCACGATCGTACTGTTTACGAGCCAGTTCGCACCGCTGATGCTGCGCGTCAATCTGCGCGAAGAAGCCGAGCGCGTGTGGCGCAAGCTCGGCGGCGAGGGCGCGTTCAGCGAAGGGCAGAGGGCGGCCGCGCCGGCACTCGTCGGCCGCGCGTTTCGCATCGGCGACGCCGCTGGCCTGACGGTGCGGGGGCTCGAGGAGCAATACGGCTACAACCTGACCGTCGAGCAGATCGAGCGCCACGGCGCGGACCTGCCGGTCGCCATGGAGACGCGGCTCGCGGCCGGCGATGTCGTGCTAGTCGCTGGGCGGCGCGCCGCGGTCGTCGCGGCGTCAGCGAGCCTCGGCGAAGAGGTGCTTGGCGCCGATTTCGGCCAGGTGTTCGCGCAACGGCTCAACGTGGTGCTGACGCGGCCCGACGTCAGCGGGATGACGGTCGCGCAGCTGCGCGCGCAGGCGAAGCCGGAAAACGCGCGCGGCGTTTATGTCGCCGCGATCACGCGGCTCGAATCGACGATTCCCGCGCTGCCCGGCACCGAGCTGCATCGCGGCGACGTGCTGACGCTGGTCGGCGCGAAAGCCGACGTCGAGCGCGGTGCGAAGCGGCTCGGCTACGTATTGCCGCCGACCGAGAAGACCGACTTCGTCTATCTCGGCCTCGGCGTGCTGGTCGGTATGGCGATCGGGCGGCTCGGCGGCACGATCGGCGGCGTGACGCTCGCGCTCGGCACGGGCGGCGGCTGTCTGCTGTCGGGGCTGCTGTTCGGCTGGGTGCGCTCGCGCCATCCGCTCGTCGGCTCGCTGCCGTCGGCGGCCGCGCAGATCATCAAGGATTTCGGACTCGCGACGTTCATCGCAGCGGTCGGGCTGTCGGCCGGGCCCGACGCGATCAAGCTCGTGCGCGAATACGGACTCGCGCTGCCGCTCGCCGGCATCCTGATGGTGCTCGTGCCGGGCCTGCTGTCGCTATGGATCGGGCATGCGCTGCTGAAGCTCGAAGCGCCGATGCTGCTTGGCGCGATCGCGGGCCAGCAGTGCAGTACGCCGGCGATCAGCGCGCTCGTTGGCGTGGCCGGCAATTCGACGCCGGTGATCGGCTACACGATCACCTACGCGCTCTCCAACATCCTGTTGCCTTTGACGGGACCCGTGGTGGTGGGCCTGGCCGGCAAGCTCGGCTAGCCGGACTTGCCGAAGCCGCATGCCGCGCAGCGCTTCGCACCGCGCGGCAAATCAGGCGCTCGCGCGGCACAGGCGCGCGCCGTACTCGTACCGGGTCTCGCCAACGAACCCGGCAACCACTCAGCGAGGGCACGATGGACTGGCTACACAACATCTTTCACAAGTCACCGGAGATGGCGCTGTTCCTGTCGCTCGCGGTCGGCTATTTCATCGGGCAGATCAACTTCGGCAAGTTCCAGCTGGGCGGCGTGGGCGGCTCGCTGCTGGCGGCAGTCGTGATCAGCCAGGCGGGCGTGACGGTCGACAACGGTGTGAAGGCGGTGATGTTCGCGGTGTTCATCTACGCGGTCGGCTACGACTCCGGGCCCGGTTTCTTCAATTCGCTGAACCGCAAGACGCTGCGTGAGATCGCGATGGCCGTGTTTCTCGCGGTCAGCGCGCTGATCACGGTGGTGGTGTGCGCGAAGCTGTTCCATCTGAACAAGGGGCTCGCGGCCGGGCTCGCGGGCGGCGCGCTCACGCAGTCGGCGATCATCGGCACGGCGGGCGACGCGATCGCGCGGCTCGGCCTGCCCGCCGATCAGGTCAAATCGCTGCAGTCGGACGTCGCGATCGCGTACGCGGTCACCTACGTGTTCGGTTCGCTCGGCGCGATCATCGTATGCGTGAACATCCTGCCGAAGTTCATGGGACAGGGCTTGCGCGAAGCGTCGATCGAGGCGGAGCGCGAGCTGTCGTCGGGTGCGCCGACGCGCGGGCCGGGGCAGGTGTCCGCGCTGCCCGAACTGATCGGGCGCGCGTACCGGATCGACTTCAGCGCCGGCAAGAGCGTGCAGGCGGTCGAGTCGCTGCACGGGGAAGGCCTGACGATCGAGCGCATCAAGCGCGGCGGCCAGCAGATCGAGCCGAAGCCCGACTTCGTGCTGCAACCCGGCGACATCGTGCTCGTCGTGGGCCGACGCGAGGCGGTCGTCGCGTTCGGCGCGAAAGGCAACGAGGTCGGCGAAGCCGAGGACATCGGCGTGGTGATGCAAACGCGCGAGGGCGTGTTCACGCGCAAGGGCATGAATCACACGACGATCGCGGCCGCGCGCCAACTGATCGATCGCGACACGCGGCACGGCGTCTACGTCCAGAGCATCTCGCGCGCCGGGCAGCCGCTGCCGGTGCTGCCCGAAACCGAACTGCAGCACGGCGACGTGATCACCTTCTACGGCTCGCCGAAAGACACCAGGCGCGCGGTCGAAGCCGCCGGCTACGAACTGCCGTACAGCAACAAGACCGACTTCATTTACATGGGCGTCGGCCTCGTGATCGGTCTGCTGATCGGGCTGATCGTCGTCAAGGTGGGCGGCGTGCCGCTCACGCTCGGCTCGGGCGGCGGTTGTCTGCTGGCGGGCCTGCTGTTCGGCTGGATGCGCGGCAAGTATCCGATGTACGGCGTGATGCCGTCGGCCGCCTCGCAACTGCTGAAGGACTTCGGGCTCGCCGCGTTCGTCGCGGTGGTCGGTCTGAATTCGGGTCTGCAGGCGGTCGTCACGGTCAAGCAGAGCGGCGTGACCATCTTCCTGCTCGGCGTATTCGTCACGCTGTTCCCGCTGCTGCTGACGATGCTGTTCGGCCGCTACGTACTGCGCTACAACAACGCGGCGCTTCTGGCCGGCGCGCTGTCCGGCTCGCGCAGCGCCAACCCGGCGTTCGGCGGCGTGCTCGACAAGGCCGAAAGCGCGGTGCCGACCGTACCGTTCGCGATCACCTATGCGATCGCGAACGTCGCGCTGACGCTGCTCGGGCCGCTGGTGGTCGGGCTCGTGTAGCGGCTGATTGCACGTTTAGCGCACTTTGCCGCACTGTTATCGAACGCAGTTCGGTATCGATCTCTATAGCCGGCCGCAACCGGGACCCCTCGCCACGCCGGCGTGTTTCACCTCTTCACTGGAGAACGCATCATGGCAAAAGAGAAGGGCGACAAGAAACGCTCGAGCGTGGACGCGGGTCTTGCCGCGCTGAGCCCGTTCGAACTGAAGGACGAACTGATCAAGGCCGCCGGCGGCGGCGCGGTCGAGCGGGCCGCCAACCTCGCGATGCTGAACGCGGGCCGCGGCAACCCGAACTTTCTCGCGACGATCCCCCGCCACGGCTTCTGGCAACTCGGCCTGTTCGCGATGCGCGAGTCCGAGCGCTCGTTCGCGTACATGCCGGAAGGCGTCGGCGGTTTTCCGCGCCGCGACGGACTCGCAGAGCGCTTCGACCTGTTTCTGCGCGAGAACCGGGGCGTCCCCGGCATCGACTTTCTGCGCGGCGCGGTGTCGTACGTGCGCGATCAGCTCGGGCTGTCCGGGACCGACTTTCTGTATGAGATGTGCGAGGGCATTCTCGCGTCGAATTACCCGGTGCCGGACCGGATGCTGAAGCTGTCGGAAATCATCGTCGGCCAGTATCTGCGCCGCGAGATGATCGGCAGGCATCCGTTCATCGGCGAGTTCGACGTCTTCGCGGTCGAAGGCGGCACCGCGGCGATGACCTACATCTTCAACACGATGCGCGAGAATCACCTGATCAAGGCGGGCGACACGATCGCGCTCGGCATGCCGATCTTCACGCCGTACATTGAGATTCCGCGGCTCAACGACTATCGGCTGAACGTGGTCAATCTCGAAGCCGACGTCGCGAGCGGCTGGCAATACTCGAAGAAGGAGCTCGACAAGCTGCGTGATCCGAAAGTGAAGGCGTTCTTCCTCGTCAATCCGAGCAACCCGCCGTCGGTGAAGATCGACGACGCGAGCCTCGGGCACATCGCCAGCATCGTCAAGGATCGGCCCGATCTGATCCTGCTGACCGACGACGTATACGGCACGTTCGCCGACAACTTCGTTTCGCTGTTCGCGCTCGCGCCAAAGAATACGATCCTCGTCTACTCGTACTCGAAGTATTTCGGCGCGACCGGCTGGCGTCTCGGCGCGGTCGCGACGCATCGCGACAACGTGCTCGACAAGCTGATCGGCGAACTGCCGGCGGACGTGAAGAAGGAGTTGCACCATCGTTACGAGTCGATCACGACCGAGCCGGACAAGCTGAAGTTCATCGACCGGCTCGTGGCCGATAGCCGCACAGTCGCGCTCAATCACACGGCCGGGCTGTCGACACCCCAGCAGGTGCAGATGGTGCTGTTCTCGCTGTTCTCGCTGATGGACACGCCCGACGCGTACAAGAACGCGCTGAAGCGCCTGATCCGTAAGCGCAAGCAGGCTCTGTACGAGGAAGTGGGCATCGCGTTCGAGGACGACGATCCGAACAAGGTCGACTACTACACGATCGTGGACATCGAATTCCTCGGTGAAAGAGCCTTCGGGCGCGAGTTCGTCGACTGGCTGCTGAAGAACACCGAGCCGTCCGAGCTGCTGTTCCGGCTCGCGCGCGAGGCGCGCGTGGTGCTGCTGCCGGGCCGCGGCTTCGGCACGCAGCATCCGTCGGGGCGTGTGTCGCTCGCCAACCTGAACGAGTCGGACTATCGCAAGATCGGTCGCGCGATGCGCAGGCTGATCGAGGACTATGTCGAGCGCTACAACGCGGCAACCGGCAGCAAGCTCGACAAGACAAAGGTGATGAAGTGACTCACGCGCGACCGGCCACGGGCGCCGGTCGCGCTTAGCGGCCTGCTACGCTGGCCAAAAAACTTGCGCGATCGCGCGGTTCGGTGAATGATCGGACGAACGGCCTCGAGCGGCGTGCCTGCCGCGAGGCCGTTCGTTCCTTTGCGCTTCACATTCATATACCGATCATGCCGACTTCAACCTCCACTACCGTTGCTTCGTCCGTCCCCTGTCCGATTGTCGAATCACTCGACGCCATCCTTCCCGAAGAACCGCTGCTGATGATGGGCGCCGGCCCCGTGCCGATTCCCGCCGCGGTCGCGAAGGCCAATGCGATCGTGATCAACCATCTGGGCGGCACGATGGCGAAGGTGGTGAACCAGGTGAAAACGATGGCGCGCTACGTGTTCCAGACGCAGTCGAAGTGGGTGCTCGGCGTCGCGGGACCGGGATCGGGCGCGATGGAGATGGCGATCTCCAATCTCGCGTGGGAAGGCACGCGCATGCTGTGCATCAAGAACGGCTTCTTCAGCGACCGCATGGGCGAAATGGGCCGGCGCGTCGGCGCGCGCGTGAGCATGCTCGAAGTCGCGGACCGCACGGTCGCGAGTCTCGACCAGATCGCCGACGCGCTGCGCCGCGAGCGTCCCGAGGTCGTCACGGTCGTGCAGGGCGAGACCTCGAACACCGTGTGGAATCATCATCTGAAAGACATCGCCGCGCTTGCGAAGGAAGCGGGCGCGCTCGTGATCGTCGACGCTGTCTGCACGCTGAGCACGATGCCGCTCGACATGGATACCTGGGGCATCGACGCGGTGATCACCGGCGGCCAGAAGGGCTTGTCATCGATTCCGGGCGTGTCGCTGATTGCGTTTTCAGACGCGGCTTGGGCGCGCGTCAAAGGCCGCACGGCGCCCAATACGCACTGGTGCCTCGATGCGTCGCTGGCGGAAAACTTCTGGCACAACGCCGGGTATCACTACACGGCGCCGGTGTCGGGCGTGCTCGCGCTGCACGAGGCGCTGCGGCTCGTCTGCGCGGAGACGCTGGAGAAGCGCTTCGCGCGCCATCTGAAATGCTCGCTCGCGTTGCAACAAGGCGTCACCGCGATGGGCCTGCAACTGTATGCGCCGGAGAATTGCCGCCTGAATTCGGTGGTCGGCATCGAAGTGCCGGACGGCCTCAGTCCCACCGACGTCTGCGCGCATATCTCGCGGCAGCATCAGGTGGAAATCTCCGGCTCGTTCGGTCTGCCGATCGTGCGTATCGGCCAGATGGGCGAACAGTGCCGCGAGCACAACCTGTTTCGCACCGTGCATGCGCTGGGCCGCACGATGGTCGATCTCGGCGTCAACGTCGATCTGCCGGCGGGTGTCGCGGCGCTCGAGCGCGGCTTGAGCGAAGGTAAATAAGCATTTTTCCGATGCGCTACGAATAGCATTCGCAGCGCGTATCTTTTGTGCGATCCAGCACTTTATAGTCCCATTAGAAAGTTTTTTCCCGGGCGGTTTCAAAGGTGAAGCGCAACACAGGGCTTAATGAACGGAAGTATCAGGTCGGGAGGCAAGTTCAAGCATGCTGGCGAAGACTTCGAAC